>NZ_JBHVWW010000080.1:0-6446 GCF_042882025.1 Kitasatospora sp. NPDC058243
GACTCGGTGCGGATGCTCGCCGACCTCGGCGTGATCGCCGCCGTCGGCCACACCGACTCCGACTACGCCACCACGCTGGAGGCGATCGACGCCGGCGCGAGCGTCGCCACCCACCTCTTCAACGCCATGCCCGGGATCGCCCACCGCGCCCCGGGCCCGATCGTGGCGCTGCTGGAGGACGAGCGGGTCACCGTCGAGCTGATCAACGACGGCGTGCACCTGCACCCGTCCGTGCTCGACCTCGCCTACGGCACCGCCGGGGCGTCCCGGGTCGCCCTGATCACCGACGCCATGGGCGCGGCCGGCATGGGCGACGGCCTCTACCCGCTCGGCCCGCTCCAGGTCGAGGTCAAGGACGGCGTCGCCCGGCTGGTCGAGGGCGGCGCCATCGCCGGCTCCACGCTCACCCTGGACGTCGCCTTCAAGCGCTCGCTCACCGTCAACGGCCTGACGCTGAACCAGACCGTCGAGTCGCTGTCCGCCACCCCGGCCCGCCTGCTGGGCCTCGCCGACTCGATCGGCTCGCTGGAGACGGGCAAGCAGGCCGACCTGGTCGTGCTCGACTCCGAGGGCTACGACCTGGTCGCCGTCATGCGCCGCGGCCGCTGGGTCCTCGGCGGCGAGCGCTTCGACGTGGTCAAGCCCGCCTGACGGAGCGCCGGAACGCCGACGGCCGCCCTTCCCCCACGGGGACGGGCGGCCGTCTCGCGTTCCGGCTCAGCCGCTCAACCGGTCAGCTGCTCAACCGGTCAGCCGGTCGCATTCGGTTCGAGGGTGATCTGGTCGATCAGGATCGACCCGGAGGGCACGGTGAAGGTGATGCTGTTCGTCCCGGCCTGGAGCTGCGGGAGTATCCAGGTGTTGAACCAGGAGGACGCCGGGTCCTTGCCGGGCACGTAGTTCTTGAAGAGCAGCCCGCTCGGCCAGTCCTTGCCGTTCACCGAGGCGGCGCCCTTCAGGTCCCCGCCGGTGTTGTTGTAGTGCACGTTCAGCTTGTAGGTGCCGGCCGCGGCGACCTCGCCGTTCCAGGTCACCGAGCCGCCCGGCTGGAGCGTCAGGTAGCTGCCGTCGGCGGACTTGGTGCCCTTGACGCCGTTGCCGGACGGCGCGTTCTGGGCCTGGAGCTGGCCCGAGTCCACGGTCAACGGGCCGGCCGGGGCGGTGGTGCTCGCCGAGGCCGAGGCGGTCGGGGACGAACTGCCGGTCGCCGGGGTGCTGGGGGGAGCCGCGGCGGTGGTCTGGGCGCCGCCCTTGGCGGTCTTGTCGCCCTCCGGGTCGCCCTTGGAGAGCGCGATCCCGGCGCCGATCGCTATGGCCGCGACCACCGCGACCGCGCCGATCACCGCGCCCTTGCTCCGGCCGCTGCTCGACCGGTCCTCTCCCGGCTGCGGCCGGGAGTGCTCGGCGTAACGGGTCTGCTGGGTGGGCGCGGTGCCGTGCTCGGGCTGCTGTTGCTGCGGCGGGTACGGCTGCTGGCCGCCGGGGTAGCCCTGCTGCGGCCCCGCCTGCTGGCCGTACGGGGGCTGCTGCGGCCGCGGCTGGTAGGGCTGCTGCCCGTACTGGGCCCGGCCGACCTCCATCGGACGGCTGTACGACGTCCGGGGCACGCCCTGCTGTGGCTCGGCCGGCTGCCCGGAGGCACCCTCCGCCGGGCGGTAGAGGTAGCCGAACGGGTCGTCGTCCTGCGGGGCACCGCCCTCGGGCGCTCCGTTGTTGCCGGCGGTCGTCACGGTGGTCAACTCCCCCATCCGGTTCGCGCCGCCGGGATGCGGGCCGCCGGCGCAGATCATGGACGCTGTCGTACCCGGGAACCCTACCTGTCCTTTGTGACAGCCGGAAAAGAGCCCTTGACAACCCGTGGGTAACCAGGACCGGCGGGCTCAGCCCGCCCGTCGGTGCGAGCGCTCGCCCCGCGCGCCGCGCACCGCGCCGCCCCGGGCCCGCTTCTCGTCGTACATCCGCTCGTCCGCGGTGTGCAGCACCTCCTCGATGCTCATCCCGCAGCCCGCCCAGCCGACGCCGAGGCTCACCCCCACCCGCATCGCCCGGCCGTCGATCCGCATCGGCGGGATGATGGCGCCCCGCAGCCGGTGGGCCAGGTCCTTGGCCTCCTCGCGGCCGATCCCGTCGGCCAGCACGACGAACTCGTCGCCGCCGAGCCGGGCCACCGTGTCGCCGTCCCGGACGGCCTGGCTCAGCCGCCGGGCGACCTCGACCAGCACCGCGTCGCCCGCGTTGTGGCCGAACCGGTCGTTGATCGACTTGAAGCCGTCCAGGTCGCAGAAGAGCACCGCGAGCCCCTTGTCCAGCGACGCCGCGACGCCGGAGCGGAACGGTGCGGACCACGCCTCGCCGCCCGGGCCCTGGTCGGCCGGGACCACCGCGTGCACGTGCTCCCCGTAGCCCGGGGCGAGGCCGTACGGCGGGCCGCCCTCGGGCGTCCCGTAGCCGTGCACCGGCCCGCCGTACGGGTCCGCGCCCTCCAGCCGGTCGTACGCGGCGTGCGCGCTGTAGGAGTCGGCCGGGTAGCCGTACGGCGCCGGGTAGGCCGGCTCGCCCGGCCCGGCGGGGGCCCCGACGGTCTGCGGCTCGGCGCAGAGCCGGCGGCCCAGCCGGGCCTTCAGTTCGGCGCCGTTCGGCAGGCCGGTGAGCGCGTCGTGGCTGGCCCGGTGGGCGAGCTGGAACTCGTGGCGCTTGCGGTCCTCGATGTCCTCGACGTGGGTGAGCAGGAAGCTCGGGCCCTCGGCCGCGTCCGCCACGATCGAGTTGCGCAGGCACACCCACTGGTAGCCGCCGTCCCGCCGGGACAGCCGCAGTTCCGCCCGGCCGCTCTCGGCGCTGGTGCGCTCCAGCAGCGCCCGGTCCTCCGGGTGCACGAGGTCGGCGAAGCTCTGCTGGCGCAGCACCGCGCGGGGGCGGCCGAGCAGACGACAGAGCGCGTCGTTGACCCTGGTCAGCTGGCCGCGCCCGGCGCCGTGCAGTTCGGTGATGGCCATCCCGCTGGGCGCGTACTCGAAGGCCTGGCGGAAGCTCTCCTCGCTGGCCCGCAGGGCCTGCTGCTCCTTCTCCAGGCGGGCCAGCGCGCGCTGCATCTCGGCCCGCAGCCGGGCGTTGCCGATCGCGATGGAGGCCTGCAGCGAGAACATCTCCAGCGCCTCGCGGGTCCACGCCCCGGGCCGCTTGCCGCTGCGCGGGCGGTCCACCGAGAGGACGCCGAGCAGGTCGCCGCCGGCGCTGTACATCGGGGCGAGCAGCCCGTCGGCGGGGTGCCAGTCGTTGGCGTAGACGGGCAGCGGGCCGTCCCCGATCCAGCGCGGGATGTCGCTGGCGACGGCCCAGCCGCGGTCGTACGGCAGGAAGCGCAGGGTGCCCCAGTGGTCGCTGACGCCGAGCAGCCGGTCCCAGGACTCCCGGGAGCCGACCTGGCCGAGCAGGACGGAGGGGCCGCCCATGGTGCTCTCCTCCAGCTCCCAGACGGCCGCGACCACGAGGTCCCCGTCCGGGCGGACCAGGCTGACCGCGGCGGCGTCGAAGCCGAGCCCGTGCACCGCACCCTCGACGACGGCCTGCAGCGTGCCCGCCAGGCTGCGGGCAGCGTTGAGGTCCGCCACGACCCGGTGCAAGGTGCGGAGGGTCGCGAGACGGACGTACGGCTCCGACTCGGCTTCCATGCGGGGGCTCCCCGGCTGCTTCGGATAGTTCTTGATTGGTTATCGTCCGATTGCCAGAAGAACTGAATCACAGGGAGCACAGCGTTCGGCACGCTCGGTCAGCAATAGGCCATCACTTGTGACTTAAATCACACGACACTAATGCACCCTTAATCAGCTCATCCGCCCCATAGCGGGACATAAAGCGCTATCGGAATATTTCCTTTGGTCGACCGCATTGGCCTCGCGCTGAAGCCCGCTGCCGCCCGGCAGGCCCCTTGCTTCACTCCTGAGGGTGAGTCCCGGACCCGGCCGCAACCCCGCCCCGTGCGCCGCTGGTCCTACGACCTCGGCCCGATGCCGATTCCGGCGGCCGCCGACTACCGTGCGGTACGTGTACTCGTCCCCGCAGCCCGAAGCTGCCTCCCACGCCACGCCCGACGAGTTCCGGGCGGCACTCTCCCAGCTCGCCTCCGGCGTGAGCCTGGTGACCGTCCACGACCCGGAGGACGGCGAGGACGTCGGCATGACCGCCACGTCCTTCCTGTCCGTGTCGCTGGAGCCGCCGCTGGTCCTGATCTCGGTCCGCGAGGACTCCCGGATGGACGAGGTGCTCTCCCGCACCGACACCTGGGCGGTCTCGCTGCTCACCGAGGGGCAGAAGGCGCTCGGCTCCCGCTTCGCCATGAAGGGCCGGCTCAGCGACCGGCTGCTGTTCGCGGACACCCCGCACCACCGCGGCCCGCGCTCCGGCGCCCCGCTGATCGACGGCGCGCTCGCCACCGTCGAGTGCCGCACCGAGCAGCGGATACCGGCGGGCGACCACACCCTGCTGCTCGGCCGCGTCCTGGAGGCCGCGGTGCCCAGCCCGGCCGGCCGGCCGCTGCTCTACTTCCGCGGCGGCTACCGCGCCCTCGGCTGAGCCGCCCCGGCTACTCGCCGCCCCGCGGCGACTGCCGCCCCTGCTTCAGCTCGGAGCGGCGCCGCTTGTTGGACAGCCGGCGCTCGACCATCCCCCGGCTCGGCCTGGTCGCCCGGCGGGACTTCGGCGGCGGCGCGCACGCCTCGGTCAGCACCGCCGACAGCCGGGCCGCGGCCGCCTCCCGGTTGCGCCACTGCGAGCGGAACTCCGAGGCCTGGATCACCAGCACCCGGCCGTCCACCAGCCGCCCGGCCAGCCGCTCCAGCGCGCGCTCGCGCCACACCTCGGGCAGCGCCTTGGACGCCGCCAGGTCGTAGCGCAGCTCGACCTTGCTGTCGGAGGTGTTGACGTGCTGGCCACCGGGGCCGGAGGAACGCGAGAAGCGCCAGACGAGCTCGGCGTCGGGGACGACCACCGATCCCCGTACGCGGATGGGCTCGGGCATGCGTCCATCATCCCGCGCCCGCACCGCCCGGTCACCCGGTTATCCGCGACGGCCGGCGGCCCGGTTCCGCACCACCGCCCGCAGCCCGGACAATGGCGTACGTGATCGAGCTCGGCTACTCCCTCTCCAACCGCTTCCCCGACCCCCCGCAGACGGACTACCGATCCGCCCCGGTGCGGTCCCTGCGGTACGACCTGTTCTGCGGCGACGTCTACCTGGACGCCGAGGGCGCCGAGCTGTCCACCGGCTGGGGGTGGGTGCCGGTGCTCGACTTCGCCTGGGCACTGTGCGACATCGTCGAGGAACTGGACCGCGACCCGGACGGCGGCCGGGCCGCCCGGGTGCAGACCGCCGACCTCGACTTCACCCAGAACACCGAGCTGCTGCGGTTCGCCCGCCGCTTCAACTGGGTCGAGATCACCGCGACCTGGCTGCCGGACGAGCCGCCCGTCGTGGTCCGCCACGGCGAGCTGCGGCGCGAGGCCCGGGACTTCCTCCAGGACACCCTCGCCGACCTCTTCGATATGCACCCCGAGCTGGCCGACAATCCGAACATCTGGTCGCTGCAGGGCCGGTTCCCCCGGATCTGACCAGGGCATTGTCAGACCTTTGCCAGAGGATTGGCGTCCACGAAGAATTCACGGACTTCGCGGAACCAACCCACCGGAGTATGGCGTTGTCCCGGAAAAAGCGAACGAAAGGACTTCAATCGCCATGCCAGTGAGCCTCTCCAAGGGTGGCAACGTCTCGCTGACCAAGGAGGCCCCGGGCCTGTCCGCGGTCAGTGTCGGCCTGGGCTGGGACGTCCGGACCACGACCGGCACCGAATTCGACCTCGACGCCAGCGCGATCGTCCTGAACGCGGACGGCAAGGTGCTCTCCAACGGGCACTTCGTCTTCTTCAACAACACCAGCAGCCCGGACAACACCGTCGTGCACACCGGTGACAACCGCACCGGTGAGGGCGCCGGCGACGACGAGTCGCTCAACGTCAACCTGGCCGGCCTGCCGGCCGAGGCCGTCAAGATCACCTTCCCCGTCACCATCTACGACGGGGTCGCCCGCGGCCAGAGCTTCGGCCAGGTCCGCAACGCGTACATCCGCGTGGTGAACGCCGCCGGCGGCGCCGAGATCGCCCGCTACGACCTCTCCGAGGACGCCGCCACCGAGACCGCCATGATCTTCGGCGAGCTCTACCGCAACGGCGGCGAGTGGAAGTTCCGCGCCGTCGGCCAGGGCTACGCCTCCGGCCTGGCGGGCATCGCCCAGGACTTCGGCGTCCAGCTCTGACACCCCGCCGGGCCCCTCCCGGCCCGGCGCACCGCCGGAACGAAAGCGGGGGGGGGGACCGGGGACACCAACATCCCGCGCCGACCTCTCGGGTTCGGAACCTAACCAGGCTTCGCCCTGGCACCACCTGAGGCGCAAC
>NZ_JBHVWW010000080.1:6456-24200 GCF_042882025.1 Kitasatospora sp. NPDC058243
CCGCAGGAAAGAAACGCGCTGCGTCTCCCAGCCCCTCCCGACCCCCCCCCCCGCTTTCGCGTATCCGGACCTGACTCAGGTCCTGTCCGGCCCTAGCGCGAGGCGCGCAGCTCCGGCAGCTGGATCAGCTCGGTCTCGTCCTCCGGGGTCAGGTCCACCACCGCGGGCGCGCCCGGCGCAGGCTCGGCCGCCGGCTGCGACGACTGCGAGCCGGCCGCGGCCTCCTGCACCTCGCGAGCCTCCTGGGCCTCCTGCGCCTCGGCCTTCGCCTGCGCGGCCACCGCCTCGTCGCCCACCACGTCGGCCAGGTCCGTGCGCTCGCCCAGTTCGGCGACGCTGCCCACCGCCGGCGCCGGGGCCGCCACCCGCACGGCCGCGCCCGCACCACGGCCGAAGAAGCTGAAGCCCGGCCCGCGCACCGCCCCGGACTGCGCCGACCGCGGCCGCTGCCGCTCCACCGGCGCGGGCGTCGCGACCGGAGCGGACGGCGTCCCGCCGAGCTGCCCGACCGTGGCGGTCAGCGCCGGGCGCACCGGCGCGGGCCGCACCGACGCCTGGGTCTGGTCCTGTGCCTGTGCCTGTGCCTGTGCCTGTGCCTGTGCCTGTGCCTGTGCCACCGGAGCCTGCTCCGGAGTCGGCACCGCAGGGGCCACCGGCGCCGGCACCGAGGGCGCCACCACGGCAGCCACGGGCACGGGCGCCTGGGCCGCAGCGGCCGGCACCGTACGCGCCCGCAGCGCGACCGCCGAGCCCGCCGTCCGCTCCCGCCGCGCCTCCTGCTCCGCCGCCCGCCGCTCCAGCACCCGCAGCACGGACGCGGCACGGACGAACGCGGCCGGGCTGGCCGGGTACTTGGGGCGGCTCGCGGCGAGCGCCCGCTGGGCCGCCTCGGCCTCCTTGAGCGCCTGCTCGGCCACCGCCACGGCCCGCTCCCGCAGCAGCCGGGCGATCTCGGTCTCGGCCTTCGCCAGCCGCGACTTCTCCGCCGTCAGCCGCCGCCCGAACCGGGTGGCCCGCTCCTCGGCGACCTCAGCCGCGTACTCGGCCTCCGCCAGCTGCTCCTCGAACCGCTCCTCGGCCCGCAGCCGCTGCGCCGCGGCCATCTCGGCGGCCGCCCGGGCCGCCTTGTCCCGCTGCCGCAGCAGCAGCGCGAAGCCGAGCGTCGCGACGACCGCCGCGACGCCCACCGAACGCACCAGGACGGCGTCCTGACTGAAGAGCAGGGCGGCCAGCGCAGCGACGAGCAGCACGCCGGCGGCGGTGGGGGGGAAGATCCGGCCGAGGACGGAGGAATGACGGTGGCGTCCGCGAGACATGCCAAGAAACTAGCGTGCGAATTGGGGCCGTGTCAGCCCAGGGTCCTCTTCCACCCTTGACAGTGCGCAAGTTTTACCGCACGTGCCCGGCGTTTCACTCAAGATCACGAAAAAGGACCTGTTCAGCGGGGCGAGGGCGCCGGGCCGCTCGGATCGTCGTGGTTCTCCGGCAGCTTGCACACGTGCTGCAACCAGAGCGCCGCCGCGATCACCGCGGCCCCCGCCAGCACCGCGAGCCCGGCCGTGACGGCCTGGTCCTTGCGCGCCGACACGTCCAGCTCGCCCAGCAGGAAGATCCCCGCGCCCGCGTAGACGCCGGTGACCACCGCCGAGACCAGCGCGCTGGCCTGCCCCAGCACCACCGCCCGGGCCGCCAGCAGCGGGTCGACGCCCTTCGCGCCGGGCTGCCGCTCGCGCACCGCCTTCAGCCGGGACCGCAACGAGAGGGCGGTCGCCAACAGGACCACCGCCACCGCCGCCAGCACCACCGGCGCCGCGACCGGCACGGCCGGCAGCGTGTCCAGGGAGGCCCAGAGCTTGGCACCGGCCCAGGACAGCGCCGTGGTAGCAGCGGTGATGCCGACCAGCAGGCGGAGGCGAAGCAGCTTCACTCGGAGGAGGTCCTTCCCGGGGTTACCAGAGCCGGCCGTCGCCCGGTGGCCCGGCACGGCGGCGCCAGGCCACCGTACCGGGCCCGACCGGGCGGGCACCCGCGCGAACGGCGGACACCTACTCGTACGGCCGGGCCCCCCGGTCGAGTTCCCCGGCCGCCCTCACCGGGCCGCCGGGCCGCGGCCGGTCACTCCGGCAGCGTCAGCCGGATGTCGTCCCGCCGCCGGACGCCCTGCGCGCCCGGGCCGCCGAGCGCGTCCAGCAGTGCGCCGACCTGCCCGTGCCCGGGCACCTCGGCCTCCGGCTGGGCGTCCAGCCAGGGGGCGAGCACGAAGGCCCGCTCGTGCGAGCGCGGGTGCGGCAGCAGCAGCTGCGGGTCGTCGCTGAGCACGCCCTCGTAGGCCAGGATGTCGACGTCCAGGGTCCGCGGACCCCAGTGCACCGTCCGGACCCGCCCGAAGGCGTCCTCGATCGCGTTGCCGCGCTCCAGCAGGTCGCGCGGCGGCAGCGAGGTGCGCAGCACGACGACCGCGTTGTAGTAGTTGGGCTGTTCGTCCGGGCCGCCGACGGCCTCGGTCTCGTAGACCGCGGAGACGGCCTTGATCTTGAGCCCGGGGGTGTCGGCGAGCGCGTCGACGGCGCCCTGGAGGGTGTCCAGGCGGTTGCCCAGGTTGCTGCCGAGTGCGATCACCGCGCAGTGCTGGCTGTGCAGTGTGGTGTCGGCGGAGTCCACCCGGCTCTCCAGGTCGAACGTGGTCGGCGAGGCGGTCGGGTCGCTGGTGCTCATCGAGATCCCTCTGCAACTGGAACGGGGCGCACGGCGGCGGTCATGCGCGGCCCCGGTGAATGGTCACGGTCACGTCGTCGAACGGCACGGTGATCGGGGCGTCGGGCTTGTGCACGGTCACCTCGACCTCCTCGACCGCTTCGTGCTTCAGGCACTGGTCGGCGATGCGCTGGGCCAGGGTCTCGATCAGGTCGACCGGCTCCCCGGCGATGATCGCGGTGACCTCCTCGGCCACGAGGCCGTAGTGCGCCGTGCGGGTGAGGTCGTCGCCGGACGCGGCGGGGCGGGTGTCCAGGTACAGCACGAGGTCGACCACGAAGGTCTGGCCCTCGATGCGCTCGCGCTCGAAGACGCCGTGGTTGCCCCGGGCACGCAGCCCCCGCAGGGTGACGCGGTCCAGCAAACGAATCACTGCTCCCAGTCGGACGGGCCCCACCCGGAGAATGGCATGGACGGGCGGGGCGAAGGCGGGCAGCACACCCGCCACTCCGTTTCGAATCTACCCGCGGGCGCTGACAACGTCTGACCGTCCTACCCGGCACGAACCGTCGCCACGCGCACCGGAATGGCGATTGACGTGAACGTTCGGTGACCACTCGGGAATTCCCGGGCGACCTCCCGGCGGCGTTTTCCGAAGGCCGCCCGAATCAGTCCTCGTCCTCGTCGTCGCCGCTGGTCAGAACGGGTGAACCGTGGTGCGACCAGAGCTTCCACCCGCCCGGGGTACGGCGGAACAGATTCGTGGATACGACCTTTCCGCCGACCAGCGGACCGAGTTCCCCCTCCTCCTCCGCCTCGCCGCCGGAGAGGATGTTCTCGGTGCACGTGACAAGGGCCACATCTCCGTGGACCTCGGCCTCGACATCGGTCAGGAAGAACTGGATGTACTCCGTGTTCATCATGATCAGCATGTACGAGCGGGTCACCTGCGCCCGCCCGCGCAGCACCGGCCAGCCGGGGTGCACGCACACCACGCCGCCCTTGTCGTCCGCGTCCGCGGCGCCCAGCCAGGCGTCCTCGACCGCCTCCAGGTCCCCCTCCTCCAGTGCCTGGTAGAGCGCCTGGTTCGCCGCGAGCACCGCCTCCAGGTCCGCCTCGCGGGCCTGGCCGGCCGTTCCGCCGCTCAGCCTGCCGTCACCTGTCACAGACCCTCCCTCACCCCTTGCCGGGCCGCGTGCTGCCAGGCCGCGACCACCCGGACGGCGTCCGCCGTGCCGGACACGTCGTGCACCCGCACCGCCCAGGCGCCGGCCTGGGCCGACAGCACCGACACCGCGGCGGTCGCGTCGTCGCGCTCCCGGGCCGGGCGCAGCGCCCCGGATTGCGGGTCGGCCAGCAGCGTACCCAGGAACCGCTTGCGCGATGCGGCGACGAGGACGGGACGGCCGAGCGCGGTGAGCGCGTCCAACCGGCCGAGCAGCGCCCAGTTGTGCTCGGGGGTCTTGGCGAAGCCGAGCCCCGGGTCGAGGATCAGCTGGTCCTCCTTGACCCCGGCCGCCAGCAGCGCGTCCACCCGGACGGCCAGCTCGGCGACGACGTCCGCCACCACGTCCCGGTAGACCGCCAGCCGCTCCATGTCCGCGGACTGGCCGCGCCAGTGCATCACCACGAAGGGCGCGCCGGTGTCGGCGACCACCTGTGCCATCGCCGGGTCGGCGAGCCCGCCGGAGACGTCGTTGACGAGCGCGGCACCGGCCGCCACGGCCTGCTCGGCGACGGAGGCCCGCATGGTGTCGACCGACACCACGACCCCGGCCGCGACGAGCTCGCGCACCACCGGCAGCACCCGGCGCAGCTCCTCCTCCTCGGGCACCCGCTGCGAGCCGGGCCGGGTGGACTCGCCCCCGACGTCCACCAGGTCCGCACCGCGGGCGCGCAGGGCGAGCCCGTGCGCGATCGCCTTGGCGGGGTCGTGCCAGAGGCCGCCGTCCGAGAAGGAGTCGGGCGTGACGTTGACCACACCCATCACGGCGCAGCGGTCGAGCCGCGGCAGTCCGGCCGGCAGCGAGAAGGACGGCGAGTTGCTCATGTGCCCATTATCGAACGGGGCCCCCGCCGAGGATTCTCGGCGGGGGCCCCGTTGGTCGCGGCGGTGCCTCAGGCGGCCTCGGTGACGTCGCGGGCGCCCGGGGTGGGCATCAGGCCCTCCCGCTGGCGCCGCCGGCCGAAGCGCGGCATGCCGAGGGTGATGAAGGCCTCGGCCTGCATCGCGGCGAAGCCGATCCGCGGCAGGTCCCGGGTGTTCGGGAAGACCAGGAAGCGCGGTTCCCACTCGGGCTGGAACTTGGCGTTGAACTTGTACAGCGATTCGATCTGGAACCAGCGCGAGAGGAACACCAGCAGTCCGCGCCAGGCCCGCAGCACCGGGCCGGCGCCGATCCGCTCGCCGCGGGCCAGCGCCGAGCGGAACATCGCGAAGTTGAGCGACACCCGGCGCACGCCCATCGCGGGCACGGCCTGGAGGGCGGCGACGATCAGCAGCTCGTTCAGGCCCGGGTCGGCCGCGCGGTCGCGGCGCATCAGCTCCAGCGAGATGCCGTCCGGCCCCCAGGGCACGAAGTGCAGCACGGCCTTCAGGTCGTCGCCGCTCTCGCCCTCCTCCGGGGCCTTGTGGGCGGTGACCACCACGCAGTCGTCGTCCAGCGGGTCGCCGAAGCGCCCGAGGGCCATCGAGAAGCCGCGCTCGGTGTCGGTGCCGCGCCAGCGGGCGGCGGCGTCGGCGATCCGGTGCTTCTCCTCCACGCTGAGGTCGCGGACCCGGCGCACCTGGCAGGAGTAGCCGTTGCGCTCGATCCGCTTGACCATCTGGCGGACGTTGCGCATGGCCCGGCCGGCGAGCGAGAAGGTGGCGGTGTCGACGATCGCCTCGTCGCCCAGCTCCAGCGCGTCCAGGTCCGCCTCGCGGGTCCAGACCTCGCCGCCGACCTCGCTGCAGCCCATCACGGCCGGCACCCAGGCGTGCTCGCGGGCCTCGGCCATGAACACCTTGATCGCGCCCGGCCAGGCCTCGACGTCGCCGACCGGGTCGCCGGAGGCGAGCATCACGCCGGAGACCACCCGGTAGGAGATCGCGGCCTTGCCGGTGGGCGAGAACAGCACGCTCTTGTCGCGGCGCAGCGCGAAGTAGCCGAGCGAGTCGCGCTCGCCGTGCCGGGTGAGCAGCTCGCGGACCTTCTCCTCGTCCTCCGGGGTCAGCTCCGGCTTGGGCTTGCCCGGGCGCAGCGCCAGGTAGGCGGTGGTGAAGGCGGTCAGCAGGCCCAGCCCGCCGAGCAGGTAGGCGACCAGGTCGGACATCCGGACGTTGTTGTACCGGATCGGCCCCTCGAAGCCGAACAGCCCGTACACGACGTGCTGGAGGCGCTCGGGCAGGGCCGGGTAGCCGATCTCGTACTTGGTCCGGGTGCTCACGATCAGCAGGCCGAGCAGCACGCTGACGGCGCCCATCACGATCAGGTTGACCAGCGCCCGCCAGCGGGTGCGCGGGTCGGCCTTGGCGTAGAACTCGCGCTGGTGCACCAGCATCACCACGAAGACCGCCAGCGAGACCACGGCCGGGCCGACCTGGTGCCAGCGCACGATGTGCAGCGCGGCGCCGACCGGCAGCAGCACGCACACCGCCCGCCAGGCCCGCCGCTTGCGCCGGCGCAGCGCGTGCGCGAGCAGCACCAGCAGCAGGCCGACCATCATCGTCCCGACCGCGGCCAGCGAGGTGGTGCCGCCGGGCAGCTGCCCGGTGAAGGTGTGCATCTTGGAGTGCCGGAGCTTGGGGAACACCGCGCTGGCGATGTCGACCAGGCCGATCAGCAGACAGGCGTACCCGACCGCGCGGGGCAGCCAGGCCCTCGGAACGGCCGCCGCCTGGGTGCGAAGCGTCTGCAGGCCGCGTCGACGACGCGGCTGCTCGGGGCTCGGCTCAACGGACACGGGAACGCTCATGGAAGCTCAGCGTAGAGGCTGCGGGACGCCGTCCGGTCACTCCGGGGGAGCACGTGTGATGGACCTTCAATGCCTTTTCCTTCATCAGGCAATGCGCATACCAAGGATCCGGAAACGGTCGGTAAACCGGTGCCGTGGGCGCGCTGCGGTGGAGCCGGGGACGGAGCCGAAGGCCTGCCGCCGCGTGGCGCGGCAGGGTCCTCCGGTACGCCGTACGTACGGTGGACGCCGCATTCTAGGGCGCCGGTTGCCTGCGGCTCCCCCCGCCCTCCCAGCTCGCCCGGGCATCCGGACAGCCTAGTCGCGGTGGCCGGAGCTGACGGGCCGCCAGACGATGAGGCGTGCACCGACAGTGTCCCATCGGAAGGCCGACTGCATGGAACTGACCAGCGACGCACTGGTGAACTCGCTGCTCGCACTCGGCGCTGCGGCTCTCGTCACCACCCTGTGGCTCTGGCCGCGGCTGGCGCGCCAGCGCCCGCTGCCCGTCCTCGGCCGGATCGGCCTGCTGACCGTCACTCAAGTCGCGGTCGTGGCCGTGCTGGCGCTGGCGGTGAACAACTCCTTCGGGTTCTACACCTCGTGGGACGACCTGCTCAGCCCCGGCAGCACCAAGCTCGCGCTGACCAGCAACGAGAACCACAAGGGCGGCACCTCGGCCTCGGACACGCCGGTCCAGCCGACCACCGAGGGCGGTCTGGAGACCGTCACCGACCTGCCCAAGGGCCCGCCCGAGGAGACCGGCAAGGTCGAATCGGTCCGGGTCACCGGCAAGGAGACCGGGCTGTCCGACCAGCTGTTCGTCTATCTGCCGCCCGAGTACTTCGACCCGAAGTTCGCCCTGGTCCGCTTCCCCGTCCTGGTCGCCATCTCCGGCTTCCCCGGCACCACGCTCAACCTGATCAAGGAGCTGCCCGTCCTGCGCACCGCGGGCGAGCTGCAGAAGTCCGGCAAGATGCCGCCGACCATCGTGGTCATGGCCCGCCCGACGGTCGCCCCACCGCGCGACACCGAGTGCGTGGACGTCCCCGGCGGCCCGCGCGCCGAGACCTGGTTCACCAAGGACCTGCCGGAGGCGCTCCGCACCGCCTACCGGACCGGCCGCTCGGCCGCCTCCTGGTCCGTCTTCGGCTACTCGACCGGGGGCAGCTGCGCGCTGCGGCTGGCGATGCGCTTCCCGAACGTCTACGGCAGCGGGGTGGGCCTGCACAGCGAGTACAAGGTCAAGGAGGACCAGTTCACCGGCGGCGACCTGTTCGCCGGCGACGCCGTCCTGGCGCAGCAGAGCGACCTCGACTGGCGGCTGACGAACCTCCCGGCCCCCGCCCTCTCGCTGCTGGTGGTCTCCTCCCGCAAGGAGGGCGACTTCGCGCAGACCCTCCAGTTCGTCGGCCACGCCCAGCAGGTCGCCGCGGCCAACCCGCAGTTCAAGGTCGACTCGCTCTACCTGGACGACGGCGGCCACAACTTCGACAGCTGGACCCGTGAGCTGCCGTCCTCGCTGGAGTGGATCGGCGAGCGGCTCGGCTGACGCGGGCAGGTGGCGCGGGCAGGCGACGGCCGGCCGGTCCGAGGGACCGGCCGGCCGTTGCGCTATCGGCCGATGATGAGGCTCATCGCCTCGGCCCGGGTCGCCGGGTCGCGCAGCTGGCCGCGGACGCACGAGGTGATGGTCTTGGCGCCGGGCTTGCGGATGCCGCGCATCGACATGCACATGTGCTCGCACTCGACCACGACGATCGCCCCGCGCGGCTCCAGGATCCGCATCAGCGCGTCGGCCACCTGGCTGGTCAGCCGCTCCTGCACCTGGGGGCGGCGGGCGTAGACGTCGACCAGCCGGGCCAGCTTGGACAGGCCGGTGATCTTGCCGCTGGCGGACGGGATGTACCCGACGTGCGCCACGCCGCGGAACGGCACCAGGTGGTGCTCGCAGACGGACGTCAGCTCGATGTCCTTCACGAGCACCATCTCGTCGTGCCCGAGGTCGAAGGTGGTGGTGAGGACGTCCTCGGGCTCCTGCCAGAGGCCCGCGAATATCTCCTTGTAGGCGCGCGCGACCCGGGCCGGGGTCTCCAGCAGCCCCTCGCGGTCCGGGTCCTCACCCACGGCGAGCAACAGCTCGCGGATGGCGTTCTCGGCCCGCTTCTGGTCGAAGGTCCCGACGGTGGGTGGACCGTCGAGCGTCACCGGGTCGATCATGCGGGCCTCGCTTACTTGGGACGACTTTGCTGAACAGCACGGATGCCGCGTCTCCAGGGTACAAACCCCGGTGACGCGGCATCCATTCCGTACGGTGCGCGGGATCAGCCCTCGGCGGGCGGCTCCGCGCTCGGCAGCGGCGGGAGCTTCACGATGTCCACCGGGGCGGTGTCGATCGCGGCGGCGCCGTTGGTGAGCGCCAGCTCCTTCGGGGACTGCACCGGAGGCCGGGTGGACGGCGTGCGACGGGACGAGCCCGTCCAGGCCGGCCGGGCCGGGCGCCGGACGATCGTGGCGAAGATCTCCGCGATCTGCTCCTTGTTCAGGGTCTCCTTCTCCAGGAGCTCCAGAACCAGGTTGTCGAGCACGTCGCGGTTCTCGACCAGGATCTCCCAGGCCTCGTTGTGCGCGTTCTCGATGAGCTTCTTGACCTCTTCGTCCACCAGCCCGGCGACCTCTTCCGAGTAGTCGCGCTGGTGGCCCATCTCACGGCCCAGGAACGGCTCCGCGTTGTCCGAGCCGAACTTGATGGCGCCGAGCCGCTCGGTCATGCCGTACTGGGTCACCATGGCCCGGGCGGTGGCGGTGGCCTTCTCGATGTCGTTCGACGCACCGGTGGTCGGGTCGTGGAAGACCAGCTCCTCCGCCGCGCGCCCGCCCAGCATGTAGGCCAGCTGGTCGAGCATCTCGTTGCGGGTGGTGGAGTACTTGTCCTCGTCCGGCAGCACCATGGTGTAGCCGAGGGCCCGGCCGCGCGAGAGGATCGTGATCTTGTGCACCGGGTCGCTGTTGGGGCACGCCGCCGCCACCAGGGCGTGGCCGCCCTCGTGGTACGCGGTGATCTTCTTCTCCCGCTCGGACATGATCCGAGTGCGCTTCTGCGGACCGGCCACGACGCGGTCGATCGCCTCGTCCAGGATGCCGTTGTCGATCAGCTTCTTGTCCGAACGGGCCGTCAGCAGAGCGGCCTCGTTGAGGACGTTCGACAGGTCCGCGCCGGTGAAGCCGGGGGTGCGCTTGGCGACGGCCGAGAGGTCGACGTCGGGCGCGATCGGCTTGCCCTTCTGGTGCACCTTGAGGATGTCCAGCCGGCCCTGGAGGTCGGGGCGCTCGACCGAGATCTGACGGTCGAAGCGGCCCGGGCGCAGCAGCGCCGGGTCCAGGATGTCGGGGCGGTTGGTGGCCGCGATCAGGATCACGCCACCCTTGACGTCGAAGCCGTCCATCTCGACCAGCAGCTGGTTGAGGGTCTGCTCGCGCTCGTCGTGACCGCCGCCCAGACCCGCACCGCGGTGCCGGCCGACGGCGTCGATCTCGTCGACGAAGACGATCGCCGGGGCGTTCGCCTTGGCCTGCTCGAAGAGGTCGCGGACGCGGCTGGCGCCGACACCCACGAACATCTCGACGAAGTCCGAGCCGGAGATCGAGTAGAACGGCACCCCGGCCTCGCCCGCGACGGCACGCGCCAGCAGGGTCTTGCCGGTACCGGGCGGGCCGTAGAGCAGCACACCCTTGGGGATCTTGGCGCCGACGGCCTGGAACTTGGCCGGCTCCTGGAGGAACTCCTTGATCTCGTGGAGCTCCTCGACCGCCTCGTCGGCGCCCGCGACGTCCGCGAAGGTCGTCTTCGGGGTGTCCTTGGTGAGCAGCTTGGCCTTGGACTTGCCGAACTGCATGACCCGGGAGCCGCCGCCCTGCATCTGATTCATCAGGAACAGGAAGACCAGGACGATGATGACGATCGGGAGCATCGACAGCAGCAGGCTGACGAAGGTGCTCTGCTTCTCGGGGCTGATGGTGTAGCCCTCGGCGAGCGTGCTCTGGTCGTTGTCGTTGATCTGGGCCTGGAGCTTGTCGGCGATCGCAACACCCTGGTCGCCGATGTACGAGGCCTGGAACTTGCTGCCGGACGGCGTCTTGCCGGTACCGGCGTTGGACAGCGTGGCGCCGTCCTTCAGCTGGATCTTGATGGTGTTCGAGTCACCAGTGGTGATCTGCGCCGACTTGACCTGCTTGGCGTCGATCGCCGCGACGACCTGCCCGGTGTCCACCGTCTTGTAGCCGTTCGAATCCGAAACGACCTGCATCAAGACGATGACGGCGAGGACGGCCAGCACGATCCACATGATCGGCGCACGGAAGTATCGCTTGACGTCCATCCATGCGGGGCGTTGCCGCCCCGTCCCTCCTGCCACTCAACGGCGCCGCGGGCTGGGTGCCGCCGGCGCATCCTGGTCGGTGCTCATGTGAAGAGCGGTTTTAATGGACCGTACCGCAGTCACACCCGCGCATGGCGGGAGCGCAGCGACACGGCCGTCGTTCTTGGTCCCCCCGGTCCAACGGGCGGGAACCGGCTCCTGTTCCCATCCGTAGCCCGAACGGAGTCCTCAGCCCCCGTAGACGTGCGGAGCGAGCGTCCCGATGAAGGGCAGGTTACGCAGCTTCTCCGCGTAGTCCAGGCCGTAGCCGACCACGAACTCGTTCGGAATGTCGAAACCGACGTACTTCACGTCGATCTCGACCTTGGCCGCGTCCGGCTTGCGCAGCAGGGCGCAGACCTCCAGCGAGGCCGGGCCGCGCGAGCTCAGGTTGCCCAGCAGCCAGGACAGGGTCAGACCGGAGTCGATGATGTCCTCGACGATCAGGACGTCCCGGCCGGCGATGTCGGTGTCCAGGTCCTTCAGGATGCGGACCACGCCGGAGGACTTGGTGCCCATGCCGTAGGAGGACACCGCCATCCAGTCCATGGTGACCTGCGAGTGCAGGGCCCGGGCCAGGTCGGCCATGACCATCACAGCCCCCTTGAGGACGCCGACGATCAGCAGGTCCTTGCCTGCGTAGTCCCGGTCGATGCGCTCGGCCAGCTCCAGGAGCTTGGCGTCGATCTCGTCCTTGCTGATGAGCACCTTCGCGAGGTCAGCGCCCATGTCGTTCTGGTCCACCGGGGATACGTCCTCAAACGTTCGGGGTCTGTGTGGCCGGCGGCCGACTACCCCGGGACATGCCCGCCCGTCAGTCGCCCTGCCGCCGAAAGACCAGCGTGCCACACCTGCGGGTGGCCTCGACGCCCCCGGGTAGGTGCAGCGGCCCCTGGCCGCGCCATCCGGTGACCAGCAGGTCGATCGTCTCCAGGTGCCGCGCGAACAGGTCCCCGGCCGGGCAGCCCGCCCGCAGCGCGGCCCGGCGCAGCACCCGGCGGCGGACCGCGGGCGGGAGTTCGGCGAGTTTCACGGCGTCCAGGGCGCCCTCACCCGTCCGGAGGTCGCGTTCGGCCAGGGAGGCCCACTGGTCGAGGGCGTCCGCGTCGTCGCGGAACAGCCGGGCGGTGCGGGCCAGCGCCTCGACCACCCCGCCGCCCAGGTGCTTCTCCAGCACCGGCAGCACCTCGTGCCGGACCCGGGAGCGGGTGTAGGCGGGATCACAGTTGTGCGGGTCGTCCCAGACCGGGATCGCCTGGGCGGAGCAGGCCTGCCGGGTGGCCGCCCGGTCCAGCTCCAGCAGCGGGCGGCGGTAGCGGCCCTTCTGCGCCGGCATCCCGGCCAGCGAGCGGGAGCCCGAACCGCGCGCCAGGCCCAGCAGCACCGTCTCGGCCTGGTCGTCCCGGGTGTGGCCGAGCAGCACCGCGACCGCGCCGAGCCGTTCGGCGGCCGCGTCCAGGGCCGCGTAGCGGGCGTCCCGGGCGGCGGCCTCCGGGCCGCCGGACCGGCCGACGCGCACCGGGATCGCCTCGACCGGGTCCAGGCCGAGCGAGCGCAGCCGTTCGGCCACCTGGGCGGCCCGGTCGGCGGAGCCGGGCTGCAGGCCGTGGTCCACGGTGACGGCGCCGACCCGCAGGCCGATCTTGGGGGCTTCGAAGGCGGCGGCGATGGCCAGCGCCATCGAGTCGGCGCCGCCGCTGACGGCGACCAGCACCAGCGGGGAGCCGGGGGCGGCCGGGGTCCGGGGCAGTCCGGACGGGTGCCGGGCGGCGTTGCCGATCAGGGTGGTGCCGACGGCGGCGCCCACCAGGGGCGCCCCGGCCGGGCGCTCGCGGGGCTCGCGCACGGGCGCGGTGAAGGTGGTACCGGCCTCGGCGGCGAGGTCGGTGAGCGTGCGGCGGACGGCCAGGCGTATCGCTGCGACTGCGGGGTGTGGACCCACGGCGGACGACTCCTCGACGGAGGGGACAGGACGGCGGCTCGCGCGGCTGGGCCGCGCAGCTTCATGAGCGCCCTGTTACCGGGCGCTCACAGATGGTGGCAGAAAGGAGCACCCCGCTACGCCACCCGCGCCACCGGTACGACCACCGTCCCACGTTCGGGTGAATGGAGAAACGTATCTTCACCCTCCGGCTGCCCGATTGGACCACTCGTACGAGCGGGTTTGACCACCACCGACCACCGCGCGGCGCTTGGGGTCCGAGCCCCGTCCGCGCCCGCCTCAGCGGGCGACGCGGGCGACCCAGGCGGCCGGATCGTGGATCTCCTCCTTGGTCGGCAGCGTGTTCGGGGAGGTCCAGACCCGGTTGAAGCCCTCCATGCCGACCCGCTCCACCACCCCGCGCACGAACACCGCGCCGTCCTGGTACTGGCGCAGCTTGGCGTCCATGCCGAGCAGCCGGCGCAACAGCAGGTCGAGCCGGTTCGCCCCGCGGTCCCGGCGCTGCTGGAACTTCTCCCGGATCTCCGCCACCGTCGGCACCACCGCCGGGCCGACCCCGTCCATCACCACGTCCGCGTGGCCCTCCAGCAGCGACATCACCGCCGTCAGCCGGCCCAGGATCTCGCGCTGCGCCGGCGACTGGACGACCTCCATCAGCCCCGCCGACGGCACGCCCTCCCGGCCCCCGACACCCGGCAGCCCGCCGCCGAGCGAACCCGCCGCGTCCCGCAGCCGGTCCAGCAGGGCGCCCGGATCCACGTCCGTCTCCGCCAGGAAGGACTGCACCTCGGACTGGATGTGGTCGCGCAGCCACGGCACCGCGGTGAACTGCGTCCGGTGCGTCTCCTCGTGCAGGCAGACCCAGAGCCGGAAGTCGGACGGGTCGACGTCCAGCTCCCGCTCGACGTGCACGATGTTCGGCGCCACCAGCAGCAGCCGACCCGGCCCCGGGCCCTCCGGCCCCAGCCGCGGCTTGTCGAAAAGCGCCGCCGGGCTGTCCGGGGCCTCCAGCGAAGGCTCCGCCGGGGCGAAGGTCTCGTACTGGCCGAGCACCTTCCCGGCCAGGAACGCCAGCAGCGCGCCCACCTCGATGCCGGTGGCCTTCTCCCCCACCGCGCCGAACACCCCCGCCGTCGGACTGCTCGCCCGGCGCGCCTGGAGCTTCTCCACCAGCGGCTGGACCACCGTACGGAAGCCGGCCACGTTCGCCCGCACCCAGCCCGGGCGGTCCACCACCAGGACCGGCGTCGCGGTGGCCGCCGTCAGACTGCTCGACCGCATCCCCGTGAACGCCCGGACGTGCTCCTCGGCCTCCAGCGCGTGCCGGCGCAGTTCGGCGACCACGGCCGCCGCCTCCGCCCGACTCACCTCCGGCCCCGGCCGCACCAACCTGGTCGCGGTTGCGACCGCGAGATTCCAGTCGACCATGCCAGCACCGCCACTCGCGCTCGTCATGCCCTCACCGTACGTGCTCCCACCCACCAGCGGCAGCCACCCGCGACGAACACCCTCACCCCGCCCCCGGCGGGGCCCGGGGCGGGGGCGCGGGCGGGTCAGCGGCAGCCGCAGGTGGCGAGGCGGGCGGCGATGCGGTCCATGGCGGCGCGGGCGGTGTCGGCGGGGGCCGTGGTGCGGGTCATGACGGCGAAGGCGAGAAGGCGGCCGTCGGCGTCGACGACGGTGCCGGCGAGGGTGTTGACGCCGCTGAGGGTGCCGGTCTTGGCGCGGATCAGGCCGGCCGCGGCGGCGGCCCCCGAACCGCTCCCGTAGCGCTTGCCGAGGGTGCCGGTGAAGCCGGCGATGGGCAGGCCGGTGAGGACCGGGCGCAGGGCCGGGTGCTGGTCGGAGGCGGCCAGGGCGAGGAGTTGGACGAGGACGGCCGGCGGGACGGCGTTGCCCGGGTGCAGTCCGCTGCCGTCGTTCAGGGACACGCCCGTCATCGGCACGCCGAGCTTGGCGAGTTCCCGGGTGACGGCGGTGGCGGCGCCCTCGAAGTCGGCCGGCTGGCCTGCGGCGAGGGCCGCCTGACGGGCCATCGCCTCGGCGAGCTGGTTGTCGGAGGTGGTGAGCATGCGCTCGACCAGCCGGGCGACGGTCGGCGAGTCCACCCGGCCGAGGACGGTGGCGGCGGGGGCGGCCGGGGCGGCGGCGGGCTTGGCCGTGCCCTCGACGGTGACGCCCTGGGCCTTGAGCAGGGCGGCGAAGCTCTCGGCGGCCTTCCCGGCCGGGTCGGCGACCCGGGCCGGCGCCTCGTCACGGCTCTTGGGGTCCACCCTGCCCTCGTCGGCCATCAGCGGGACGACCAGGGCGATGTTCTGCGCGTCGTGGTTCTTGTGCTGCGGGTTGCCCGCGTACATCGACAGGTCGTAGTCGAGCTTGACGGTGGTGGTGCCGGCGGCCTTGAGGGCGGCGGCGGTCTGCCGGGCCAGGGCGTCGAGCGAGGCGGGGGCGGTGTCGGCATCGGCCGCCTGACCACCGATCTGGACCTGGTCGGCGGGCAGCGCGGTGAGCGTCGGGTCGCCGCCGCCGACCAGGGTGATCGTGCCGGGGTCCGCGCCCCGGACCACCCGGGTGGTCAGCCGGGTGTCGCCGGGGATCAGCGACAGGGCCGCGATCGCGGTGGCCAGCTTGGTGGTGGAGGCGGGGGTGCCCGGGGTGTTCTCGCCGGAGCCGTACAGGAGTTGACCGCCGGCGGCGTCCGCGACGGCGAAGGTGACGGTGCCGAGGCTCTTGTCGGCGACGGCGGCGGCGAGCGCCTGCTGGAGGCCCTGGGCGGTGGGTGCGGCGGCGGAGCCGCCTGCCTCGACGGTGGCCAGGACGGCGCCGGGGGCGGGGGCCGGGCGGGCGCCGCCACCCGGGGCGGGGGTGGAGCCGGTGGGGCCCGTGGAGCCGGTGCCGGCAGGCGTGGAGCCGGCGGCGGTGCCGGGGGCGGTGGGCTGTTCGGCCGGGCGGGTGGCCGGGGTGTCGCCCGGTCCGGGCTTGCCGTCGCCCCTCCCCCGACCGCCCTTCCCACCGTCGCGGCCGTCGCCCTCGCCGTGCTCGGTGCTGTGGCCGCCGGGGCCCGGGGAGGGCTGCGCGTACGCTCCGCCCGAGGTCAGGACCGTTCCGGCGACCAGCAGGGCCGCTCCGAACAGTCCGGCGGCCGTCCCCCTGCGGCGGCGCGCCGCCCCGACCCCTGTTCCCACCGACCGGCCCCTTTCCCGAGCACTCACTCCCGTAGGAGACACTTGGATTCTGTCAGTCCCTACCTTGGAGGAACCGTTGGAATTCGACGTCCTTATCGAAATCCCGAAGGGCTCTCGTAACAAGTACGAGGTCGACCACGAGAGCGGCCGGCTGCGGCTCGACCGGATGCTCTTCACCTCGACCCGCTACCCGGCCGACTACGGCTACGTGGAGGGCACGCTCGGCGAGGACGGCGACCCGCTGGACGCGCTGGTGATCCTGGACGAGCCGACCTTCCCGGGTTGCCTCATCAAGTGCCGCGCCATCGGCATGTTCCAGATGACCGACGAGGCCGGCGGCGACGACAAGCTGCTGTGCGTTCCGGCCACCGACCCGCGCTGGGAGCACCTGCGGGACATCCACCACGTGTCGGAGTTCGACCGCCTGGAGATCCAGCACTTCTTCGAGGTCTACAAGGACCTGGAGCCCGGCAAGTCCGTCGAGGGCGCCAACTGGGTCGGCCGCGCCGAGGCCGAGGCCGAGGTCACCGCTTCGATCAAGCGTCTGGCGGAGCAGGGCGGTCACTGAGCCGTCGTTCCGATCTCGTTCGATCAGATCGTTCTGAGCAGTTCGAGGTAGGTCGGGGCAGCCGGAGGCCGGGGTTCGCGGATTCGTCCGCGGGCCCCGGCCTTCGCCGTGTCCGGGGCCGGGAGCGGCCGTCTTGCCGACAGCCTGTCGGCAAGACGGCTTGTTAGGTTAGGCTAACCAAAACAGTCGGGGCCGAATCCGATCCTGGAGGCCGCATGCCCACGCCCGAGCCCGTCCCGTTCTCCACCGCGCTCCGCACCGCCAGCAGCGAGGAGCACGAGGCCGCGGAACAGTCCTCGTTCATGAGCCACCTGCTGGGCGGACGGCTCGGCATCGAGGCCTACGCCGACCTCACCGGCCAGCTCTGGTACGTCTACCGGGCCCTGGAGAGCCGCGCCGGACACCTGGCGGAGCACCCGCTCGCCGGGCCCTTCATCGACCGGGCGCTGCTGCGCACCGCCGCCATCGAGCGCGACCTGGCGCACCTGCGCGGGCCGGACTGGCAGGACGGCCTGGCGCCGCTGCCCGCCACCGCCGCGTACGTCGCGCGGGTGGAGGAACTGGCCGAGACGTGGCCGGCCGGGTACATCGCGCACCACTACACCCGCTACCTGGGCGACCTGTCCGGCGGTCAGATCATCCGCGGCATCGCCGAGAAGACCTGGGGCTTCGAGCGCAAGGGCGACGGCGTGCGGTTCTACGTCTTCGAGGAGGTCGACAACCCGGCCGCCTTCAAGCGCGACTACCGGGCCCGGCTGGACGCGGCCGGGCTGGCGATGGACGAGGTGGAGCGGCGCCGGGTGGTCGAGGAGTGCAAGCGGGCCTTCGTGCTCAACGGCGCGGTCTTCCGGGACCTGGACGCGCGCTACCCGCTGAGCGCCTGAACGTTTCCCGTAAGACGCACCCGCCCGGGTGCGCCAACGGGCCGGCCCCGGGGGGGGGTTTTTTTCCGGGGGCGTCGCGTTTTCCGGGGGTGTTTCCAGAGCGTGTGCCGCCCCAGG
>NZ_JBHVWW010000080.1:24210-40514 GCF_042882025.1 Kitasatospora sp. NPDC058243
GGGGGGGGGGGGGGGGGGGGGTGGTGGGGGAAAGGGGCGGCGGGGGGGGGGAGGGGGGGGCGGGGCCGGGGGGGTTTTTTCCCCCCCGGGGCCGTCGCGCGTCCCGGGGGTGCGTCAGGAGCGCGCGCCGCGCCGGGTGCGCACCAGCACGGTGGCGCTGCCGCCGACCAGCAGCAGACCGGCCGCGGTGGCCAGCAGCGGGACCACCGGGGTCTGCGAACCGGTGGCGGCCAGCACGCCGCCCGCACCGCCCGCACCGGTCAAGCCGCCGCCGGTGGTCAGCGAGGCGCCGCCGACCGTACCGGTGCCCGAACCCTGGCCTCCGGCAGGCTGGTTGGCGCCACCGGCACCGGCGCCGGCACCGGACCCGGCGGTCGGCGGGGTGGCCGGCAGCTTGGCGTCCTTGTCGAACGCCAGGGTGGCGCTGACCGGGTCCAGGGCCGTGCCCGCCGGGTAGTTGGAGAACACCGGGACGCCCTCGGCGGTGAGCGTGGCCGGGACGCCGGAGAGCGTCACCACGCCGTTGACCGGCTTCAGGGCGGAGGCGGGCACGTCCAGCTTGGCGATCCGCGCGCCGCTCAGCGACGTCGCCTTGCCGTCGGGGGACTTGCCGTTCACGTCGGCGGTCAGGAAGGCGCCGCCCTGGTCGATCGTCAGGCCCAGCTTGGAGAGCGTGGTGTCGAGCGCCCAGCCGTCCTTGCCGGGGTGGCCGAGGAAGCGGACCGAGCCGTCGAACGCGGCGGTCAGCGAGTGGTCGGCGGTGTTGTAGCCGCCGGTGGCGCCGCCGAAGCGGTAGTCGGCCGCGCCGCCGCCGAACTCGACCTTGCCGCTCGCCATCGGGGTGGCCAGGTACGCGCGGAAGCTCTCCTTGACCGTCCAGTCGAGGGTGCCGTTCAGCACCGGCAGCCGGCCGGGGGCACCGGTGGGCGCCGGGGTCCCGGTCGCGGACGGGGTGGCGCTCGTGGACGGCGAGGCGGTGGCGCTCGGCGACTGCGTCGCGGACGGCGTCGCGGTGGCCGACGGCGTGGCGGAGGGCGTGGCCGACGGCGTGCCGGTGGCGGACGGCGAGGCGGTCGGCGTGCCCGTGGCGGTCGGGGTCGATGTCGGGGTCGGGGTCGGGGCCGTCGGCGAAGCGGTGGCGGTCGCCGTGGCCGTCGGCGACGGCGTCGCCGGGCTCTGCTTCAGCAGCAGCGACAGCGGGTCCATGTCCGTCCCGGCCGCGTAGAAGCCCGCGAAGGCCTTGGCGCCCTGCTCGGTCAGCTTCGCCGCCGTCGGCACCCCGGTGGTGGTGTCCCGCCCGACGGTGAACGTCACCAGCGGCACGTCGTCCCGTCGGGTGACCTCGGTGGCGCCCATCGACTCCTTGGACGCGGTGTCGGCGGTGAGCGTGCCGGTCGTCCCGGCGGTGGTGACCTTGAGGTCGCTGAGGGCGACGTCCAGCGCGCCGTGGTGGGCGGTGAAGCGGACCCCGCCGGTGAAGGAGGAGCTCAGCGCGTGGGTGGCGAGGTCGTACGTGGCGTTCGCCAGGCCGAAGTGGAAGGTGCCGTCGGCGTTGGTGGTGGCGCCGCCGGTCAGTTCGATGGCGCCGCCCTGGGAGGCCGGGCCGCTGACGTAGCTGCGGAAGCTGGCCTTCACGCCCCAGTCCAGCGCGCCGGTGTCGTACGTGACGCTGCCGGGGCCGCCCGCGCCGAAGGCCAGTGCGGGGGCGCCGAGGGCGGTCAGGCCGAGGCCGGCGGTGGCGGCCGCGAGGGCGGCCAGCCGGGTGCGGTTGCGGGACATGGTGGGTACTCCGTTCGGATGGGGCGGGGGGAGGGAGCGGGGGGACGCTCCGGGGTGTCAGGCCGCGTCGCCGGGGCCCGGCGCATCGCCGGGGCCGCCGTCGGCGCCCGCGCCCGACGCGGCGGCCGCGCGGCGGCGCCGGACGAGCAGGCCGCCGGTCACGGCGAGCGCGGCCACCAGCACGGCGCCGCCGGCCACGGCCGCCACCGGGAAGCCGCCCGGGGAGGAGGAGGCGACGGGCGCGGCGGAGGGGCTGGTGGCGGGGGTCGCGGTGGCGCTCGGCGCGGTGGCCGGGGCGCTGCCGAGGTCGGGCAGCGGGGGCAGCGCCGCGGCCGGGTCGAGCGCGACGGCGAAGCTCAGCGGGTCCATCTCGGTGCCGGCCGGGTAGAGGCCGCCGAAGGCCTTGGCGCCGCCCTCGGTGAGCTTCAGCGGCACCTCGACGGCCTTCAGCAGGCCGCCCTCGGGCTTGAGGCCGGCCGGGTCGAAGGCGCCCAGCTCGACGCCGGTGAGCTGCTGGGTGGCGCCGTCCGGGGTCCGGCCGGAGACGTCCGCGACCAGGCGGCCCTGGCCGCCGGCCACGGTGACGCCCGGGTTGGCGAGGGTGAGGTCCAGGCCGTAGGTGTCGCCGCTGCGCAGCCCGGTGAAGCGCACGGTGCCGGTGAAGGCGGCGGTGAGGTCGCCGTTCGCGGGGTCGTAGCCGCCCTTGGCCGGGGTCCAGCGGAAGTAGGCGCCGCCGTCCGCCGCGCCGGCGCCGAGTTCCCATCGGCCCTGGGCGATCGCGCCGGTGACGTAGTCGCGGAAGGTGCGGCGCACGCCCCAGTCGAGGGCGCCGTTGGCGAACTCGGTCCTGGCGGGGGCCTGGGCGCCGGGCGGGGTGGTCGGGGTCTCGGCGGACGGGGTCTCGGCGGTCGCCGACGGCGTCGGCACGGCGGCCGCCGAGGGGGTGGCCGCGGCGGTCGGCGACGGGGCCGGCGAAGTCGGCTGCGCGGCGGGCAGGTTGACCGAGAGGGTGAGCGGGTCCAGGGCCGTCCCGGCGGGGTAGAAGTTGCCGAAGGCCTTGGCCCCGGCGTCGGTGAGGGTGCCCGGCACGTTGCTGAGCGTCAGGGTGCCGGCCGCGCCGCGCAGGTCGACGCCGGCCAGTGAGAGCTCGGCCAGTTTGGCCTGGCTCGCGCTGCTGACCTGCCCGGTGTCCTTGGACTTGCTGCTGACGTCGGCGTACAGCCCGGCCGCGCCGCCCTGGACGGCCCGGACGGTGAGCCGGGCGAGGCTCAGGTCGAGCGCGTTGGCGCCGTTCTCCTGGTGCCCGGTGAACCGGACCCCGCCGGAGAAGGCGGCGGTCAGCGCACCGGTCGCCGGGTCGTAGCCGCCGGTCGCGGAGTGGAACCGGAAGGTGCTGCCGCCGACCGTGGCCGCGCCGCCGTTGAGCGTCCAACTCCCCTTGGCGATGGGACCGGTGATGTACGTCAGGAAGGACTGCTTGATGCCCCAGTCCAGCCGCCCGCCGGCGACCTTGTCCTCCGCCGCGTGCGCCGGGCCGGGTGAGAGGCCCACCGCCAGCAGGGCGGCGAGGGCGGCCACCAGGGTGGCGGCCAGACGGCGGAGCCGGCTGGACAGGGGCACGGCGGATCACTCCTCGGCGGGGTGCGGTCAGTGGCGGTGAAGGACGCGGCAAGGAAGGGGTCGGGCGTGGCGCCGACCCCCTTGCGGAACTCAGGTAAGGCTAACCTAATATATGAGTCAAGAGTCCCGCCGCAACCCCTCCACCAGGACCGGAGCGGCGACAACTCCCATCGAAGGGAAGCGCGTTGAGCAGCAGTACGATCCGAACCGGGGCGGCCCGCGGGCCCGCCCTCCTGCTGCTCGCCCTCGGCCTGCTGCTCGCCCTCACCGCCTGCGGCCCGTCCGGCACCACCACCGGAGCGGCCGCGGCGAGCTCCTCCCGGGCCCCCGACGCGGTCGAGCCGCTGCCCGTCGAACCCGTCCCGCAGCTCCCGGCCACCACCGCCTCCGTCGACGGCCGCCAGGTCACCGTCACCAGCGCCGAGCGGATCATCCCGCTCAACGGCAGCCTCTCCGAGCTGGTGTTCAGCCTCGGCCTCGGCCCCAAGGTGGTCGCCCGGGACGTCTCCACCACCTTCCAGCAGGCCACCGCCCTGCCGGTGATCACCCAGGCCCACGACGTGTCCGCCGAGGGCGTGCTGTCGCTGCACCCCACCGTCGTCCTCGCCGACCGCTCCACCGGCCCGGCCGAGGCCATCGCGCAGATCCGCGCGGCCGGCGTCCCGCTGCTCGTCCTGGACGACGCCAAGCGGCTCGCCGACGTCGGCCCGCGCATCGACACCGTCGCCGCCGCCCTCGGAGTCCCGGACGCCGGACGGCAGTTGAAGGAGCGCACCGAACAGCGGATCGACGAGGCCAGGGCCGCCGCCCCGACCGCCGCCCGCCACCCCAAGGTCGCCTTCCTCTACCTGCGCGGCAGCGCCTCCGTCTACCTGCTCGGCGGGCCCGCCTCCGGCGCCGGCTCGCTGATCGAGGCGGTCGGCGGCCAGGACGCCGGCACCGCCGCCGGCCTCACCGGCGACTTCACCCCGCTCACCAGCGAGGCCCTGGTCAAGGCCGCGCCCGACGCCATCCTGGTGATGAGCAAGGGCCTGGACTCGGTCGGCGGCGTCGACGGCCTGCTCAAGCTGCCCGGCGTCGCCCAGACCCCGGCCGGCCTCGACCGCCGGATCGTCTCGATCGAGGACGGCCAACTGCTCAGCTACGGCCCGCGCACCCCCCAGGTGCTCCGCGAGATCGCCGCCCAGCTCTACCCGGCGGACGCCAAGTGACCACCGCCGTACGGGCGAAGACCGCGCCCGCCGTCAGCAGGACCACCCTGATCACCGCCGGACTCGCCGCCGCCCTGGTGCTCTGCGCCCTGCTCGCCGCCGGCATCGGCGCCTACCGCATCCCGCTCGGCGACATCCTGGCCTCCGCCGCCCACCGGCTCGGCCTCGGCGGGCACGCCCTGGACCGGGTGCCCGAGTCGGTGCTGTGGAACGTCCGGCTCCCCCGAGTGGTGCTCGCCCTGCTGGTCGGCGGCTCGCTCGGCTGCGCCGGGGCGCTGATGCAGGGCGTGTTCGGCAACCCGCTGGCCGAGCCCGCCGTGATCGGCGTCTCCTCGGGCGGCGCGGTCGGCGCGGTGGCCTGCATCGTGCTCGGCCTGGACGCCCTCGGCAGCTGGACGATCACCGCCTTCGCCTTCGCCAGCGGCCTGCTGACCGTCTTCGCCGTGTACCTGATGGCCCGCTCCGGCGGACGCACCGAGGTGGTCACGCTGATCCTCACCGGGGTCGCCGTGAACGCCTTCTGCGGCGCGCTGATCGGGATCTTCCTGTTCACCGCCGACTCCGCCGCGATCAGCCAGGTCACCTTCTGGCAGCTCGGCTCGCTCTCCCAGGCCACCTGGGGCAAGGTGCTCGCCGTCCTGCCGTTCGCCGCCGTCGGCCTGGCCGTCGCCCCGCTGTACGCCCGCAAGCTGGACCTGCTGGCCCTCGGCGAACGCCCGGCCCGCCACCTCGGGGTGGACGTCGAACGGATGCGGCTGGTGCTGATCACCGTCGTCGCGCTGCTCACCGCCGCGGCCGTCGCGGTCAGCGGCATCATCGGCTTCGTCGGGCTGGTCGTCCCGCACCTGCTGCGGATGCTGGCCGGGCCCGGCCACCGCTTCCTGCTGCCCGCCTCGGCGCTCGGCGGCGCGCTGGTCCTGGTGGCCGCCGACCTCGCCGCCCGCACCGTCGCCGAGCCGGCCGAGCTGCCGCTCGGGGTGCTCACCGCACTGATCGGCAGTCCGTTCTTCTTCTGGCTGCTGCGCCGCACCAGGACCAGGCAGGGAGGCTGGGCATGAGATTGCGAACCCCCCGGGAGGTGCCCGAACGGCCCCTGCCCGGAAGCGAGTTGCTGACCGCCGAGACCGTCCGGCTGACCATCGGCGGGCGCGCCCTACTGGACGGCGCGTCGGTGCGGGTCGCCGCCGGAGAGGTGGTCGCGCTGCTCGGACCGAACGGCGCCGGCAAGTCCACCCTGCTGTCCGTCCTGGCCGGCGACGTCCGGCCGGACGGCGGCGAGGTCCGGCTGCGCGGCCGCCCGCTGGCCGGCTACGGCGCCGCCGAGCTCGCCCTGCACCGCGCGCTGCTGCCGCAGTCCGCCGCGCTGTCCTTCCCGTTCCCCGCCGACGAGGTGGTCCGGATGGGCCGCGCCCCCTGGACCGGCACGGCCGCCGCCGCCGAGGACGAGGCCGTGGTCGCCGAGGCGATGGCCGCCACCGAGTCCGCCGCCTTCGCCGGGCGCCCGTTCACCGCCCTGTCCGGCGGCGAGCGGGCCCGGGTGGCGCTGGCCCGGGTGCTGGCCCAGCGCGCCCCGCTGCTGCTGCTGGACGAGCCGACCGCCGCCCTCGACCTGCGCCACCAGGAGCTGGTGCTGCGGGTCGCCCGGGAGCGCGCCGCCGCCGGGGACGGCGTGGTCGTGGTGCTGCACGACCTGTCCCTGGCGGCGGCCTACGCGGACCGGGTGGTGCTGCTGAACGCCGGGTCGACGGTCGCGGACGGGCCGGTCGCCGAGGTGCTGCGCGCCCCGCTGCTCAGCGAGGTGTACGGCCACCCGGTCGAGGTGCTGGCGCACCCGCGCACCGGGGTGCCGCTGGTGCTGCCCGAACGCTGACCGGGCGGCCGGGGCCGACGGCGGGGCTGCGGGACGGGCTGCGGGACGGGCTGCGAGCGGGCCTGGGCCGGGCCGCGGAAGCGGGCTCAGTCCTCCAGCCGGAAGCCGAGCTTCAGTCCGACCTGGTAGTGCTTCACCCCGCCGTCCTCCAGGTGGCCCCGGACCTGCGTCACCTCGAACCAGTCGAGGTTGCGCAGCGTCCGGGAGGCCCGCTCCACCCCGTTGCGGATCGCGGCGTCGACGCTCTCGGTCGAGGATCCGACGATCTCGGTCACCCGGTACACGTGGTCAGTCATGGCGGACTCCCTCAGCTGTGCGACGGCCCCCGGTCCACCGTGCACCGCCGCCGCTCCGCCCGCACGCCGACGGCCGCCTCCGGCCGCCCCGCATCCCCTGGAAGGCCGCTGCCAGGCCCCTTGCAGGCCGCGACAGGCCCCGGGGAGGCCCCTTGCAGGCCCCCGGGAGGCCGTGGGAGGCCGCTAGAAGGCCGCCCGCACCTGCCCGACCGGGACGCCTCCGCCCAGCAGCGGGGCCGCCCCGATCCGCTCGACGGTCTCGTCCGCGCCGGTCACCCCGAGCCGGCGCAGTGCGGCCGCCAGCACCGGGCCGCGGGCCCGCTCGCCGCCGTCGTCGATCTTGAAGGCGAGCGCCCGCCCGTCCGGCAGCGCCACCACCTGGACGGCCTCGGCGCCCATCTTGGACAGCGCGCCGGGGACGGCCCGCATCAGCCAGGTGTCGGCCCGGCGGGTGCCGGCCACGTACTCGGGGTGGGCGCGCATCGCGTCGGCCACCCGGCGGGGCGCCGTGCCCTCGGCGGCCAGCACCAGGCCGCGGTAGCCGCGTGCCAGGCCGGTCAGCGTGACGGCCAGCAGCGGCGCGCCGCAGCCGTCCACCCCGGCGTGCGTGGCGGTCTCGCCGGTGCCCTCCTCCAGGGCCTCGCGGGCCAGCAGCTGGATCGGGTGCCCGGGGTCGAGGTAGCTCGCGGTGTCCCAGCCGTTGGCGACGCAGGCGGCGAGCCAGCCGGCGTGCTTGCCGGAGCAGTCCATCAGGACGGGGGCGCGGCGGCCGCCGGAGCCGAGCAGCAGTTCCGCCTCGGTCTCGTCCAGCGGGAGGTCGGCCGGGGTGCGCAGGGCGGACTCGTCGAGCCCGGCGGAGCTCAGGATGGCCCGGACAGCATCGAGATGAAACGATTCTGCGGAGTGGCTGGAGGCGGCCAGCGCCAGCAGCTCGCCCTCGATCGCCAGCCCGGCCCGCAGCGTGGCCACCGCCTGGAACGGCTTGGCGGTCGACCGGGGGAAGACCGGAGCGTCGGGGTCGCCGAGCGCGAACTCCACCGAGCCGTCGGCGGCGAGCAGCACCAGGGAGCCGTGGTGGCGGCCCTCGGTGAAGCCCGAGCGTATGACCTCGGCGAGGACGACGGGCGGGGTGGCGGACTGGGACATGGCGGGAGCCTTCCGGGGGTGAGGGTGGACCGGGCCCCGCCCGCCCGTGGTACCTCACCCGGTCAGAGCGGCCCCCCTGCGAGCAGGTCCTCGACCCGTGCTTCCCCATCACGGTACCTGCGGGTGATCTCCGCGCTGCAACCGTCGGCCGTCCGCAGCAGCCGCTGCCGCCGCCCGGACACCTCGCGCTCGTGCGCGCGCAGCCGCTCCAGCGCGGCCAGCAGCTCCTCCGCCGGGTGCGCGGCCAGGTCGGCGAGCTGGACGTCCCCCATCAGCTCGGCCGCCTCCAGCTGGGACTCGTGGCCGCGTGGCGGCCCGAGCGTGACGTGCCGGGCCGAGCGCCGCACGGTGGAGGGCGCGTCGGTCAGGATGGCCGGGAGGCGGTCCAGCAGGTCGCCGGGGGGCCCGTCGGCGCCGCCTGCCCCGGGCGGTCCGGCCGGCCGGGGCGGGCCGCCGGGCCGGCGGTCGAGTTCGGCGCGCAGGATGTCCATCCGCCCGTGCAGCAGCCGCCGCAGGTAGGAGAGGTCGGCCTCCTGCTCCAGGGTCTCCCGGCGCAGGATCCGCAGCTGGTCCAGGCCCAGCCGCTCCAGGTCGGGCTCTATCGCCGTGCCCAGGGCCCCGGCGCCCCCGGCGACCTCCGCCACGTGCCCGGACCGGTCCCACGCCGCGCTGCTCGCGTCCATCAACCAACCCACCTGCCGTCGTCCGATCCCGCCCGCTCGCGGCACTGCGTCCCTGCCGCCGGTCCGGCCCGTCCCCCGACGGGCTCACGCGTCCCGTCCGTTGGCACGCCCGGCCACCCCCGAAGGTTCCGGTTCCCGGCCGCAACCACCCACCGGGGCGATGCCGCCAGAACGCCTGACCTACCGGCTCGACCTCCCGGCCGAGCCCGGCCCGGTGCGGCGGACCATATGGCGCGCCGGGCCCTCCGTACGGTCCACCAGCGTGCCACCCCGCCCGGCGCGGGCGCACCGCCCGTGCACCCGAACGGCCCCCTGGCGAACGGGGGTGGCTGATATGACCGGACCTTTCCGCAGGAAGAGCGGCGCCCGACCCCGCGCAGGCGTGCACCACCCAGCGTGCACCACCTGCACACGCGCCCCTCCCGCACGCCCCGGCGTGCCGCCGGGCACGGCACCGGGTGCCCGGCGGGCACGCCCCGGGCCTCCGGCACAATGGCGGCATGCGAGCAGTGGTGCAGCGAGTGACCGAGGCCAGGGTGACCGTGGCCGGAGAGACCGTCGGCGCGATCGAGGGGCCCGGGCTCTGCGTCCTGGTCGGCGTCACCCACGAGGACACCCCGGCCAAGGCCGCCCAACTGGCCCGCAAGCTGTGGACGCTGCGGCTGCTGCCCGCCGACGACGAGGGCGTCGAGCAGTCCTGCTCCGACCTCGGGGCCCCGCTGCTGGTGATCAGCCAGTTCACCCTCTACGGCGACGCCCGCAAGGGCCGCCGCCCGACCTGGAACGCCGCCGCCCCCGGCCCGGTCGCCGAGCCCCTGGTGGACGAGGTGGTCGCCCAACTGCGCGCGCTCGGCGCCAAGGTGGAGACGGGCCGGTTCGGCGCCGACATGCAGGTGGCGCTGGTGAACGACGGCCCGTTCACCGTCCTCGTGGAGGTCTGACCGCAGCCGGGCGCACGGGCTACTGCGGGACGATCACGTCCTGGGTGCCCGGCACCGTCCCGGCCAGCAGCACCGCGTCCACCGGGACGTTCCGCTTGACGATCGCCAGCGCGATCGGCCCCAGCTCGTGGTGGCGGGCCGAGGAGGTGACGAAGCCGAGCGGGCGCCCGTCCGGCTCGGCGGCCAGCCGCACCTGCGTCCCGTGCGGGGGCAGCGTCTCCTCGGTGCCGTCCAGGTGCAGGAAGACCAGGCGGCGCGGCGGCCGGCCCAGGTTGTGCACCCGGGCGACGGTCTCCTGTCCGCGGTAGCAGCCCTTCTGCAGGTGGACGGCGGTGCGCAGCCAGTCCACCTCGTGCGGGATGGTCCGGTGGTCGGTCTCGAAGCCCAGCCGCGGCCGGTGGCCCTCGATCCGCAGCGCCTCGTACGCCCAGACCCCCGCCGCCGGGCCGTACCCGGCGGTCAGCTTCGCCAGCTCGGCGCGCGGCACGAACAGGTCTCGCCCGTACGGGAGTTCGCGCACCGCCGCGACGCCTTCGACGGAGGCGGTGGAGCCCGCCGGCAGGTGCACCACGGCGTACTCGGCGGTCGCGTCGGCGACCTCCACCCGGTAGAAGAACTTCATGCTCTCCAGGTAGCCCAGCAGCGCCTCCTGGGTGCCCGGCTCGACGTGCGCCCAGGTGGTGGTGCCGTCGTCGACCAGGTAGAGCGCGTGCTCGACGTGCCCGTTCGGGGAGAGCACCAGCGCCTCGGTGGCCTCCTGCGGCGCCAGCGCGCTGACGTGCTGGGTGAGCAGCAGGTGCAGCCAGGCCAGGCGGTCCTGGCCGGTGACGGTGAGCACGCCGCGGTGCGAGAGGTCGACGAAGCCGGTGCCCTGCGCGAGGTTGCGTTGCTCGCGGAAGATGTCGCCGTAGTGGGCGGCGACGCCCTCGTCGGCGCCTTCGGCGGGGACGGCTCCGGGCAGGCTCAGCAGCGGGCTCTTCATACCGGCCAGCTTACGACCGGCCGTCCGCGAGCTTGGCGGTGCAGTCGGCGCAGCGGCCGAAGATGGCGAAGTGCTTGAGGTCGGTGTCGAATCCGTGCTGTTCGCGCAGGCTGCTGATCAGCGGCTCGGCGATCTCGGTGCCGGTCTCGGAGACCTTGTCGCAGTCCCGGCAGACCAGGTGCAGGTGGTGGTGGCGGCCGGCCAGGTGGTAGGTCGGGGCGCCGTGGCCGAGGTGGGCGTGCGAGACCAGGCCGAGTTCCTCCAGCAGCTCCAGGGTCCGGTAGACGGTGGAGATGTTGACGCCGCTGGCGGTCTGCCGGACGTGGCAGAGGATCTCGTCGGGGGTGGCGTGGTCGAGGCGGTCGACGGCTTCGAGTACGAGCTGCCGCTGCGGGGTCAGCCGGTAGCCGCGTTCGCGCAGGTCGGCCTTCCAGTCGCCGGAGAGCTGCCAGTCGGTGGTGCCGGTGTCCGCCACGGTGCTGTCCCTGCCAAGGTCGGGGGTCCTGAGGCAAGTGTAGGGACCGGCCGGCGGCCGGTCCCTACCTCACGCGAAAGCCGTACCGCTCAGCGGAGCGCCGGGCTCACTTGAAGAACGCGATGCCGTCGTCCGGCAGGTCGTTGATGTCCTTGATCAGCTGGGCCGGGCTGAGCACCTTCTTCAGCTGGGCCGACATGTACGGGCGCAGCGGCACGTTCGGGGCGGCCTTCTCGCCGACCCAGAGCAGCTCCTCGTTGACGAAGCCGTACAGCCGCTTGCCGCCCGAGTACTCCGGCGAGCCCTCGATCCGGGCGACCGCGTCCGTGGAGACGTCGATCTGCGGCTTGCCGTCGGCCAGCTCGCCGTACCAGATCTCCACGGTGCCGTCGTCGCGGACGGAGGAGATCTCGATCCCGCGGACGCCGCTGGTGCCGTCGTGGTTGCTGGTGATGCGCCAGAACGCGTGCTCGTTCTCCAGCGGACGGACCTTCTCGCCCTCGTTGTCCAGCACCCAGGTGCGGGAGCGGAACTCCAGGAAGGGCCGGCCGTCGTGCCGGATCACGATCTCCTGGCCGAAGTTGCACTTCTCGGCGCCAGGGCCCTCTTCATCTGGCAACGGGGCGTAAACGCCCGCGCCCTCCCAGGTGCCGAGGAGGAAGGCGAGCGGGACGACGTCCTTGTGGAGGTCAGAGGGGATCTCGATCATGTTCCTGGTCGCTGTCGTCGTCGGTGTGGGCTGCCTCAACCGTACGGCAGGATCAGCGCTGGCCCTGGTAGAGCTTCATCACCGAGAAGATGGCGAACCAGGTGATCAGCACGGCCATGAGGGCCAGCAGACCGTCGAAGAAGATTTCCAGACCGGACACGGGTGGCTCCCAGGCGGCGACAGTGTGGTGGATTTTGCTGCCGCTCACTCTATCCGCCGGTCATCGGCCGGTCGCGGTGAGCCCCACCACGTCATCGTTCGCGCCGATTCTCCCCCGCCGTCCAAGGTTTCCCCAAGGGATCCTGGGATGACGGCGAGCGGGGGCCGCGAGCCCTCTAAGGTGGCGCCATGTCGAAGAAACTCGTCATCAAGGTCACCGCCGGGGCCGATGCGCCGGAGCGGTGTTCGCAGGCGTTCACCGTCGCGGCGGTGGCCGTCGCCAGCGGGATCGAGGTCTCGCTCTGGCTGACCGGGGAGTCCTCCTGGTTCGCCCTGCCGGGGCGGGCGGCGGAGTTCGAACTGCCGCACGCGGCACCGCTTCCGGACCTGCTGGAGGCGATCCTCGCGAGCGGCTCGGTGACGCTGTGCACCCAGTGTGCGGCCCGCCGGGGGATCGTGCAGCAGGACACCGTCGAGGGCGTCCGGATCGCGGGCGCGCAGGTCTTCGTCAGCGAGATCATGGCGGACAACGTCCAGGCACTCGTCTACTGACGCCTACGGGTGCTCCTCGTGGTCGGGGCGGTCCCGGTCGTGGCCGGGATCGTCCCACTTCGGGTCGTCCCAGCGCGGGTCGTTCCACCAGTCGTCGTCCGGGTCCCGCTTGTTGGCGAACACCGCGGCGGCCGGCGGGATCACCATCGCCACCACGCACATGCCGATCGCGGCGGGCACGGAGAAGAACCTCACCACGCCCCAGGCCAGCACGAACAGGCCCAGGCAGACGCCCATCAGGGCGAAGTAGTAGTGCCGCCGCCGCCTTGTCTGCACGCCTCCACGGTACGACCGAGGGCCCTGCCGCGGCAGGGCCCTCGGTGTACTTCGTCCGCGGATCAGGTGGATCGGGTCGATCGGGCGCCGATCAGACCGCGATCGCGACCTCGACGGCGGTGCCCTGGGAGGCCACCACCTGACGGTCCACGGTCTGGCCCGGCACCAGCGCGCGCAGGGTCCACTTGCCCGGGCGGGCGAAGAACCGGAACTGGCCGGTCGCCGAGGTGGGCACCTCGGCCGTGAACTCGCCCCCCTCGTCGAGCAGCCGGACGTAGCCGTTGACCGGCTCACCGTCGCGGGTCACCGAACCCTGGATGATCGTTTCGTTCGCCACGTCAACTCCTGCCAGGTCCGGGCCGCCGGCCTTCGCACCGCACATGTCTTGTCTTCCCTTCTGACGACGGTCGAGCCGCGGGCTCAGTTGCTGCCGAGCTCGATCGGCACGCCGACGAGGCTGCCGTACTCGGTCCACGAACCGTCGTAGTTCTTGACGTTCTCCTGGCCGAGCAGCTCGTGCAGGACGAACCAGGTGAGCGCGGAGCGCTCGCCGATGCGGCAGTACGCGATGGTGTCCTTCGCCAGGTCGATGCCCTCGGCCTCGTACAGCGCCTTGAGCTCGTCGTCGCTCTTGAAGGTGCCGTCGTCGTTGGCGTTCTTGGCCCACGGGATGTTGCGGGCGCTCGGCACGTGGCCGGGGCGCTGCGACTGCTCCTGCGGGAGGTGCGCCGGGGCGAGCAGCTTGCCGGAGAACTCGTCGGGCGAACGGACGTCGACCAGGTTGAGCTGGCCGATGGCCGCGAGCACGTCGTCGCGGAAGGCGCGGATCGAGGAGTCGACGGCCTGCGCCCGGTACTCGGTGGCCTCGCGGGCCGGCACCTCGGCGACCAGGTCGCGGGAGTCCAGCTCCCACTTCTTGCGGCCGCCGTCCAGCAGGCGGACGTCACCGTGGCCGTACAGCTTGAAGTACCAGTAGGCGTACGAGGCGAACCAGTTGTTGTTGCCGCCGTAGAGCACGACGGTGTCGTCGTTGGCGATGCCCTTGGCGCTGAGCAGCGCGCCGAAGCCGGCCTGGTCGATGAAGTCGCGGCGGACCGGGTCCTGGAGGTCCTGCTTCCAGTCGATCCGGACGGCGTTGCGGATGTGGTTCTTGTCGTACGCGGAGGTGTCCTCGTCGACCTCGACGATGACGACCTTCGGGTCGTCCAGGTGGGCCTGGACCCAGTCGGCGTCGACCAGGACGTCGCTGCGGCTCATGGTGGTGTTCTCCATCCGAGGGCGGTGTGCGGAAGGTTCTGCTCGGGAGGTGCTGCCGGGTGCCCGGGCGACTGCGGTCCGAATTCCTGTCCGAATACTGGGACGAGGGTGGCGGTCCGGGCCGACCGGGCGGGGAGCTGCGGGGTGCGGCGGCGACGGCCGGCCGGGGTGGCCGGGCAAGGTCACCGGGAAAATCGGCGGCGGGCTTCAACTGCCCAGCCAAAACGCCGAGTTAGCGCATTCGACACAGACAGGCGGCCACGCGGCACAGGTCGACCGCCCGCCGCTTCGTGAGATCCGTCTGTCGCTTCATGTCGACGATGCTAGGGACACCGGAGGCCCGCTGTCATCAGCGTACCGAATGTCGAGACCAGATAGACCGAATGCTGAGATTTGACCCTTTCATGGCCTGCCGGGCAGACGTCCCGTCCGAGACCGGCGGCCCCGGACGGCCCACAACGGGCGGAAACGACACCGCTCCGCGATCCGCGCCGGACGGCGCGTCTCGCGGAGCGGAACACAAGAAACACAAGAAACGGAAGGAGCGGCACGGGAGTGGAAGTGACCGGCCGGTCAGCCCAGCAGCTTGACGCCCTTGCCCTCGAAGGTCAGCTGCACGCCCTCCGGCAGCGGCGTCGCCCCGTCCTTGTCGGCCAGCTTCAGCCCGGCCGGGAGCGAGTCGAGGGTGAAGCTCATCGGCGCCAGCCGCTGGTCGGTGACCCCGGCGAACATCCCGGCCAGCGCGCTGAGCTGGAAGCCGTCCACCGTGACGGTGCTCCCGCTGTTGTGCAGCGAACCCTCGCCGACCGCGATCGGCCCCAGCGCGGCCTTGATCTTGCCCGGCCCGCCGTACGACAGGGCCAGCCGGGTGTTGCCGCCCACCGGCAGCTTGCCCGCCCCCGACATCAGCTGGGAGGCCGGCGGCAGCAGCTGCGCGAGGTCCGCGTACGAGATCAGGCCGCTGCCGGTGCCGCTGTCCACCGTGGCGCTCTTCAGGCTGTCGCTCACCGTGACGCCGGACAGCCGGGCCTTGAAGGAGCGCAGCGCCACCTGGCGGCCGCCGTCGCCGACGGTCAGGCCGTCGGAGGAGATCCGGACGTCGTCCAGCTTCATCGACAGCGCCTGGGTGAGGAACGGGAAGCCCTCGATCGAGATGTCCGGCCGCTGGCTCATCCGGCCGCTGCTCACCATCCGGTCGGCGGCCTGGTCCTCGGCCACCCCGACCGCGATCCGGTCGGCGCCGACCAGCAGGCCGGCGAGCACCACCAGGCCGATCGTCGCCTTCAGCCATCCGCGCATCGCACTCCCCGTCGTCGCCGGTCGCCCTTGTCGTTCGCTGTCCTCGTTCGGTGTTCCTCGCCCGGCGTTCCCCGCCGGCGTTCCCTGCCCGGTGTTCCATGGCGGCCCCCGGCCGAGGCCGTTCCCGCCCGACCGTACGACGTCCCGCCCCGGAGCATGGTTCCGGAGCGGGACGCGCGGTCGTCGACCGGGTGTCAGCCGGCCAGCAGGTCCGTGGCGATCCAGATCAGCGGCGAGGCCACCGCCAGCGGCAACGCCACACCCGCCGTCATGTGCACGAACCGGGACGGGAAGTCGTACGCCGCGACGCGTCGGCCGACCAGCGCACCCAGCCCCGCCAGCACCCCCAGCGCCGGCGGCGCGCCCACCAGCAGACCCAGCAGCACCGCCGCCGCCAGGCCCAGCACCGGGCCCAGCAGCTTCGGACCGGGCAGCGGCGCCGCGGCCAGCACGGTGGCCAGCGCGACCGCGCCCACCCCGGCCGGCACCCAGTCGGCCACCAGCAGCGAGGTGCACAGCGCCGTCACCACCGTGGCCGAGCCGAGCACCGTCAGCGCGTAGAACCGCTCCTTCGGGTCCGAGGGGCGGAACGTCTGCAGCACCAGGACCAACAGGAAGAACCCGCCCAGCGTGCCGACCACCGCCGCCACGCTGCCCTCGGAGTCCGCCAGCAGCACCGCCGCGTCCGCGGTCAGCCCAGCCAGCGCGGCGAGCGCGATGCCCTGGCGGGCCGGCCACATCCCGTTCAGCCGGAACCAGCCGGCCGCCGTCAGCACCTGGAGCAGCGCCACCACCAGTGCCAGCGCCACCTGCCCGAGCGCGGCGCCGCCGGCCAGCAGCGCGGCCACGCCGGCGGTGATCAGCGCGGGCTGCAGGCCCGGATCGATGATCGGCGAACCGGTCCGGCCACTCGGGCCGGCGGGCGGCGCGGGCTGCGCCGGGACGGCCGCGTACGGCGGCGCGGCCGGGGCGCCCGCCGGGCCGCCGGGGGCGACCGGGCGCTTGAGCGTCATGGTCGGCGAGTCGAGGGCGGGCGCTCCCTGCTGCGG
>NZ_JBHVWW010000081.1:0-40120 GCF_042882025.1 Kitasatospora sp. NPDC058243
CGCCGTCACCGACGCCGAGGTGCTGTTCACCGCCTCCGGCGGCGCCGCGGAGACCGACCCCGAGCCCGGCTGGATCGCCGTCGGCCGGATCAGCCACGACGGCAAGCGGCTCGGCTGGGAGTCTTCCAACGGCCGTCCGTTCACCTCCGTCACCAGCGCCGTGCACGCGGGCGGGATCACCGTGCGCGCCACCGCAGAGCCCGACCTGCCCGGCACCCTCGTCCAGGTCGCCCGCGACCTGCCCGACGGCGTGGTCGTCGACGACGTCGCCACCATCGCCTCCTACGCCGAGACCCCGGTCATCACCGCCCGCCCGGTGTTCCGCTTCGCCGGCGAGCGCCGCATCCCGTCCGCCGTCTTCCTGCCCACCGGCTACGACCGCGAGCGGGACGGCCTGCTGCCCGTCCTGATGGACCCGTACGGCGGCCCGCACGGCCAGCGCGTCGTCCAGGCGCACAACCCGCACCTCAACTCGCAGTGGTTCGCCGACCAGGGCTTCGCCGTGGTCGTCGCCGACGGGCGCGGCACCCCCGGGCGCAACCCGGCCTGGGAGAAGTCCATCGCCTTCGACTTCGCCGGGGCCACCCTCGACGACCAGGCCGACGCGTTGCAGGCACTCGCCGAGGAGTTCCCGCTGGACCTCGGCCGGGTCGCCATCCGCGGCTGGTCGTACGGCGGCTACCTCTCCGCGCTCGCCGTGCTGCGCCGCCCCGACGTCTTCCACGCGGCCGTCGCCGGCGCCCCGGTGACCGACTGGGAGCTGTACGACACCCACTACACCGAGCGCTACCTCGGCCACCCGGCCGAGCGGCCCGAGGTGTACGCGGCCAACTCGCTGACCGGCTACGCCGCCGGGCTGGAGCGGCCGCTGATGATCATCCACGGCCTGGCGGACGACAACGTGGTCGCCGCGCACACCCTGCGGCTGTCCTCCGCGCTGCTCGCGGCCGGCCGCCCGCACACCGTGCTGCCGCTGTCCGGCGTCACGCACATGACGCCGCAGGAGGAGGTCGCGGAGAACCTGCTGCTGCTCCAGGTCGACTTCGTGAAGCGCGCGCTGGGCCTCTGACAACCGGCCTGACCTGCGGTTGTGCGGCCGGTACCCCTGACCCGGGTACCGGCCGCAGCCATGACATCCGTCATACCGAAGGCACGACGGCGGACACTGCCGCCGCACCCCGCCCGCACGGGACCCTGAGGTGGTGCGAACGACACCGATCGCGACACCGATCGCGACACCGATCGCGACCACGGGCGCGACACCACCAGGAGAGAAGAGCAGGGCGATGAGCACCGAAGTGGCCGCCTTCCGCGGCGTCGGCAAGAGCTACGGGCGGGTGCACGCCGTGGACGACCTCAACCTCGTGCTGCGCCCGGGCGAGACCGTCGCCCTGCTCGGCCCGAACGGCGCCGGCAAGTCCAGCAGCCTGGACCTGCTGCTCGGCCTGCGCCAGCCCGACCAGGGCAGCGTCACGCTGTTCGGCGGCACCCCGCGGGAGGCGATCGTGTCCGGCCGGGTCGGCGCGATGCTGCAGAGCGGCGGGCTGATGGCCGACGCCAAGGTCCGCGAGCTGGTCGAGCTCGCCCGCGCCGTGCACCCGCGCGGCCGGCCGGTCAAGGAGGTGCTGGCCGACGCCGGGATCACCGAACTGGCCGAGCGCCGGGCCGACAAGCTGTCCGGCGGCCAGGAGCAGCGGGTCCGCTTCGCACTCGCGATCGCGGGCGACAGCGACCTGATCGTGCTGGACGAGCCCACCACCGGCATGGACGTCACCGTCCGGCAGGCGTTCTGGGCGAGCATGCGGGCACAGGCCGACGCCGGGCGCACGGTGCTGTTCGCCACCCACTACCTGGAGGAGGCGGACTCGATCGCCGACCGCGTCCTCGTCCTGCACCGGGGCCGGCTGATCGCCGACGGCAGCTCCGCCGAGATCAAGGCGCGCGCCGGAGCCCGTCGAGTCGCCTTCGAACTCCACGACGTGGACGGGGAGTTCGACGAAAACGTGCTACGCCTGCTGCCGGGCGTGCAGTCCCTGGACGTCACCGCCCGGGTGCCGGGCGTGCGGACCGTCCGGATCCGCACCGCGGACGCCGACGCCAGCGTCGCCGGGCTCTACCGGGCGGGCCTGTACCCGCGCGGGCTGGAAGTCACCGGCCTCGGCCTGGAACAGGCCTTCCTGACGATCACCGGCGCGCAGGACCGGCACGAGGACGCGAAGGAGACCGTGCGATGACCACCCTGATCCGGCTGGAGATCCTGCGGACCTTCCGCAACCGGCGCTACCTGGTCTTCACCATCGCCTTCCCGGCGCTGATGTACTTCTTCTTCACCCACGCCTACGGCTCCTCCCCACTGGCCGGCGGCCTGTCGGTGAAGACCTACTTCATGGTCTCGATGGCCACCTTCGGCGCGGTCGGCGCGGTGCTCACCGGCAGCGCGCAGCGGATCTCGCTGGAGCGCAAGAGCGGCTGGGTGCGCCAACTGCGGCTCACCGCGCTGCCCGGCCGGGCGTACACCCTCGGCAAGATCGCCGCGAGCTCGGTGACCACGCTGCCGGCGATCCTGGTGGTCTTCGCGCTCGGCGCGGTCCAGGGCGTGTCGCTCGGCGCGGCGCAGTGGGCCGGTCTGGCGGCGGCGCTGTGGCTGGGCAGCTTCGTGTTCGCGGCACTCGGGGTGGCGCTCGGGTACGCGGCGGCGCCGGACTCGGTGCAGACCATCGTGATGATCACCTACATGGTGATGGCGCTGTTCGGCGGGACGTGGTTCCCGGTGAGCGGCTCGCTGGAGAAGTTCGCCCGGTTCAACCCGGTGTACCTGTACAACCAACTGGCCGCGTTCACCCGGCCCGGGCACTCCCTCGACACCGGCGCGGTCGCCGGACTGGCCGCCTTCCTCGCGGTGTTCGTCGTCGCCGCGGCGGCGCTGTACCGCCGCGACACCCGCCAGGCATGATGACCGACATGACCGAGCCGCGCCAGACCCGCCGATCCGACGAGCAGCCGGAGGCGGGTCCGGCGCGCACGTCGTTCATGACCGTCCCGGGCTCGCCGATCGAGAACAGGCGGCAACTGCTGGTCAAGGTCAGCTGGATGCTGCTGTGGACGATCTACCTGGCCTACCCGGTGGGCAACCTCCTGCACGGCGGGCACGGGACGGCCGCCAGGGTGTTCGGCTGGCTCTGCCTGGCGGTCTTCGTCGGCGGCTACGTCCTGCTGGTGATCTTCCGCTCGATGGTCGGGATGCGGCCCCGGGCCTGTCGGCTGATCGTCGCGACGATGGTCGTGCTCGCGACCGTGTCGGCCTTCGTCCTCGGCGAGGCCTTCCTGACCCTCTTCACCTACGCCTCGGTGTGCGTCGCCGTGGTCCTGCCGGTGCGCTACGCGCTGCCCGGCGTCGCCGCCATGGCCGTGCTCACCGCCACCGTCGGCGTGCTGAGCCACGCCGGCGGCGACACCATCCCCACCCTGGCCCTCACCTCCTTCCTCGCCGGCGCCGCGATGACCGGCATGCAGCGGCTGGTCGCCACCATGAAGGAGCTGCGCGAGGCCCGCGCCGCCGTCGCCCACCTGGCCGCGTCCGAGGAACGGCTGCGCCTCTCCCGCGACCTGCACGACCTGCTCGGGCACTCGCTGTCGCTGATCACGCTGAAGAGCGAACTGGCCGGGCGGTTCATGGACGCCGGCAAGGACGAGGCGGCGCGGGCGCAGGTCGCCGACATCGAGCAGGTCGCCCGGCAGTCGCTGATCGACGTCCGGGAGGCGGTGACCGGCTTCCGCCGGCCCACCCTGCCGGTCGAACTCGCCGCCGCCCGCACCGCGCTGGCCGCCGCACAGGTCCGGCTGGAGGCCGCGCCGGAACTGGCCGACACCTGGCCAGGGCTCGCCGACGAAGAGGCGGGCGCGCTGGCCTGGGCCCTGCGCGAGGCCGTCACCAACATCGTCCGGCACGGCGAGGGCGCCACCGTCTGCACCGTCACGGCCGACGAGAGCTGGGAGGGCGGCGGCGAGCGCTACGCCGTCCTGGAGATCGCCGACAACGGGCGCGGGCCGGGCAAGTCCCAGCCGGGCAACGGGCTTTCGGGTCTGGAGGAGCGGCTGGCCCTGGTCGGCGGGCGGCTGGAGGCCGGGCCGGGCGAGCGGGGCCGGGGCTTCCGGCTCCGGGCCCTCGTTCCGCTGCGGACGGTCACCGCGCCGGCCGGCACGGAACCCGGACGCTCGGGTTGACCGTCCTCCCCGGCATGGCTACCGCACTCGTCCTCGGCTTCGACCCGCACACCGTCCCCGGCATGGACGGCGACGGCCTGCGGGCCGTTCTCGACGCCGAACTCGCCCGCTTCGCCGACCACGGCATCGACGCGGCGATGGCCCTGGTCGCTCCCGACGAGACGGCCGGGCCCGCGATCACCGCCGCCCTCGCCGGCCGGGACTGGGACGTCGTCGTCATCGGCGGCGGCATCCGCAAGCCCGAACCCGCCCTGCCCTTCTTCGAACTCGTCGTCAACCTCGTCCGCCGCCACGCCCCGCAGGCCGCCATCGCCTTCAACACCAGTGGCTCCGACAGTGTCGAGGCCGCCCAGCGCTGGCTCTGACCCGCATCCGGAGTGGGAAGTCGGCCGGGCCGACTTCCTACTCCGAGGGCCGGCCGTCGGTGAGGGAGCGGCTGAACCGGAGGCCGGGGCGGTCGTCGAGGGTGAGTTCGGCGACGACCGTGAAGCCGTTGCGGGTGAGGACGGCTCGGGAGGCGAGGTTGTCGAGGGTGGTGACGGCGGTCAGCGACGTGAGGGCGTAGTCCGCGGCGGCCAGCCGGCAGAGGTGGGCGACGGCGGTGGTGGCGACGCCCCGGCCGACCGCGTGTTCGCCGACGCGGTAGCCGAGTTCGGCGGTGCCGTCGGCGATGTCGACGAGGTTGACGCGGCCGAGGACGGCGCCGGCCGCGTCGAGGACGACGTGGAACCGGCAGGCGCCGGAGTCCTGTTCGGCGAGCAGGGCGGCGTGGCGGGCCGGGAACTCGGCGAAGTAGGCGTCGCCGCGGTCCGGAACGGTCCGCGCGAACCAGGCGCGGTTGGCGCGCTCGAAGGCCAGCAGGGCGTCGGCGTGGTCCGGGCGGAGGCGTTCCAGGTTCAGCATGCGGCCAGTCTGGCCCGCAGGGCTTCGGCGAGCCAGGCGAATTCATTCCGCGGTCTCTCCGGCGCCCTAAGGTCGTGGCCATGAGTGACATTCAGAACGGGGCCCTGATCCGCGTGCTGCTCGCCGAGGACCAGGGGATGGTCCGGGAGGCGCTGGCGGCGCTGCTCGGGCTGGAGGGGGACATCGACGTCGTCGCGCAGGTGGGGCGAGGGGACGAGGTGGTGGCGGCGGTGCTGGCGCACGAGGTGCAGGTGGCCGTGCTGGACATCGAGATGCCGGGGATGACGGGCATCGAGGCGGCCGCCGAACTGCGCCGGAACGCGCCGGGGACGAGGGTGGTGATCGCGACGACCTTCGGCCGGCCGGGGTACCTGCGGCGGGCGATGGAGTCGGGGGCGGACGCGTTCCTGGTGAAGGACGCGCCGGCCTCGGAGCTGGCGGAGGCGATCCGCCGGGTGCTGCGCGGGGAGCGGGTGATCGATCCGGTGCTGGCGGCGGCCGCGCTGGCGGAGGGGGCGAACCCGCTGACGGCGCGCGAGCGGGAGGTGCTGGGCGCGGCGGCGGACGGGGCGGTGAACGCGGACATCGCGCGGCGGCTGCACCTGTCGGAGGGGACGGTCCGCAACTACCTGTCGATGGCGATCCAGAAGACCGAGGCCCGCAACCGCACCGAGGCGGTGCGGATCGCCCGGGAGAAGGGCTGGCTCTGAGCGCGCCCCCGGCCGGCTCCGAGCGCGCCCCCGACCGGCTCCGAGCTCGCCCCCGGCCGGCTCCGAGCGCGTTCTCGGGCGGTCGTCAGTTGAGCCGGTGCCGGGCGGCCCGGGCCTCCTGGCGGACCTTGGCGGCGGTGTCGGGGTCGAAGGTGTCGAGGATCTGCGCGAAGGCGTCCATCTCGGCCGAGCCGCCGAGGAAGTCGCCGGTGCGGACGAGGAGTTCGGCGCGTTCGAGGCGGAGCTGGGCGGGGTGGCGGGGCAGCAGGAGGGCGAGTTCGGTGGCCCAGAGCTGGGTGCGGGCGTGTTCGGGGCGGTCGGCGGCCCAGGCGCGGATGTTGCCGAGCACGCGCAGCACGAGGTCGAGCGGCTGGGCGGGGGTGAGCAGGTCGGGGCTGAACTCCTGTCCGGTGCCGCGGACCAGGCGTTCGGCGTCGTCCGGGTCGAGCAGCCGCCCGCCGTGGAAGGGGTCGGCGAGCACGTACTCGTCGCCGCCGCCCGGCCCTCCGACGGCGACGATGACGTGGCCGGGCAGCGCGATGCCGTGGACGGCGAGCCCGGCCCGCCGCCCGACCGCCATCCACACCAGGGACAGCATGATCGGCAGTCCGCGCCGCCGCCGCAGCACGTCGGGCAGCAGCGAGGATTCGAGCCGCCGGTAGTCGGACTGCCGCCCGTGGAAGCGTTCCCGCCCGCCGAGGACGGCGGCGAGCAGGGCGGCGGTCTCCTCCGGGCCGGCGGGGGCGCGTTCGGCGACGGCGAGCCGGACGGCGCTCGCGTGCCGGTCGAGAGCGGCCTCGCAGGCGGCGAGCAGGGCGTCCACGCTGGGCGGTTCCCCGGGGTCGTCCGGGTCGAGGACCGGGCCGTGTTCGGCGGCGGCGAGCAGGCAGAGCAGCACCGGGTCGGGATGCTCGGCGCGGGCGGCGGTCCGGAAGCGGTCTCTGCTCTGCTCGGTCACGGTGACGGCGACGGCTTTCGTACGGCGGGCGGGCAAAGGCGGGCGAGGAGCGGCGGGCGGGCAGGGCGGCGGTGCGGTCGGGCGGTGCTACCCCTGGGGGAGAAGGGCGTAGTGGTAAGTGTGACTGGTCGTGAAGCCGAGTCCGTCATAGAGCGCGATCGCCCCGGTGTTGTCCGCCTCGACCTGGAGGTACCCGCCGGTCGCCCCCTCCTCGGCGGCCCGGGCGGCGAGCACCGCCATGACGGTCGTGGCCAGCCCGGCCCGCCGGGCGTACGGCGCGACCTCGATCGCGCCGAAGCAGGCCCAGGGCCCGTCGATGACGCAGCGTCCGATCGCCAGCGGCGGCTGTCCGGGGGCGCCCGGCACGGTGGCGAACCAGACCGACGGCCCGCCGTGCAGCACCTGCCGGGCGGCCTGCTCCAGCGCCTCGTCCTCGCCGACCCGGCGGTAGAGCGAGAGCCAGGCCGGGTCGGCGGTCCGGGCGAGCCGGACCCGCTCGGGCCCGGAGCCGGTCCGGGCGAGCCCGGCCAGCGGTGCGGTGCGCACCAAAGTGGGCGCGTAGCCGGCCCCCAGCCGGTCGAGCTCGGCCCGCAGTTCGTCCGGCGAGCCCGGGGTGATCACCTCGACGTACGCGGGAAGGCCGCGCGCCGCGTACCAGCGGCGGACGGCGGCGAGCGCGTCGGGCAGCGGCAGTCCGGGGTCGCCGAGCGCCTGGACGGAGTTGGCGCGCCGGGTGAACCCGGCCGAGGCGCGCAGCGTCCACGCGCCGAGCGGCTCCTGTTCGACGGCGGGCCAGCCGCGGGCCGCGATCCGCTGGAGTTCGACGGGCGTGGCGGCGGGCAGCGGTGCGCGCCGGGCCGGGAAGAGCGGCACGACCTTGCCCGCGACCAGCAGCTTCTCGGCGAAGGAGACGGGGTCGCCGGTCCGCGGGGCGACCGTCAGTCCATGATCGTCCCACGATGTGAGCACGCCGATCGAATCCCGGAACACCGGCCGGTCGTCCACGAACCCCGAGAGGCGGCGGACGGACACACGTCGTCCCACGTCAGAGCGATCTATCCGGACCTCCGGACGGTCCTGGGCCGGGCCGCCTGCCGTCATCTGGGCACCTCCTGTGCATTTGCGGTCTCCGACCCGCGATACTAGGGGCGGGCATCGACGACGCCGCGCTCACCGCGCACGCGAGCAGAACAGAACGGGCCGCCACGGCCCTTCCGAGGAGGAACGACAGCGTGACCTACGTCATCGCGCAGCCTTGTGTCGACGTGAAGGACAAGGCGTGCATCGAAGAGTGCCCGGTTGACTGCATCTACGAGGGCGAGCGATCGCTCTACATCCACCCGGATGAGTGTGTCGACTGTGGCGCTTGCGAGCCGGTCTGCCCGGTCGAGGCGATCTTCTACGAGGACGACACCCCGGAGGAGTGGAAGGACTACTACAAGGCGAACGTCGAGTTCTTCGACGATCTGGGTTCGCCCGGTGGCGCCTCGAAGCTGGGTCTGATCGAGCGCGACCACCCCTTCATCGCCGCTCTGCCGCCGCAGAACGCCGACCACTGACGATCGGTGGCATCTGAGCTGTGAACACCAACAGCACGCGCGCGCCGTTCCCGGGTCACCCGGGGGCGGCGCGCCGCGTTTCCGACCTCCTGCCGGTCTTCCCCTGGGACAAGCTGGAGCCGTACAAGGCGACCGCGCTGGCCCACCCGGGCGGTCTCTGCGACTTCTCGGTGGGCACCCCGGTGGACCCGGTCCCCGAGGTGATCCAGAAGGCGCTGGCCGCCGCCACCGACACGCCGGGCTACCCGACGGTGTGGGGCCCGGTGGAGCTGCGCGAGGCGATCGCCGGCTGGCTGCACCGCCGCTGCGGCGCCGAGATCGGCCCGCAGGCCGTGCTGCCGACCGTCGGCTCCAAGGAGCTGGTGGCCTGGCTGCCGACCCAGCTCGGCCTCGGCCCGGGCGACCAGGTCGCCTACCCGCGGCTGGCCTACCCGACGTACGAGGTGGGCGCGCGGCTGTGCGGCGCGGAGCCGGTCGAGTACGACTCGGTGGACGAGCTGGACGGTTCGCGGGTCCGCCTGCTCTGGGTGAACTCGCCGTCCAACCCGACCGGCCGGGTGCTCGGCGGGGACGAGCTGCGCCGGGCGGTCGCCTGGGCCCGGGAGCACGGGGCGCTGCTGGTCAGCGACGAGTGCTACCTGGAGCTGGGCTGGTCCGCCGAGCCGGTCTCGGTCCTGCACCCGGACGTCTGCGGCGCGGGCCACGAGGGCCTGCTGGCCGTCCACTCGCTCTCCAAGCGCTCCAACCTGGCCGGCTACCGCGCCTCCTTCGTGGCGGGTGACCCGGTGGTGGTCAGGGAGCTGCTGGAGGTCCGCAAGCACGGCGGCATGATCGTGCCGGCGCCGGTCCAGGCGGCGACGATCGCGGCGCTGTCGGACGACGCGCACGTGGCGGAGCAGCGGGAGCGGTACGCGGCCCGGCGCTCGGCGCTGCGGGCGGCGCTGGAGGCGTACGGCTTCCGGGTCGAGCACTCGCAGGCGAGCCTCTACCTGTGGGTGACGCAGGACCGCCCGTGCTGGGAGACCGTGGCCGAACTGGCCGCACTGGGCATCCTGGTGGCGCCCGGTGACTTCTACGGGCCGGCCGGCGAGCGCTTCGTCCGGGTCGCGTTCACCGCGACCGACGAGCGGGTGGCCGCGGCCGTGGAGCGGCTGAACGCGGCCCGCTGACCGACGCCGAAGGGGCCGGTGTTCCGAACGGAACACCGGCCCCTTCGCCGTACCCGGGTCGGGTTACAGCGGCAGGCCGCTGATGCTGCCGCCGTTCACGCCGCCCAGCAGGCCGCCGATCGGGCCGAGCGCGCCGGTGAGGCCGGACAGCGGGTTGTTCGGGCCGAGGTCGGCGCCGCCGAGGCGGTTGGCCGAGCCGTGCTCGGCCAGGCCCAGGACGTCGGTGGCGGGCAGGGCGGGCAGCGCGCGTGCGACGGAGCCGAGCGGCAGCGCGTCGGTGACGGCGTTGGTGCCGGGGACGGCGCCGGCGAGCTTGTCGGCGCCGGGCAGGCCCTTGGCGATGGAGCCGGTCTGGGCGAGCCCGCCGACCGGGCTGGCCGCGGCGCTGCGGGTGCCGACGCCCTTGCCGGTGACGGCCTCGCCGAGCTTGCCGGCCAGTGCGGAGGCGACCTTCGGGGTGACGGCGGAGAGCTGGCCGGTGGTGGCGGCGGTCTGGTCGACCGGGGCGGTCAGCGAGCTGGCCTTCTCGTTCGCCTCGGGGAGCTGGTGGGCGACGATGTTGCCGGCGGCGTCGGCGGAGGCCGGTACGCCCGCGGCGACGGTGGCGGCGCCGGTGCTGCCGGCGGCCTGGCCCAGTTGGTGGGTGGTGTGCTGGAGGGTGGAACCGGTGTCGGTGTTGGTCAGCTGGCCCAGCGGCGCGACCAGGTCGCTCTTGGGCAGCAGGGCGTCGCCGCCCAGGGCGGACGCGGAGCCGGCCGCGACCAGCGGGGTCGCGCCGGCCGCCACGAGCAGCGCGGCGCTGGCGATCCGTCGCGTGAGGGGGTGAGACATGGGGCTCCTCGGAGGGTCTGGGTCCGTCACGTCCGCCGGGCGGACGACGGTGTTACCGCTTGAGAAGCCAGAAGGTTTCGGCCTGGATCAGGAAAGTGTCTGACCGACCATCGGATCGTAGGACCGGCGTGACGGCGTCTGGCGGGCCCGTACGGCCCCCGTGGACCCGGCCCCGGGCAAGGGGAGTGACGGTTCTCCAGCGGGGCCGCCACGGCGGGCTCCCGGTCCACCGCGGTTGACCGGGTTCACCCGTCCGGCGGCCACCCGAACGTCGGTTCGTCAGCCCTTGTCGGACGTGGCGAGGGTGACCTGAACGAGCTTGGTCGACGTCCCGGAGGTCTGCGACTGCCAGCCGTCCTCCGACTTGGCCTTGCGCCAGATCTTCCCGTCGTAGGCGACCGTCGCGATGCCCAGCTGCTGGGCCTGGGCGACCGCCCAGTGGGCGACCTCCCAGCCGCTCGCCCGCTCGGCGGTGATCCCGCCGTCGGCTCCGTCGGCCGAGGAGGTCAGCGCGGCGGCGGACGGGTCCGGGGTGAGCGAGACCGCGTTCTCGGCGCCCTTGATGGTCGAGGCGTACCCGGTGGCCGGGGTCACGGTGCGGCCGAACTCGCGGCGCACCCGGTCGGACAGCACCTGGGCCCGGTCCGCGGCGGTGGGCTGGGAGGCGGCCGGGGAGACGGAGGCGCTCGCCGTGGGGGAGGACGAGTCGGCCGGATCCGGCTTGGCGTACTCGCGCACCACGCAGGAGAACGAACCGGGCTCCCGGCCGGCCAGCGCCGAGGTGAGCAGCGTCGCCTTGGTCTCGTGCTTGGCGTACGCCTGCGGGTAGCCGCTCTTCTGCACGGCCTGGGCCGCGTCGGTCAGCGGCAGCCGGGTGTAGCCGGGCACCTTGACCAGGCCGTCCAGGAACTTGTTGGTCGCGTAGACCGGGTCCCCGATCTGCTGCGCCGTGCCCCAGCCCATCGAGGGCCGCTGCTGGAACAGGCCGATCGAGTCCCGGTCGCCGCCCGCGAGGTTGCGCAGCTTGGACTCCTGCATCGCGGTGGCCAGCGAGATCGTCGTCGCCCGGTCCGGCAGCCCGCGCGAGCGCGCCACCGCGGCGATCGTCGCGGCGTTGGCCGCCTGCGGGAGCTCCAGCGTGCCGCTGCCGGCCGCGGTCTTCACCGTGCAGCCCTCGGGCTCGCCCTGCTTGAAGCCGAACCACCAGATGCCGACCACGGCCAGTCCCGCGACCAGCGCGAGGCCGAGCAGGCCGACGATCACGAGCAACAGCGCGCGCAGTGGACCGCGGCGGGGGGGCGCCAACTCCTCGCCCAGCTCCTCGCCGCTCTTTCTCCTGGCCACCGTCGCCCCTCTCGCGCCTTGCTTCTTGATCCGACACCGTACCCACTCGGACGGGTGTGCGGCGCCACCCGGTTGCGGTTACCCGCCCGCTCGCTCCGGGGCGGGCCGCCGCGCCCCGCGTCACGCAAGCGCCACGCCGGGCGCACACCCCGCGGACTAGGCTGGCGCCATGAGCAGCCCGAACCCGACGCCCCTGGACCTCACCCTCGACGGCGGCGCGCTGACCGCCCGGCTCGTCGACTTCCCGTCGGTGAGCGGCGACGAGCAGGCGCTCGCCGACGCCGTGGAGACCGCGCTGCGCGGCTACCCGCACCTGACCGTGGACCGGTACGGCAACAACGTGGTCGCCCGCACCGCCCTCGGCCGCCCCGAGCGCGTCCTGCTCGCCGGCCACCTGGACACCGTGCCGATCGCCGACAACGTGCCCTCCCACGTCGAGGGGGACCTGCTCTACGGCTGCGGCACCTCGGACATGAAGTCCGGCGTCGCCGTCCAGCTGCGGCTCGCCGCCACCCTGCCCGAGCCCAACCGCGACCTCACCTTCGTGTTCTACGACTGCGAGGAGGTGGAGGCCCACCGCAACGGCCTCGGCCACCTCGCCAGGGAGCACCCGGACTGGCTGACCGCCGACTTCGCGGTGCTGATGGAGCCGAGCGGCGCGGTCGTCGAGGGCGGCTGCCAGGGCACCCTGCGGGCGCAGATCCGGCTCACCGGCGTGCGCGCGCACGCGGCCCGCAGCTGGCTCGGCGACAACGCCATCCACCGCGCCGCCGAGGTGCTCACCCGGCTCGCGGACTACCGGCCGCGCCGGGTGGAGATCGACGGACTGGAGTACCGGGAGGGCCTGAACGCCGTCCGGATCGACGGCGGCGTGGCCGGCAACGTCATCCCGGACGAGTGCGTCGTGACGGTCAACTTCCGCTACGCGCCGGACCGCAGCGAGGCGGAGGCGGAGAAGCACGTGCGGGAGGTCTTCGACGGCTTCGAGCTGACCGTCACCGACTTCGCCCCGGGCGCGCTGCCCGGGCTCGCCCAGCCGGCCGCCCAGGCCTTCCTGGAGGCCACCGGCGGCCAGGCCCGGGCCAAGTTCGGCTGGACCGACGTCGCCCGGTTCAGCGCGCTGGGCGTCCCGGCGGTCAACTACGGCCCCGGTGACCCGAACCTCGCGCACAAGCGGGAGGAGCACTGCTCGCTGAGCGCCATCGCGGAGACCGAGGACCGGTTGAGGGCCTGGCTGACCAGCTGAGGTGCCGCTCCGATGATCGGCCGGTCCGACCGGCCGATCATCGGCTGAGCGCCATCTTCCGGTCGCCCAACCGACCTTCCCCTGTTGCCTGAAAACCGGGATCACCGGACGTAGGGTTTCGTCATGACAGGCACAGGAGACGAGAAGCACTACGGACACGGCCCCGAGCAGGTCGGCGCGCCGCGGAAGAAGAAGGCCTGGCCCGAGAAGCAGAAGGGCCCGGTGCTGGTGCGCCGGGACCAGGTCGGCACGAGCACCACGGACCAGCGGCTGCTGGACACCACCGGCCCGACCGACTGGCTGCACACCGATCCGTGGCGGGTGCTGCGGATCACCTCCGAGTTCGTCGAGGGCTTCGGCGCCCTCGCCGAACTCCCGCCCGCGATCAGCGTCTTCGGCTCCGCCCGGACCCCGGCCGACTCGCCCGAGTACGAGGCCGGCGTGGCCATCGGCCGGGCCCTCGCCGAGGCCGGCTACGCGGTGATCACCGGCGGCGGCCCGGGTGCCATGGAGGCCGCCAACCGCGGCGCCTCCGAGGCCGGCGGCCTCAGCGTCGGCCTCGGCATCGAGCTGCCCTTCGAGCAGGGCCTCAACGAGTTCGTCGACCTCGGGCTGAACTTCCGTTACTTCTTCGTCCGCAAGACGATGTTCGTGAAGTACTCCCAGGGCTTCGTGGTCCTGCCCGGCGGGCTCGGCACGCTGGACGAGCTGTTCGAGGCGCTCACCCTGGTGCAGACGAAGAAGGTCACCCGCTTCCCGGTGATCCTCTTCGGCAGCGCGTACTGGGGCGGCCTCTACGAGTGGCTGAAGAACACCCTGGTCGCGCAGGGCAAGGCGGCCCCGCACGACCTGGAGCTGTTCCACATCACCGACGAGATCGACGAGGTCATGAAGATCCTCGCCGACACCCGCCGGCCGACCAACCAGATCTAGGCCCTCCGGCCCTCCGGGCCGCCTACGCCAGCCCCCGGCGGGCGACCGCCGGGGGGCGGGTGCCCCGGATCGAGGCGACCATGTCCAGCACCTGGCGGGTCTCCGCGACCTGGTGGACCCGGTAGACCTGCGCGCCCAGCCAGGCCGAGACCGCGGTGGTGGCCAGGGTGCCGAGCAGCCGCTCGTTCACCGGCCGGTCCAGCGTCTCGCCGACGAAGTCCTTGTTGGACAGTGAGACCAGCACCGGGAAGCCGGTCGCGGTCATCTCCGGCAGCCGCCGGGTGGCCTCCAGCGAGTGCCGGGTGTTCTTGCCGAAGTCGTGCCCCGGGTCGATGATCACCGCGTCCCGCCGCACACCCAGCCCCACCGCCCGCTCGGCCAGCCCGACGGTCACCCGCAGGATGTCCGCCATCACGTCCTGGTAGCCGACCCGGTGCGGCCGGGTGCGCGGCTCGGCGCCGCCCGCGTGCGTGCAGACCAGCCCGACGTCGTGGCGCGCGGCCACCTCGGCGAGCTCCGGGTCCACCCCGCCCCAGGCGTCGTTCAGCAGGTCGGCGCCCACCTCGCAGACCGCCTCGCCGACCTCGTGCCGCCAGGTGTCGACGCTGATCACGGCCTCCGGGTGGCGCTTGCGCAACTCGGCCACGAAGGGCACGGTGCGCCGCAGCTCCTCCTCCACCGTGACCTCGTCACCGGGCCCGGCCTTCACCCCGCCGATGTCCAGGATCGCCGCGCCCTCGGCCATCGCGCGGTCGGCGGCGGCGAACGCGGCCTCGTCCGCGAAGGTCGCCCCCTTGTCGAAGAACGAGTCCGGCGTCCGGTTGACGATCGCCATGATCACCAGCTCGTCGTCACCGAATTCCCGCGGTCCCAGGCGCAGTGCCACCGATGTCTCCTCCACAGCTGCTGCGGGTGCGATGATGGCCCCCGGCCTCACAGGGACCATGCTGTCATGATCAGTTTGGTCGGGGGCACTTCGCAGCAGGCCGGCCGGGAGTTCGGGAGGACAGCTCGTGTTCTGGGTGATCGTGGTCGCCATGGCCGTGGTGGTCGGCGGCGCCGCGCTGGTGGCGCTCGGCGGGGGCGGCTCGATGCCGGAGGCGGTGCAGGACCGCCTCGCGGCCCGGCTGCCGCAGGACCGTCCGCTGAGCAAGGCGGACGTCGACGACCTGCGGCTGCCGATGGCCGTCCGCGGCTACCGGATGGACGAGGTCGACGACGTCCTGGACCGCCTCGGCGCCGAACTCGCCTACCGCGACTCGCGGATCGCCGAACTGGAGGCCGCCGGCCACCTGCGCGGCGCGGTCGAGGCGACCGACGGCCCGGACGCCGGCGCCGAACCGCTGCCCGGCCTGGAGGAGTTCGCGAAGGTGGTCGAGCCGGCCGTCGCGCTCACCAAGGAGCGGCCCGAGCAGGAGCGGCCCGAGGACGCGAAACCGGTGAACGACCGGTGACCGCCCTCACCGAGGGCGCGGTGCTCGGCGCGGACGGCCTGCGCCGCTGCGCCTGGGGCGAGTCGACCGACGACTACCGGGCCTACCACGACACCGAGTGGGGCCGTCCGGTGCACGGCGACGACGCCCTGTTCGAGCGGGTCTGCCTGGAGGCGTTCCAGTCCGGGCTGTCCTGGCTGACCATCCTGCGCCGCCGGGAGGGCTTCCGGGCCGCGTTCGCCGGCTTCGGGATCGCCGAGGTCGCCGAGTTCGGCGAGGCGGACGTGGAGCGGCTGCTCGCCGACACCGGCATCATCCGCAACCGGGCCAAGATCCAGGCCGCCATCGCCAACGCCCGGGTCGCCCGCGACCTGGACGGCGGGCTGGACGCGCTGATCTGGCAGTTCGCCGGAGCCCCGGACCGGCCGGCCCCCCGCACGACGGGGGAGGTGCCGGCCGTCACGCCCGAGTCGACCGCGCTCGCGAAGGCCCTGAAGAAGGAGGGCTTCCGCTTCGTCGGCCCGACCACCGCCTACGCCCTGATGCAGGCCTGCGGCCTGGTCGACGACCACCTGGCGGACTGCCACGTCCGCACCGCGCGCCCGGTCTGACCGGTCGGGCAGGAAACCCTGGGACCCGCCCTAGCGGCCCAGGTACTGCGGCTTCTCCTTGGCGATGAAGGCGCGGACCGCGATCCGGTGGTCCTCGCTCTCGCCGGCCAGGGTCTGCAGCTCGTCCTCCTTGTCGAGCAGTTCGTCCAGCGAGTGCGAGGCGCCGTACGCCAGCGACTCCTTGATGGCGCCGTAGGCCACCGTGGGGCCCGCGGCCAGCTCCTGGGCGAAGGCCCGCGCGGTGGCGGTGAGCTCCCCGGCCGGCACCACCCTGGTGGCCAGGCCCAGCTCCAGCGCCTCGGCGGCCTTGACCGTCCGGGGCAGCATCAGCAGCTCGGTGGCCCTGGCGTGCCCGACCAGCCGCGGCAGCGTCCAGGAGGCGCCCGAATCGGCGGTCAGGGCGATCCCGGCGAAGGCGGTGTTGAAGCCGGCCCGGTCGGAGAGGACCCGGAAGTCGCAGGCGAAGGCCAGCGAGGCGCCCGCGCCGGCCGCCACCCCGCCGACCGCGGCGACGGTCGGCTTGCGCATCCCGGCCAGCGCCCGCACCAGCGGGTTGTAGTGCTCGGCGACGGTGCGCAGCGCGCCCTCGCCGGTCTCGTCGGCCCGCTTCAGCATCGTCAGGTGCTCGTTCAGGTCCTGCCCGACGCAGAACGCGCGCTCGCCGGCCCCGGTCAGCAGCACCGCCCGCGCCGCCGGGTCCGCGGCCGCGGCGGCCACGGCGTCCCGCAGTGCGGTCTTGGTCGCTACGTCGAGGGCGTTCATCGCCTCCGGGCGGTTGATGGTGATGACGGCCAGGCCGCCGTCCAGCTCGTACAGCACGGAATCGGACATGGGCGAGGGCTCCCCGGTGGTCGGCTCGGTGTCGGTCGAGTGCCAGGATGCCGGAGCGGACGGCCGGGTGGGGAGTGTGAGGTATCGCACCTTTCGACGGCCCGCGCACCGCCGCCACGCCGGGGCTTATGACGGCAATTGCGGCGCTTGGGGGCGGTCCGGCCGATGTTGCACCGAGAGTGATGTTGGTCATCAGCCCGTGGCATGCGGGATAATGGCTTCCGATCAATGCGTTCGATACCGGCGGTGGACGGACTGCCGGTGCGTAGCTGAGCGGTTGCAGGAAGGGGAACGAGCATGGCGGCCATGAAGCCGCGGACGGGTGACGGCCCGCTCGAAGTCACCAAAGAGGGACGGGGCATCATCATGCGCGTTCCGCTCGAAGGCGGCGGACGCCTTGTGGTGGAGCTCACACCTGACGAGGCCGACGCCCTCGGCGAGGCCCTGAAGAAGGCCTGCGGCTGACCGCAGCGGGTGCTCGTCATCTCCTGGAGATGTGCTGCCGGGCCCGGGTACGACGTCATGTCGGCCCGGGCCCCGCGGCGTTTGGGGCCCTGCGGCGTTCAAGGGCCCGGCGCGTCAGGCGCCCGGCGGCCGCGGCCTGAGGCGGCGGGACCGCCACCTGACGGTCCCGCTGCCTGACGGCCCTGCCGCTCGACGGTCCTACCGCTTGATGGCGCAGAGCAGCCCGTCCGAGACCGGCAGCAGCGCCGGCAGCAGCGCCTCGCTCTCCCGGACGTCCCGGACCAGGTCGCGCACCGCGCCCGTCTGGGGGTCCTGCAGCTCCGGCTCGGCCAGCCGGCCCTCCTGGAACACCCCCTCGAAGCAGACCATCCCGCCCGGCCGCAGCAGCCGCAGCGACTCCAGCAGGTACTCCCGGGACTCGGCCGGGTCGCCGTCGCAGAACACCAGGTCGTACTGGCCGTCGGCGAGCCGGGGCAGCACCTCCAGCGCCCGGCCCGGTATGAACCGCGAGCGGTTGGCCGCGAATCCGGCCGCGTGGTACGCCTCGCGGGCCAGCTGCTGGCGCACCGGTTCGGAGTCCACCGTGGTGAGCACGCCGTCCGGCCGCATGCCGCGCAGCAGGTAGACCCCGGAGACGCCCGTCCCGGTGCCGATCTCGGCCACCGCCTTGGCGTCCAGTGCCGCGGCCAGCAGCCGCAGGCACGCCCCGCCGCTGGGCCCGATCGCCCGTATCCCGGTGCGCGCGGACTGCGCCCGGGCGTAGGTCAGCACCGCGTCCTCGCCGACGTAGGTGTCGGCGAGGGCCACACGCTCGGGCCCGAACTCGCTGATGGCTGCCTCTTTCGGAGCCCCGGGTTACGGCCCGGTGCCGAGGGAAGTCGATATTTCCTGGCACAGATTACTGGCCGACCGGGAACCGCGTACGGCGGCGGGCCGTTGTCACGAAGGACCGGGTACGGGAGACCTCCCGGGCACTTTTATCCGGGCTTGACGGGTGAGGTGGATATGGTGGTGGCCCTGCTGGGCAGAAGAGCCGACCGAGGAGGTGTGGCCGAGGGCGACGTCCCCGTGCGGCGGCACTCCCGCTGCACCGCGTCGGCCCGTACGCCGAAGCCCGTGATGAACCAGCCTGCGCACTCCGACCTGGACCAGCCCGCCGCCGCAACGCCGGCCGCCGGTACCACCGAGGCCCCCGCCCTCGCGACCTTCACCGAGGGCCCCGACGCGCAGACCTGGACTCCGCCCTCCTGGGAGGAGATCGTCGAGGCGCACAGCGCCCGGGTCTACCGCCTCGCGTACCGCCTGACGGGAAACCAGCACGACGCCGAGGACCTCACCCAGGAGGTCTTCGTCCGGGTGTTCCGTTCGCTGTCCACCTACACCCCCGGCACGTTCGAGGGCTGGCTGCACCGGATCACCACCAACCTGTTCCTGGACATGGTCCGCCGCCGCCAGCGCATCCGCTTCGACGCGCTCGGCGAGGACGCGGCCGAGCGGCTCGCCTCCCGCGAGCCCAGCCCGGCCCAGCACTTCAGCGACACCCACTTCGACGCCGACGTGCAGCACGCCCTGGACACCCTCGCCCCGGAGTTCCGCGCCGCCGTGGTGCTCTGCGACATCGAGGGACTGTCCTACGAGGAGATCGCCGCCACGCTGGGCGTCAAGCTCGGCACCGTCCGCAGCCGCATCCACCGCGGCCGCTCGCACCTGCGCGCCGCGCTCAAGCACCGTGCCCCCGGCTCGGCCCCCGGGCGCGAGCGCCGCGGCGGCTCGGAGGAGCCGGTGCCGGTCGGCGCCGCCGTCGAGGGCGCGCTCGCGCCGGGTGCGCGCGGACGGAGGCGATCGTGAGCGGAACCGGCCGGTCCGGGCCGGGCCAGCCGGACCCGTCCGGCCGGTCGGCGGCCAGGCGGGGCTGGGCCCTGCCCGGCCGCCGCGGCGGCGACGAACCGGGCGAGCCCGTCCTGCCCGCGCTCCCGCTGCCGGGCGAGACGGCGCTGCGCGCGGTGCCGGTGCGCCCCGCCGAGCCGGCCGCCGAGGAGCACCACCTCGGTGAACGCCTCTCCGCGTTCCTGGACGGCGAACTCGGCCACGACTCGCGCGATCGCGTCCAGGCCCACCTGGCGACCTGCCCGCAGTGCCTCGCCGAGGTCGACGCGGGCCGGGCCGTCAAGCACCTGCTGACCCGCACCGGCACCCCCGGGCCGTCCTCCGGCCTGATGGCCCGGCTGATGGCCGTCGGGGCCCTGCCGGCGGACGATCCGGCGGACGCCGACTGGCCCGTCGGGCGCGGCAGCCGCGGTGACGACGACGACCTGCCCGGCGGCGGGGTCGCGGCCGGCGGCACGCTCGGCGGCAGCCGGCTCACCGGCGGCTCCTTCGGCCGCGGCGCCGGCGCCTCCTTCGGCACGGGCGCGCTCGGCGCCGACACCCCGGTGCCCGGGGTCGACCCGCGGGCGTTCGGGCGCGGCGGCGCGGTGCTGCGGCCCCTGATGGGCCGGCGCAACGGCCGCCCCGAGGCCGCGGCCCGCCCCGAGAGCCCCGCCCGGCCCCGCCCGGCCGCCGCCTCCGTACGCTCCGCCGCGCCGCGCGGGCGCCGCTTCGTCTTCGCCGCCGCGGGCGCCTTCTCGGTCGCCGCGGTCACGCTCGGCGGGGTCGGCGGCCTCAGCGCGCAGAGCGAGGACCAGCACGGCAACCCGGTCAGCACGGTCGGCAACAGCGGCGGCACGGGCCGCGGCGGGGGCCTGGTCCCGATGACCGCGCAGATCCCGGTGGACTTCCCGGCCCACCCCGTCGCCGCGACCCGCGACGCGACGCCGCCGCCGGCCGCGGAGCGCAACTCGGGCGGCCTGCCCGCACTGCGCCAGCAGACCCGCTAGGCCCTGTCCGGGCCTGGAGCGCCGCTCGCGCCCCGGTCGCGACCATCTCGGCCATCGGCAGGTCTTTACCACGGCTTCATCGCAGCGTGGACCATGGACCCGCCGATGGCCATTACCCTGTAGGGACCGTCGTCCGACGAGCTAGGGAGCTTAGGTGTTCAGCGATGTAGGCGGGCTGGAGATCCTGACCCTGGCCGTGATGGCGATCATCATCTTCGGCCCCGACAAGCTCCCGAAGCTGATCCAGGACACCATGGGCTTCATCCGGAAGGTCCGTTCCTTCGCCGACAACGCGAAGGAGGACATCCGCAGCGAGCTGGGCCCCGAGTTCAAGGACTTCGAGTTCGAGGACCTGAACCCCAAGACCTTCGTCCGCAAGCAGCTCCTGGGCGACGAAGAGGACCCGCTGGGCCTCAAGGAGATGAAGGACTCGCTCGACATCCGCTCCGTCCTGGACGACAAGCCGGCGGCGCCGGTGAACGGCCGCAACGGCAGCGTCAGCTTCGAGAAGGCCGCCGCCCCGGTGGCGGCCTCCACCGGGGCGCCGTTGCAGCCCGGCGAGCGGCCCCCGTTCGACCCCGACGCGACCTGACCGGCCCCCGGTCACGCCCCGTACGACCACGCCACCGCCCCGCCCGGCCGCCCGGCTGAGCGGGGCGGCGGCGTGTGCGCCGCTATTGTGCTGATTGTTCCCGCTGAGCCGTCCGTCACATTCCGCGCTGTCGCGGACCAGGAACGGCTCCCGGGAACGCCGCGGTACGCCACGATGGGAGCGCGCCACGGCAGGCAAACGTGTGTTTGAGGAGGCCCGGGGATGGACGCGACGAGTCAGGCGGTGGGGACGACGGCCACGGCCGGCGGACCGGTGGTCGGCGGACAGGCCGGCCCGGCGGACCCGCTGGTGCCCTACCTGTCCGCCGACTTCCCCTGGTACGGCCTGGACGACGGCTGGACCGGCCGCCGCTACCTGATGCAGGCCGGCGCCGGAGGCCCCCGGGCCGGGGCGCCCGGCAGCGTCGACTACGGCAGCCTCGGCCACGGCGAGGAGCCGGCCAGGCAGTACGAGCCGCGCGACATGCGCAGGTTCGCGGTCGTGGTCACGGTGGCCCGCCGGGACAGCCGCCGCAGCGCCGACAACACCGGCACCCTGGAGGCGACCTCCGCCTCCTCCGCCGCCTGGCTGGCCGGCTCGGGCCTGCTCGCCTCGACCTGGCCCGGCCAGCTCGACCGCGCGCTGCGCCAGGACTGGCTGGACCAGCAGAGCACCCTCGCGTGGGACCTCGCCGACGACCTGGCCGGCCCCGGCTGGTCCACCCTCAGCCTCCCGGTGAACGGCCTGCCGCAGCCCTTCCGCTACCGCGAGTCCGAGTACGGCTGGGTGCTCGCCGGCGAGGCCCCCGGCGTCCTGCTCGGTGCCTACGGCCGCGGCGTCAGCGCCTACGGCGCCGGCTTCGCCACCGCCCCCGACCTGACCGCCTACACCCGCCCGTAGGGCGCGAGGACGCCGAGCACGCCGAAGGGGCCGGGTGGTCGAACCACCCGGCCCCTTCGGCGACGCGTCGTCAGAACTTGTTCTTCGGGGTCAGCCCGAGGGAGAGCCCGGAGAGGCCGCGCTGGCGGCCGCCGAGCTTGCCGGCGACGGCGCGCAGGGCGGCGCCGGCCGGGGAGTCGGGGGCGGCGAGCACGACCGGGCGGCCGTCGTCGCCGCCCTCGCGCAGGCGCACGTCGATCGGGATCGAGCCGAGCACCGGGACGGTCGCGCCGACGGTGCGGGTGAGCGCGTCCGCGACGGTCTGGCCGCCGCCGGTGCCGAAGACGTCGATCATCTCGTCGCAGTGCGGGCACGGCATGCCGGACATGTTCTCGATCACGCCGACGATCTTCTGGTGGGTCTGCACCGCGATGGTGCCGGCCCGCTCGGCCACCTCGGCGGCGGCCATCTGCGGGGTGGTGACGATCAGGATCTCCGCGTTGGGGACCAGCTGGGCCACCGAGATCGCGATGTCGCCGGTGCCGGGCGGCAGGTCCAGCAGCAGGACGTCCAGGTCGCCCCAGTAGACGTCGGCGAGGAACTGCTGGAGCGCGCGGTGCAGCATCGGGCCGCGCCAGACCACCGGGGCGTTGCCCGGGGTGAACATGCCGATCGAGATGACCTTCACGCCGTGCGACTGCGGCGGCATGATCATGTCCTGGACCTGGGTGGGCCGGCCCTCGACGCCGAGCATGCGGGGCACGCTGTGGCCGTAGATGTCGGCGTCCACGACGGCGACCTTCAGGCCGTCGGCGGCCATCGCGGCGGCCAGGTTGACCGTGACGGAGGACTTGCCGACGCCGCCCTTGCCGGAGGCGACGGCGTAGACCCGGGTCAGCGTGCCCGGCTTGGCGAACGGGATCTCCCGCTCGGGGGCGCCGCCGCGCAGCAGCTGGGAGAGCTCCTTGCGCTGCTCGTCGCTCATCACGTCGAGCTCGACCTCGACGCCGGTCACACCGGGCACGCGGCCGACCGCTTCGCGGACCCGGGTGACGATGGTGTCGCGCATCGGGCAGCCGGAGACGGTCAGGTAGACCGCGACGCGCACCGCGCCGTCCTCGGCGATCCCGACCGATTTCACCATGCCGATCTCGGTGATCGGGCGGTTGATCTCCGGGTCGTTGACGGTCGCCAGCGCCTGGCGTACGGACTCCTCCGTGACGCCGGCCGCGACCTCTGTCTCGTTGGCCATGCCTTGATGGTACGGCGCTCGGGGGATCCCCTAACCCGCCGGTAGCGTGCCGCCGGTCACAGCGTCCCGGAGGGCTCCCGGCGTTCCTCGATCTCCTTGAGCAGGGACTGGAGTTCGGAGCGGATACTGCCCAGCTCCGAGGCGATGAAGGCCCTGGTGGCGACCTCGCCGAGACCGTGCCGCAGGGCCGCGACCTCGCGGGTCAGGTACTCGGTGTCCGCGATGTTGCGGTCGCTGCGGGCCCGGTCCTGCTCCATGTTGACCCGGTCCCGGTTGTCCTGGCGGTTCTGCGCGAGCAGGATCAGCGGGGCCGCGTAGGAGGCCTGGAGGGACAGCACCAGGGTGAGGAAGATGAAGGGGTAGCTGTCGAAGCGCACGTTGTCCGGCAGCAGGGTGTTCCAGGCCACCCAGATGATGATCACCACCGTCATCCAGACGATGAAGCGGCCGGTGCCCAGGAACCGCGCGATCCGTTCGGAGAGCTTGCCGAACGCCTCCGGGTCGTAGGCGGGCAGCGAGATCAGCCCGGGCCGGGCGGTGCGGGGCTGGTCGAGCCGGGTGCGGGCCGGGCCGGCCACGGAGATCTCGGCGCGCCGCTCCCGGCCGCCCTCCCGGCCGCGCAGTTCGCGCAGCTGGCGCAGTTCCCGCAGTTCGCTCTGGATGCGTTGGCGGGGGGACTCGTCCCGCCGCCCCTTGCGGTCAGCGTCCACCGTGCACCTCTTCCCTCGTGCCGTCCGTGTCGTCCGTGTCGTCGTGGCCGTGCAGGACGGACTCGCGCCAGTCCTCCGGCAGCAGGTGGTCGAGCACGTCGTCGACGGTCACCGCGCCGAGCAGGTGGTCGGCCTCGTCGACGACCGGCGCGGACACCAGGTTGTAGGTCGCCAGATAGCTGGTGATCAGCGACAGCGGGGTGTCCGGCGGCAGCGGGTCCAGGTCGTCGTCGACCAGCGAGCCGACCAGCACGTACGGCGGCTCGCGCAGCAGCCGCTGGAAGTGCACGGTGCCCAGGTACTTGCCGGTCGGGGTCTCGTTCGGCGGCCGGCAGACGTACACCTGCGCGGCGAGCGCGGGCTTGTGGTCGGAGACCCGGATGCGGGCGAGCGCCTCGGCCACGGTCGCGTCCGGCTCCAGCACGACCGGCTCGGTGGTCATCAGACCGCCGGCGGTGTTCTCCTCGTACGACAGCAGGCGGCGGACGGGCTCGGCCTCCTCCGGCTCCATCAGCTGGAGCAGCCGCTCGGCCTCGTCGGCGGGCAGTTCGGAGAGCAGGTCGGCGGCGTCGTCCGGGTCCATCGCCTCCAGGACGTCGGCGGCGCGTTCGCCCTTGAGCTTGCCGATGATCTCGACCTGGTCGTCCTCGGGCAGCTCCTCCAGGACGTCGGCGAGCCGCTCGTCGTCGAGCGCGGCGGCCACCTCGGCGCGGCGCTTGGCGGACAGGTGGTGCATGACGCTGGCGAGGTCGGCGGCGCGCAGCTGGTCGAAGGTGGCGAGCAGGTTGGCGGCGCCCTGGTCCTGCTCGGGCAGCGTGAAGCCGGTGACGTCCTGCCAGTCCAGGGTGAGCCGCTCGCCCTTGCCCTTGCGCAGCCGGCCGGCCCGGCCGACCTGGACGAAGACCTTGCTGATCTCCCACTCGCGTATCCGGGTCTGCACCATCCCGACGTCCAGCACGGTGACGTCCTCACCGGTCTTGGACCAGGTGACGGTGCGGTCCAGCAGCTCGGCGAGCACCAGGGTCTCGGACGGGCGCTGCTCGAAGCGCCGCAGGTTGATCACGCCGGTGGCGAGCACCTGGCCGGACTCCAGGCTGGTCACCCGGGTCATCGGCAGGAAGATCCGGCGCCGGCCGACCACCTCGACCACCAGACCCAGGACCCGCGGCGGGCGGCCGCCGAGCCGCAGCGAGACGACGACGTCACGGACCCGGCCGACCTGGTCGCCGTTCGGGTCGAAGACGGCGAGGGCGGAGAGGTGGGAGATGAAGACCCGGGTACCTGGCCCTGCCATGAACTCCCTCGACTCGTTCGACGCCGTGCCGGGTACGCCGGGGCGCACCTGCGGGCAAGGCTACCCGCGTGTCGCGAGCCCGGCCCGACGAGGCACGGTACACAGCCGAGGAGTCCCGGGCGTGAATCTTTAGCGGCGCTTGAACAGCAGTTTGGGCAGACCGGCCGGGACGGGGCGGCGGGTGGTGGCCGCGGTGGGCATCGGCTGGGCGGCGTGCGAGCCGTCCGGCATCGCGCCCGGACGCTCGGTCAGCGCACCGGCGGGCTCCAGGCGCAGCACCCGGCACTCGCGGGCCCAGCGGTCGGTGATGGTGTCGGTGTCGGGCGCGTTCAGCCGCTTGCCCTTGAGCTCCTCGACGGCGCCCAGCCAGGCCTCGCCGCCCGGGGCCAGCTCCGAGACCCGGGCGCTCCAGCCGGTCAGCCGGCCGCCCTTGTCCTTGCTGCGGACGGTCACCACCGCGCCGGCTCCGGCGGTCAGGCCGTGCAGCGGCTGCTCGCCGCCCTCGCCGACCACCACCACGGCGCCGTCGTGCCAGGCGTGCCAGAGCGGGCGGGCCTGCTCCTGGCCGTCCGCGCGGACCCAGAGGAGGCCGGACTTCTTCGCGGCCTCCTCCAGCAGGGCCTGGTCGAGGAAGTCGTCGGCGGTCGCGGCGGCGGGCGTACGGTCCATGGCGCCCAGCGTACGACCTCCGCCGTCCACGAGTTGTCTCAACCGTCGGGCGACAGTTCCATCGGCTAGCCACGGGCCTTACCGTAGGAGCGCCCAGCCCCGGCCTGGTCCAGCCCGGCCCGGTCCAGCCCCAGCCCGGTTCAGCCCGGCCCGGTTCAGTCCGGCCCCCGCCTCGCCCCAGCCCACGTGACCAGCAGAGGAGCGCCGTGCCCGCCGCCCGGCCCGCGACCGCACCCGCACCAGCCGCCACCGCCACCGAGCCGGCGCACCCGCTCCCCACCGCCGACCTGCTGCTGCTCGCCGTCTCCATCGCCGGCATCTCGCTGTCCGGCCCGCTGATCAGCGCCACCGCCGCGCCCGCGCTGGCGATCGCGTTCTGGCGCAACGTCATGTCGGTCGGCGTCCTCGGCCCGTACGCGCTGCTGCGCCACCGCGCCGAACTGCGCGGGATCGGCCGGCGGGCGCTGCTGCTCGCGATCGCGGCGGGCGTACTGCTCGCCGTGCACTTCGCGCTCTGGATGCCCAGCCTGCGGATGACCTCGGTGGCCTCGGCGACCGCCCTGGTCACCACCACCCCGCTGTGGACCATCCTGCTGATGCGACTGCTCGGCGTCCGCGCCCCCCGGATGGTCTGGCTCGGTACGGGCGTGGCCTTCGCCGGCGTGCTGGTGCTGACCGGCGTCGACCTCTCGCTCTCCCCGCGCGCGCTGCTCGGCGACGCGCTCGCCCTCGGCGCGGGCCTGGCCGCCGCCGGGTACATGCTGCTGGGCGCGGAGGTCCGCAAGACCGTCAGCACCACCGCGTACACGCTGGTCTGCTACGCCACCACCGCGGTGGGCCTGCTGGCGATCTGCCTGGTCGCGGGGACGCCGCTGGCCGGCTGGCCGGCCGGGGTGTGGTGGCAGATCGTGCTGCTGATGGTCGCCGCCCAACTGCTCGGCCACTCGCTGAGCAACCGCGTGGTGCGCAGCCTCGGCCCGTCGATCACCTCCACCGCGATCCTGCTGGAGACGCCGGGCGCGACCCTGATCGCCGCCCTCTGGCTCGGCCAGTGGCCCCCGGTGGCGGCGTATCCGGCGGTGGTGCTGATCCTGGTGGGCCTGGTCCTGGTCGCCCGTGGCGGCCGGCGGTAGTGGCTACAGCCAGCCGTTGCGGCGAAAGCCCCGGTACATCCCGACGCAGATCAGCATGATGGCGCCGAGCACCATCGGATAGCCGTACTTGTGGTGCAGCTCGGGCATGTACTCGAAGTTCATGCCGTACACGCCGGTGATCATGGTGGGCACGGCGAAGATCGCCGCCCAGGCGGTGATCTTGCGCATGTCCTCGTTCTGCGCCACCGAGACCTGCGCCAGGTTGGCCTGGAGCAGCGAGTTCAGCAGTTCGTCGAAGCCGTGCACCTGCTCGGTGACCCGGGCCAGGTGGTCGGCGACGTCCCGGAAGTACTTCTGGATGTCCGGGTCGACGAGGCGCTGCAGCGGCTCGGACAACTGCTGCATCGGGCGCAGCAGCGGCACCACGGCCCGCTTGAACTCCAGTACCTCGCGCTTGAGTTGGTACACCCGGCCGACGTCGGCGCTGCGCCCGCCCTTGGCCGAGAAGACGCCGTACTCGATCTCGTCCACGTCGTTCTGCAGCCGCTCGGAGACCAGCAGGTAGTTGTCCACGACGTGGTCGGCGATCGCGTGCAGCACCGCGGACGGGCCCTTGGCGAGCAGTCCGGACTCGTCCGCGTCGGCCTCCAGCCGGTGCCGCAGCTCCTGCAGCGAGCCGTGGCCGCCGTGCCGGACGGTGATCACGAAGTCCCGCCCGGCGAAGACCATCAGCTCGCCGGTCTCCACCACCTCGCTGGTCGGGGTGAGCTGGTCGTGCTCGACGTAGCGGATGGTCTTGAAAACGGCGAACAGCACGTCGTCGTAGCGCTCGACCTTGGGCCGCTGGTGCGCGTGCACCGCGTCCTCGACCGCGAGCGGGTGCAGGCCGAAGCGCTGGGCGATGCCCTCGAACTCGGCCTCGGTCGGCTCGTGCAGCCCGATCCAGCTGAACGAGCCCTCCCCGTCCGGGAGTTGGTGCGCGGCCTTGATCCGGCGGGCGGCCTCGCGGGGGCTGCAGGTCTCGCCGTGGCGCTTGCCGTGCTGGTACACCGCGCAGTCGACGACCGCCGAGCCGGCGCCCGCCGGGACGGCGTCGTACGCGCCGACCGCGGAGCGGCGGCGGTTGGTGCGGACGGCGGCGCGCAGGCTGTTGATCATCGACATGGCAGGCTCCCTGGAACAGGAGCCGCCGCACAGCGGCGTAGGGGTCCCCCCGGTCGGAAGGCGGGGGAGGAGCGGGCGGCCGTGGTGCGACGGCGAAGAACACCGGTGAAGGGGGGTGAGGGTGCTCTCCCGGCCGGTTCGTCCGCGTCCGGCCTGCCCGGGCTACCTCGGCTGGTTCAGCCGGTTCAGCCTGCGTGGCGAGGGGTACGGGGAAGTCGGGGCCGGGTAGAGCTGCCGGTACTGCATGGTCGGCCGGTATCCACCGCAACCACCTCCTTCGTGCCGCCGCCCCGGGAACCTGAGGATTTCCGGTGGCCAGTCGCTCACCCTAACATCTGACCGACCATCGGCGCCCCGGGCTTTCCCGAGGCTTTGCCCGGGCCGCCCGCACACGGCCGGCCCGCCCCCGGGGGTTACGCTCACCGGCATGGCGCACGACTTCCCGCTCTTCGGCGAACCCCACGGCGGCAGCTCCCCGGCGCTCTCCCGGGAGGCGGTGCTGGCCGCCGTCGAGGCCCGGCTGATCACCACCTTCGGCGAGCCGAGCGGCCGCGCCGCGGTCACCTTCCTCGGCACCGACCGGATCGAGGTGCTGCGCTTCGGCCCGGACGCCGACGGCCTGGTCCGGTACGCGACGCTCGGCATGGCCGCCGCGCCGATGGCCGACCCGACCGCACCGGTGGCCGACCAACTGCGCGGCCCGCGCGCCGAACTGGTGCTGACCGTCCGCGGCGGGCGCGACAGCGTGCTGCGCAGCCTGGCCACCCTGGCCGCGACCCCGCAGGTCGAGGGACTGGTGGTGGCCCCCGGCGGCTCGCTGGACCTCGGCGCCCCGCTGTGGGACGGCGCGCCGTTCACCTCGGTGCTGGCCGCCGAGCCGGGCGGCCTGGTGCCGGACCTGGAGCTGGACGAGCCGGCCGACCCGGTCCGCTTCCTGCCGCTGCTGCCGATGACGCCCAACGAGGCCGGCTGGAAGCGGGTGCACGGCGCGGCCGCGCTCCAGGAGCGCTGGCTGGACCAGGGTGCCGACCTGCGCGACCCGGACCGCCGCGGTGTCCGGCTGGACTGACCGGGGCTCAGGCCGCGGGCCTCCCGTCCTGGCCCCGCGCTCCCGCCGCGCCCCCGCACCCCGGCGTGCGGCCCTCAGCCGCCGATCGGCTTCGCGCCGGTGGCCTGCGCCAGCAGCGCCTCGTACACCGCGGGATCGGTGGTGTGCTCGCCGAGCCGGACGGTCTTGCGGCTGCCGTGGTAGTCGCTGGAGCCGGTGACCAGCAGCCCCAGTTCGCCGGCCAGGCCGCGCAGCCGCACCCGGGTCTCCTCGTCGTGGTCGGTGTGGTCGACCTCCAGCGCCGCCAGCCCGGCCGCCGCGAGGTCGGCGATCACCTGGTCCGGGACGGTCCGCCCGCGCTTGACCGCGCCGGGGTGGGCGAACACCGGCACCCCGCCGGCGGCCCGGACCAGCCGGACCGCCTCGATCGGGTCGGTCTCGTGCTTGCGGACGTCTGCCCGGGCGCCGTTGGCCAGCCACTCGGCGGTGAAGGCGTCCGAGACGGTGGCCACCACGCCCGCCTCGACCAGCGCGCTGGCGATGTGCGGGCGCCCGACCGAGCCGGCCCCGGCGATCCGCTGCACCTGCTCCCAGCTGATGTCCGCGCCGAGTTCGCGGCAACGCTCGACGACCGCCCGCCCGCGCCGGAACCGGTCGGTGCGCACCAGCTCCCGCTCGCGCGCGAACTCCGGCTCGTCCGGGTCGAACAGGTACGCCAGCAGGTGCATGCTGACGCCGCCCACCACGCAGGACAGTTCGGCGCCCGGGACGACGGTCAGCCGGCTGCCGTCCGGCAGCGCACGCACCGCCCCGGCGGCCTCGGCGTGGCCCGCGACGGTGTCGTGGTCGGTGAGCGCCACGACGTCGAGGCCCGCGGCCACGGCCGCCGCGACCAGTTCGGCCGGGCTGTCGGTGCCGTCGGAGGCGTTGCTGTGGGCGTGCAGGTCGATGCGCACGGGGCGGACTCCTGGGGGCTCGGGGTGCCGCCCAGGATAGGACAGGGCGCCAGGCCCCGGCCGGACGGGACTTATCCCAGCAGGCGGGGGGAGAGGGCCCCGCAGGGGAGCAGGTCCAGTTCGGCGCCGGCCTCGCGCAGGTCGGTGAGGACGAGTTCGTCGTACATCACCAGGGCGGACTGCTCGGGCCAGGCGACCGCCCAGAGCCAGAGGCCGCGGGCCTCGCCGGCGAACACCGCGCGGTCGGCCGGGGCGTCCGGGATGTGGAACATCGGGGTGGGCCGGCCGGCGGCCAGCAGCTTGGCGTCGGCGGGCTTGTAGAGGCCGACGGAGTCGCCCGGATCGGGTCCGGGCATCCCGGCGTAGCGGGCGCCGAGGCCGACCCCCAGCTCCTCGGCGACGAGCACCAGCTCGCCGAAGCCGCCGAGCGGGGCCGGTCCGGAGCAGGCGACGGCGGTGGCCCGGGCGCCGGAGACGTCGTCGCCGACGTGGGCGATGCCGGTGTAGAGCCAGCCGACCGGGAGCGGCCAGGGCAGCCAGACGGGGACCTGCGAGCGGGCGACGGCGACGCCCAGGGCTTCGACGCTCGGTGGCAGCACGGGCTGCATCGGGTGCACGGCTCCGTGCCGGTCGCACTGCCAGGTGTCTGAGAACAGACCGGGGGCGCGGACCCGACCGGCGCACCTCGGGCAGCTTGGCTCGCCCCTCATAGGCGACAACGCTCCTCCCTCCGGACCGCCGCGTCAAGGACGATCACCCGTACGGAGGGCTCGGCGGCACCTGTCGGTGGCGGGGCCCGTTCGGCGCGGGGTGGGGCGGCGCGGCACGGGCGGTTCCCGTTGGGGGATGTCCCGTGGCGGGCGGCGGCAAACGTCGACGGGCGCAGGGCCCGGACACACTGACGCCCCGTCATCGGCGATCGCGGTGACAGGGCGTCAGTCGGGTATCGGAACGTCCGGATCGGACGCTCCCGGCTCGTCGGCGGCGGGTGAGGACTCCCGGTCGGAGGCGCCGCGCGTGGTCAGACGGTCGGGCACGGGCGGATGAGCAGGCGCTCACCGGTGCGGGCGGCGGCCTGGACGAACTCGCGGACGGTCTCGGCGTCGGCTATCAGGCGGTCGGCGGCGGAGCCGTTGGCGTCGTCCAGTCGAACGATCTCGAAGCGCATGGTCTTCGTCATGGGCGTCTCCTGTTCCTGCCCCGTCGGTCGGGGCGATTGAGGCTGGGTGGATACCAGCCCTTGAGGGGTCCTACGGGTCCGGCGGTGCGGCCGGATCGCTCGGTTCGTACGTGCGGCGGTCTGCTGCGGCAAGGGCTCCCCCTGCTTGCCCGGTGCGTCTGGTGCCTCGTGAACCACGGTGACGTGGTGGTGCTTCCGGGTCGTTGCCCGCCCGTGAAGTCCAGGTTTCGGCTGATTCGCGCCGACGCGGAGGCCGGCGATGATTCCCGGACAGAATCAAAGATTACCGTAACTAACGACTTTTGTCCTGTGTTGAAGACGGTCGAACTTCGAGAAGTGGTTCAGACCACTCTCCGGATCGGCCCGGTTCAGGCCCAGAACGCGGCCAGCGCCCCGGCCGTGGCGGCCGGGCGTTCGGCGTTGGGGGAGTGGCCGGCGTCCTCGACGACCACCCGGCGGGCCCCCAGGCGCTCCGCCATCCGGGTCTGCTCCGGCACCGGCCAGGCGTAGTCCCGCACCCCGGACAGCACCAGCACCGGCAGGCCGGCGGTGGCGGCGGCCAGTTCGGCCACCCGGTCCGGCGCGGCGACCAGATGACCACCGGTGACGCTCAGCGACAGCGGCACGTTGGCCAGCCAGCGGCGGTGCAGGAACTCCGCGACGGCCGGCTCCGGGCGCTGCTTCTGGTCCCCGCTGCCCTCCTCCATCTGCCGCATGACCTGCCAGATCTCCTCCAGGCTCATGACCGGCAGCACGTCCAGCAGCAGCTTGGTGCGGGCCGCCTCGGCCGGATCGATCGCGCCCGGGCCGGTGGACATCAGGGTCAGCGAGCGCCACGGCGACGGGCCGTCCGCGGCTGCGGCCAGCACCGCCTCCCGGACCACCTGGCCGCCGAAGGAGTGCCCCAGCAGGTGCGGCGGCCCGCCGCCGCCGTCGGCGGCCACGGCCTCGGTGAGCGCCCGGACGTCCGCGCCGAGCGCCTCGACGGCGTACGCGGCCGGGTCGTCCGGGCCGCCGGTCTCGTACTGGCCGCGCTGGTCGACGGCGGTCACCCGGTAGCCGGCCGCCGCCAGCGGCTCCAGCAGGGCGATGAAGTCCTCCTTGCTGCCGGTGAAGCCCGGCACCAGCAGTGCCGAGCCGCGCACCGGCCCGTCCGGATCGGCCCGCAGCGCGGCGAACCCGCCGCGGCTGGTCGACAGCCGCAGCGCGCGGGCGCAGCGGGGAAGGGTGAGGAACGGCGGCGTGCTCATGGGCTGCTCTCCTGCGGGCGACTGGCCGGTAACCCCGACCCTATCCAGCCTGCGCCGGAACGCCGGAACGCCGGAACGCCGGAACGCCGGAACGCCGGAACGCCGGAACGCCGGAGGGGGCGGGCCGGACCACCAGGGGCCCGGCCCGCCCCCTCCGGGGCGGGGTGCGTCAGCTCTCCGGGGTGGCCTCCGGCGCGGCGGCGGCCTTGCGGGCCCGGGTGCGCTTGCGCGGGGCCGGGACCTCGGTCGCGGCGTCGGCGGCCGCAGCCTCCGGAGCCGCCGGGGCGGTCGCGGCCTCGGCCTTCTTGCGGGTGCGCGTCCGGGTGGCCGGCTTCTCCGCGACGGCGGCCTCGGCGGCCGGTGCCTCGGCCGGGGCCTCGACGGCCTCCGCCTTCGGCTTGCGGGTGCGCGTCCGGGTGGCCGGCTTCTTCGCGACGGCGGTCTCGACGGCGGTCTCGACGACGGCCTCGGCGGCCGGCGCCTCGACGACGGCCTCGACGGCCTCCGCCTTCGGCTTGCGGGTGCGCGTCCGGGTGCGGGCGGCCGGCTTCTCCTCGACGGCGGCCTCGACGGCGGCCTCGACGACGGCCTCGGCGGCGGCCACGACGGCCACCGCGGCCGGAACCTCGGCCGGGGCCTCGGCGACCGGAGCCGCCGCGGCCGCCTCGGTCACCGCGACGGCCTCGGCCACCACAGCGGCCTCGCCGGCGGCGGCGCCGCGCGAACGGCGGCGACGGCGGCGCGGGGCCGCCTCGCCCTCGGTGCCCTCGACGGCCGGGGCCGCGGCGGCCTCGACGACGCTCCCGGCCTCGCCCTCGGCGACCGTGGAGCCCCCGCGGGTGCGGCGGCGCTCACGGGTGCGGCGCGGCTTCTCCTCGGTCGCCACGGCGGCCTCGGGGGCGCCGGTGCGGCCGGAGCCGCTGCGCGGGCCCTTGGCCCGGGCGGTGCGCGCACCGCGCCCGCCGGTCTCGCCGAGGTCCTCGACCTCCTCCGCGCCGAGCCCGGCCCGGGTCCGCTCCGAACGCGGCAGCACACCCTTGGTGCCCGGCGCGATCTTCAGCAGCTCGTACAGGTGCGGCGAGGTGGAGTAGGTCTCCTCCGGGTCGTTGAAGGTCAGCTCCAGCGCCTTGTTGATCAGCTGCCAGCGCGGGATGTCGTCCCAGTCGACCAGGGTGACGGCGGTGCCCGAGGCGCCGGCCCGGCCGGTGCGGCCGATCCGGTGCAGGTAGGTCTTCTCGTCCTCGGGGCACTGGTAGTTGACCACGTGCGTGACGCCCTCGACGTCGATGCCGCGGGCGGCGACGTCGGTGCAGACCAGCACGTCGACCTTGCCGTTGCGGAACGCGCGCAGCGCCTGCTCGCGGGCGCCCTGGCCGAGGTCGCCGTGGACGGCGCCGGCCGCGAAGCCGCGCTGGGTCAGCTGGTCGGCGACGTCGGCGGCGGTGCGCTTGGTCCGGCAGAAGATCATCGCCAGTCCGCGGCCGTCGGCCTGGAGGATGCGCGAGACGAGCTCGACCTTGTCCAGCGAGTGCGCGCGGAAGATGTGCTGCTCGATGTTGGCGACGGTGGTGCCGGTGTCGTCCGGGGCGGCGGCCCGGATGTGGGTGGGCTGGCTCATGTACCGGCGGGCGAGGCTGATGACCTGACCCGGCATGGTGGCCGAGAACAGCAGGGTCTGCCGCTTGGCCGGCAGCATGGTGATGATCTTCTCGACGTCCGGCAGGAAGCCGAGGTCGAGCATCTCGTCGGCCTCGTCCAGGACCAGCGAGCGGACCTTGGACAGGTTCAGCTTCTTCTGCCCGGCCAGGTCCAGCAGGCGGCCCGGGGTGCCGACCACGATGTCGACGCCCTTGGCGAGCGCCTCGACCTGCGGCTCGTACGCGCGGCCGCCGTAGACGGCCAGGACGCGCACGTCGCGGACCTTGCCGGCGGTCTGCAGGTCGTTGGTGACCTGCGTGCAGAGCTCGCGGGTCGGGACGACGATGAGCGCCTGCGGGCCGTCGGAGAGCTGCTCCTCGGTCGCCCGGCCGGCGTCCACGTCGGCGCGCACGATGCAGCGCTCGATCAGCGGGAGGCCGAAGCCGAGGGTCTTGCCGGTGCCGGTCTTGGCCTGGCCGATGACGTCGTGGCCGGTCAGCGCGACCGGGAGGGTCATCTCCTGGATGGGGAAGGGGTGGACGATGCCGACGGACTCGAGCGCCTCGGCGGTCTCCGGGAGGATTCCCAGATCCCGGAACGTCGTCTTGATGGGTTCAGCGGTGGTGGACAGGGTGCTGCCTCTTCCGTGTGAAAGGGGCCGAGAGCGAGCGGCGGGCGGGCAGCCGCACGGCTGCGTACGGGCCTGGCGGCCCTGATGCAGCTGAGCGGACGCACAACCGCGCCGGTCCCTGCGGCCGGCCGGTGCGCGCTGCCCTGTGCGGGGCGCGTCGCCGGCGGCGTCGGGGAGGATTCCCATGAGGGACCTGCGCGGGACCTTCGCCAGGGGGCGCGGTCTCGGCGGCCCTCGCTCGGCCACTGATGCGGTGCCAAGGCTTGAAGTCCAAGCCATGGTCGGAGCCGATCGGCTCTCCGACCGGGCATCCGCGTACGTGAGTACCCGTGGCTCCGGTGCGGACACGTCCGGATGGACGGTGCCGCTTCGGAGCGGGCTTGCGCGGGACACCGAGACGGCGGTGACACCGTGCGAACACGACGGGGCTCCGTACCACCATACAGTCAGGCGACGACTCGAACACGTGACGCGTCTGACATTGCCCCTGCCGACCCGGGCCGGAAGCAGTGTTCCGGCCGGTCACCCGGGCGACCGGCCGACGGTCGGCCAGGGTGGGTCCCCCGGGTCGGCGGGACTAAGGTGGCGGGTCATGGAGACCCATGGTGAGACGCAGGACGCCGCGGCCGGCTCGATCGGGGACTGGGCCGCGTGCTCGGCCGACCCCGGCTACCGGGCGGCGGTGCTGGATCTGCTCGGCGCACTCGCCTACGGCGAGCTGAGCGCCTTCGAGCGGCTCGCCGAGGACGCCAAGCTGGCGCCGGACCTCGCCGACAAGGCGGCCCTGGCCCGGATGGCCTCCGCCGAGTTCCAGCACTACCAGCGCCTGCACGACCGGCTCGCCGAGATCGGCGCCGACCCGCAGGAGGCGATGCGCCCGTTCGTCGAGCCGCTGGAGCTGTTCCACCGGATGACCGCGCCCTCGGACTGGCTGGAGGGCCTGGTCAAGGCCTACGTCGGCGACGCCATCGCGACCGACTTCTACCGCGAGGTCGCCGTCCGGCTCGACGACGACACCCGCGACCTGGTGCTCGGCGTCATGTCCGACACCGGCCACGCCCAGTTCGCGGTGGACAAGGTGCGCCAGGCCATCGAGGCCGACCCGCGCTCCGGCGGCCGGCTCGCGCTGTGGGGCCGACGGCTGATGGGCGAGGCGCTCAGCCAGGCCCAGCGGGTGGTCGCCGAGCGGGACGCGCTGTCCAACCTGCTGGTCGGCGGCGTCCAGGTGCAGGGCTTCGACCTGGTCGAGGTCGGCAAGATGTTCAACCGGATCACCGAGGCGCACACCCGGCGGATGGCCGCCCTGGGCCTGGCCAGCTAGGGCCTGTCCGGCCCCAGGCGTCAGGCCGGCCGGTGGCGCCGCGTGCGGTGGACACCGGCCCGGTGCGGGTGGTGCCGGTGCGCCGGGGCCCGCCCGGCGGCGAGGTCCGGCCGGGCCAGCGTCGTGGTCAGCACCGCCGAGGCCAGCGCGGCGGCCGCGATCGACACCGCCGGGTAGCGCCCGTCCAGGCAGAAGTGCGCCACCGTCCCGCCGAGCAGCGCCGTCGCCAGGGCGGTGCCCAGGGTCAGGGTGCGGGCCGCCCGGAAGTACGCGGGCCGCGCCAGCAGTGCGGCCAGGCCCGCGGCCAGGCCGACGAGGGCGAAGGCGATCGACTCGACCAGCAAAACTGCCTCCCCGGGGACGGGCGCGCGGCGCCGGCGGCCGCACTGTCGCCGTACCCCGGCCGACCCGGCCGTACACGCAACGGTGCCCCGCTCCCTGGGGGAGCGGGGCACCGGGTGAGCAGCTCGGACGACGCCTCAGGCGGTGCCGAAGCCGACCTTGCGGGCGGCCTGCTCGCCGATCTCCACGTACGCCAGGCGCTCGGCCGGGACGATGACGCGGCGGCCGTGCTCGTCGGTCAGCGCGAAGAGCTTCTCCGAACCCTCCAGCGCCTTGGCGATCGCGCTCTGGATCTCATCGGCACTCTGCGTGCTCTCGATCACGATCTCGCGCGGCGTGTTCTGCACGCCGATCTTGACCTCCACGGCTTCCGTCCCTCCGGGGTTGCAGCCTCCACGCGCGGACACCCCGACCGCCTGGGACAAGCGTTCGCGACGACCGCGCCGTACGGCTTCACCATAGAGCACGGGATCACCGCGGCGGCGAAGCTCGGTGGATCACCCCTGCTAGAGGGCCTCCCCGCCCTCTGAAACGGGGTGCATCGGGAAGCCCTTCAGCCCGCGCCAGGCCAGGCTGGCGACCAGCCGCACCGCCTCGTCGCGGGGGATGTCCAGGCCCTGCGACAGCCAGTACCGGGCGGTGATCTGGGCCAGGCCGCAGACCCCGGCGGCGAGCAGCTTGGACTCCGCCTCGGGCAGGTCGGTGTCCTCCTGGATCACCTTGCTGACCAGCGTCGCGCTCGCCTCGGAGGCCCGCTCGACCCGCTCGCGCACGGCCGGCTCGTTGGTCAGGTCCGACTCGAAGACCAGGCGGAACGCGCCGGACTCGCTGGAGACGTAGTTGAAGTACGCCTCCATCGTCGCGGCCACCCGGAGCTTGTTGTCGGTGGTCGTCGACAGTGCGTCGCGGGTCGACTCGACCAGGGCGTCGCAGTGCTTGTCCAGCAGTGCCAGGTACAGCTCCAGCTTCCCGGGGAAGTGCTGGTACAGCACCGGCTTGCTGACCCCGGCGCGGTCGGCGATGTCGTCCATGGCGGCCGCGTGGTAACCCTGCGCGACGAACACCTCCTGGGCGGCACCGAGCAGTTGTTCACGGCGGGCGCTTCGCGGCAGGCGGGCACCGCGCGGGCGCTCCTGCGCCTCCTGGATGGCCGTCACGGCGCTCCTCACTTCGGTTGTTCGGGGCTGGCAAGAGGGCCGATTCTACTTTTCGGTAACCGCTTCCGCGTTCGGCGGGAGTGAGAAAAGGACCTCGGCCTCCTTGTCAGGAGCCCACAATACGGCGCTGACCTCGGCGTCGGCAGGGGTGTGACAGGGGCCGGAACGGCCGTCCCGACCGCCGGAATCCGAACCTCGTGACGCACCGCACCGGCGGTGTCACCGAGCGCGGAGCACGGGCCGGGCATCGCGGACCCGGGACCCCTCGCGGCGGCGAACAAGGTCACTCCCATCGTCCGTCATGAGCGGGGAGGTCGGCGACCGGCGCCCGGTCGCGCGGACCGCCCGGTAACGGCCCGGTTCGGGGCGAGGTCACGCTCGTTCACTCGTTCAGGTGGCAACCAGGCATGTGACCGATGGATTGCCCGGGCCCGGTCCTACCTTTCTGCTGTCGGACCGAACAGGTGTGGGGGAGGCCGCGGACGCCGGGGAAATCCGGGGGCGGCCGCACCCAGGGGGCCGGCGGGTCGGGCCCGGCCCGCCGGAACGGGCGTGCGCCCGGGGGAACGGATCGCGGGAGGGGCGCGACCGGACCGTCGGGCCGGACGGCCGCACCACCGCTCGGTGGTGCCCTGCCCCGGGGGAGCGTCGCGGTGTCGTACCCGGCCGACCGGACTCCTCGCCCCCGGACCGTCCCCGCCGCCGTGCGGGGCCGCCCCGGTGACCACTCAAGCCGCTCAAGCCATCCGTCGATCCCGCCCGCCCGTGATCCGCCCGCCCGTGATCCGCTCTGCCCTGGAGGTCTCCCGTGCGCATCGCCCTGCTCACCGAGGGTGCCCGCCCACATTCCCGGCGCGGCGCCGGAGGCTGGTGCGACCGGCTGGCCGCGGGCCTGCCGGAGCACGAGTTCGGGCTGTACCTGCTGACCGGCCAAGGCGGCCAGGCCGGCCAGGGCGCCGCCGAGCGGCCGTCCCCCGCCTGGCACGGGGCACGCGAGCTGGCGCTGTGGGGGCGCCGGCCGGGCGGCCGGGTGCCCGGCGCGCTGCGCAGACGCCAGTACGCCCGGGCGTACGAGGACCTGGTCAGAGCCCTGGTGCTGCCGGGGGAGCGGGCCGGCTTCGGGGCCGGGCTGTACCGGCTGGCCGTCCTCGCCCGGGAGGACGGCACGCTGCCCGCCTTCCTCGCCTCCGCGCACGCCCGGCGCACCCTGGAGCGGGTCTGGCGGCTGCCGGGCGCGGAGACCTCGGCCGGGCAGCCGCTGGTCCGCGACGTGCTGGTCGCGGCGGACCTGCTGGAGCAGTGCCTGCGGCCGCTGTCCGCGCCCTGGTACGGCACCGGGCCCGACGGCCTCGGCGGTGCCGACCTGTGCCACGTGGTCGGCGGCGGCCCCGCGGCGCTGCCCGCACTCGTCGCCCGGTACCTGCACGGGGTGCCGTTCGTGGTCACCGAGCACGGCCTGCACCTGCGCGAGCAGTACCTGGGCTACCGCGAGGCACCGTACCGGTGGCCGGTCCGGGCGCTGCTGCTGGCGTACTTCCGGGCGCTCACCGAGGAGACCTACCGGCAGGCGGCCGTCCTGACCCCCGGCAGCGCCCACGACCAGCAGTGGCAGCGCCGCTGCGGGGCCGACCCGGCGCGCACCCGGGTGGTGTACGAGGGGACGCCCGCGGTGGTCCGCCCGGCGGCCGGGCCCGAGCCCGCCGCGCCGACCCTGGTGTGGGCGGGCGCGCTGGAGCCGGGGCGGGACACCGAACTGATGCTGCACGCCTTCGCGCAGGTGCACGCCGACCTGCCGCGCGCCCGGCTGGTGATCCACGGCGAGGAGGCCGCGCCCGGCTACCGGGCGCACTGCGCGGCGCTGGCCGAGCGGCTCGGACTGGCCGCGGCGGTGGACTTCGCCGGGCGGCCCGGCTCGCTCGCCGAGGTCTGGGAGGGCGGCACGCTGGCCGTCTTCTCCGCGCTGTCCCAGCGCAGCCCCCGGCTGCTCGCGGACGCGATGCTCAGCGGCCGGGCGGTGGTGTCCACCGACGTCGGGGTGGCCCGCGAGGTGGTCGGGCCGACCGGGCTGCTGGTGCCCGCCCGGGACCCGCGCGCGCTGGCCGGCGCCTGCCTGGCGCTGCTGCGCGACGAGGAGCGGCGCGCCCGGCTCGGGCTGGCCGGGCGGCTGCGGGCGCAGGAACGCTTCGCCGTGGAGCCGGTGATCGGCGCCTTCCGGGAGATCTACCTGGAGCTGGTCTCGCAGTACCCGGCCTTCCCCGGCGGCGGGGCCGGCGGCGCGGCGGGGGAGCCGCCGCGCCCGTTCGCCCGGCCCGCCGAGTACTGGCTCGCCGACGGCCGCCGCGCGCCGGACGGCCCGGACGGCCAGGGCGCCCCGGACACGGCGGACGGCCCCGACGGCCGCCACGGCGCCGGGCCGGCCGGGTCCGAGCGGTCGGAGGACGAGGGCGGCGACGCCGGCGCGCAAGAGCGCCCCGGCGCCCTCGCGGAGGCCGTCTGATGGCGGGCGGCGCGGCGCCGGGCGGCCCCGGGAGCCCGGTGGGGGATCCGGTGCGAGAGGTGATGGCCGAGCACCGGGCGCTGTGCGAGCGGGCCGTCGACCCGCTGGAGATCGCCGCCGGACTGGAGGAGGCCGGGCTCGGCCCGCAGGCCGCCGCGCGCTGCCGGCACGCCGACCTGTTCTCGCTCGCCGAGGAGCTGTACGCGCGGGTGCCCCGCCGCCCGCCCCCGTCGGAGCCGCCGCCGGGCCGGGAGTGCGCCGCCGCGACCCGGGCGACGCTGACCGCCGCCGCGCTGGCCGCGCTGCCCTGCGCGGCCGTGGTCGCGCTCGGCGCCCGCTGGCCGGTGCTGCTG
>NZ_JBHVWW010000082.1:0-38465 GCF_042882025.1 Kitasatospora sp. NPDC058243
TTTTCCGCTCCGTTTCCGGCGCTTCGTTCATCCAACTCGCTGGTGTCTTCTGCGGCTTGACGCCCCGTCCGACGTTTCAAACTCTAGCCGATCCCCGCTCCGAAAAGCGAATCGACCGCAATCCAATAAAACGAACACGCCGAATAAGAACCAAGCCGCGACAAGACGCGACCCAGCCCGAAACCGGGAAGTGGTGTTTCGAAAGGATTGGCCACCGCGGGACCGTCCGCGCCAATGCGTGTCCGGTGCTCCCTGCCGAGCGACTGGCTGACAGTACCCCTCCTCGGCGCCCAAGGCAAATACCCGGCCCGGGATCGTGCAGGCGCGCGCGTCCGGGCAGCTGCGCAACCTCGCCACCACCGCCTCCGCGGCCTGCGTGGCCCGGATCGCCGGAGTCCGCCGGCGGCCGGGGCCCGGTCCGTGGTGGATCGGGCCCCGGCCGCCGTGGCGTTGTGGTGGGTCAGAGGCCGCTGCCCTGGATGGCGAGGAAGGGGACGATGATGGGGTTGGCGGTTTCGCCGCCGTAGATGTCCTCCCAGTCCGCGTACTGGCGCCCGTCGATGTTCACGGCGGTGGTGTTCTGTCCCCGTGCGCTCCGGTGAGCCACCGTGGACAGGGTGTCCCAGTTGTTCTCCAGGTCCGTGCCGAACCGGCCGATGTTTGCCGGGCGGGACGTCTCGGTCGGGTCCCCGTTGTAGATGAGAACGCTGGCGATGCGATTCTCGATCCAGCCGAAGCGGGCCGCCTCGGAGGTGGCGCCGATGAAGTAGGCCATGGCCCGAAGCACTGCGTTGGAGTTCCTGTTCGCCGAGGTGGCGGTGTCCAGGGCACTCAAGTGCGTCAGGAAGTTGCTCGCCGTGTACGGCTGGTCACCGCGCCACGTCGGGTTCGCGGCCAGCGACGCGTAGCCCCCGTCGGAGCTGATGGTGTTGAGCAAGGGAGCGGTCGGCATGTTGAAGCGGACCCGCATCTCCTCCGCCAGGCGCACGGTGTAGGGGGCGTTGAGACGGTAGTGGAGGCCGTGGGAGGAGAAGCCCATGAAGTACAGGTTGTCGACGGAGAAGTACAGCGCGACATCGGCCCGCCGCTCGCCCCTGGGGTTGCTGGGGGTAACAGCGTTGGACCACACCAGCACCCGGATGACGCGGTTGGTGGCGGTTTCACGCCCGCGGACCGTCGTGTCCGAGAAGTAGGGGGCGTTCGGGAGGCCTGCCATCGGCTGGCCGGCGATTTCGCGCATCCGGTCCACCACACGCCGGTATTCCCCGGACTGATTGGCGGCGGCCGAGCTGGGGCGCGCGGCGGAGTCGTAGCCCGTCATGTCCCAGTCGATGTCGGTCCACCGCTGGGTGGTGTTGGCGTCAGCGTGGGGCGCGGCGAGGCCGTTCACCAGGCCGCAGGCGGCGGCCATGGCCAGCAGCAGCACCGCCAGCCGCCTTCCGGCTCGGCGCATGGTGGATGTCGGATGCAGGTACATCGGGTGGTACTCCCTGAAAGCTCTTCCGCGCAGGTGTGGTGGCGCGCGGCGAGGAGCCCGCGAGAGCGCCTGCCGCTGCATCGGGGCAGCGCGTCCTCGCGGGACGGACAGCGGGGAAGCGACCGGCTACCCGCTCGCCGGGCCTTTCAGGTCCCGGCGGGACGAGGGCCCGGCGAAGGGGCAGTACTCCCCGGTTTGGCTCCCGGGGTCGTCTTCCTCAGGTCTAGATCCAACCTGGGCGGGCGGGCGCCAACCATGCAATTTCGCCCGCAAAAGTACGTACCGCATACTTTTGCGGGTTGAGGTTCGGCGTTCGGCGGGGCCACGTCGAACACGGGAAGAGCTTCAGCATGGCCTCGTACGCACCGGCGGACCGTTCCTTCGGCACGCTGCTGTTCGGTCTGCGCCGCAGGGCGGGGCTCAGCCAGGAAGACCTGGCGCACGCCGCGGGGGTGAGCGTACGTACCCTGTCCTATCTGGAGCAGGGCCGCTCCCGGGGGCCGCAGCGCCGCACCGTCCAGGCCCTGGCGAAGGCCCTGGGCCTGGACGCGGCCGACGCCCGGGAGCTGGAGGAGGCCGCGAGCCTGGGCCGGCCCCGCCCCGCCCGCACGGCGGACGCCCCGCCGCCCGCCGCCGCACCGGAGGCCACCCTGAACACGAGCACGCCCGATCTGCTGCCGCGCGCACCGCGCGCCTTTCACGGACGGGCCTCTGAGCTCGCCGCCCTGACCCGGGCCACGGCGGGGGAGGCCCCGGTCTGCCTGGTCATCGGGCCCGCCGGGGTCGGGAAGACCGCCCTCGTCCTGCACTGGGCCCACCACGACCCCGCCGGACTCACCGACGGGCGCCTCTACGCCGACCTGCGCGGCTTCAGCGACACCGGCGAGCCGGCCGCCGTCGAGGTCCTGCGCGAGTTCCTGCTGGCCCTGGGCGTGCCGCAGGAGCGAATACCGGAGTCGGCCAACGGCGCGGCCGCACTCTTCCGCGCCCTGGCCGCCGACCGCCAACTCCTCGTCGTCCTCGACAACGCGCGTGACTCCGAACAGGTCAGGCCGCTCCTGCCCGGCGGCGACCGCTGCGTCACCGTCGTCACCAGCAGGCACCGGCTGCCGGGACTGATCGTCACCGACACCGCCCGGCCCGTCGCCGTGGACGTCCTCGCCCCCCAGGACGCCACCATGCTCCTGGCCCGGATCCTCGGCACCGAACGGGTCCACGCCGAGCCGGCCGCCGCGCTCCGGCTCGCCGAGCTGTGCGGCGGGCTGCCGCTGGCCCTGCGGGTGGCAGCAGCCCGTCTGGCAGGGCGACCCGACTGGTCCCTGGGAACGATGGCTGCCGAACTGTCCGACGAGACACGGCGGCTGAGCTTGCTGGACCTGGAGGACACCGGCGTGCGGGCCGCGCTGCGCCTGACCCTGCGACAACTCCCGGCGCACGTCGCCCGTCTGTTCGCCTCCCTTGGCCGCCACCCGGGCACGCACGTCGACCGCTACGCGGCGGCCGCCCTGGCCGGCACCGACCCCGCCACCGCCGAGAGCGCCCTGGAGCGCCTGGCCGTCGCGCACCTGCTCACCGAGACGGCACCCGGCCGGTGGACGATGCACGACCTCGTGCGGCTCTACGCCCGCGGCCTGGACGCCCAGCCCGACACGCTCAAGCGCGTCCTCGACCACTACATCACCACCGCCACCGGCGCCGTCGCGGCGGCCGAGCCCGGCACGGAGGACTGCTTTCCACTTCCGGCGGACTTCCTGCCGCCGGCCGCCGTGCGGGAGTTCGGCGACCGGTCCGCCCGCCGTGGCCTGGTACGCCGCCGAGCGCAACAACCTCACCCAGGCGGTCGCCGCGGCGCACGCCGCCGCACTGCACGACAGAACCTGGCGCATCGTCATGACGATGTGGCCACTGATCGTGTGGCGCGTCCGCGACGGCTGGGTACCGCTCCTGGAGACCGCCCTCACGGCCACGCGCGCCAACGCCGACGAGCACGGCGAGGCCCGGGTGCTCAACGTCCTCGGCTGGGTCCTGACCGAGGAAGGGCGCACCCCGGAAGCACTCGTCCACCTGGAAGCGGCCTCCGCGCTCGCCGCCCGCGCCGGTGACGCGTTCGCCGAGGCCAACGCCTTGATCGTGCTGGCCATGGTCCAAGCCTCCCTCGGCCGCCTGGACCAGGCCGCGAGGAGCTGCGAACGCGCGGTCGAGCTGGCACGCGAGACCGGCGACCAGAGGATGGAACGGCTGGCGATGCAGCACCTCGCCCGCCACCAAACCGATGCCGGACACTGGCACCAGGCCCTCAGCACCGCGACCCACGCCCTGGCCCTCGGCAACCAACCGGACACCACCGACATCCCCCGCGTCCTGCTGCTCACCATCAGGGGAGAAGCACTGCTGGGACTCGGCAACCACACCGAGGGCATCACCCAACTCGACCTCGCCGCGCGGGAGGCGGAGTCCGCCGGCTACGACGACGGCGCGGTACGGGCACTCACCGCACTGCTGCGCGCAACACCCGACACGGAAGTCCAGGCACGGTACGACACGGCACTCGCACGACTCACCACACGAACCTGAACCCCGGCACACCCTCGCACCGGCGAAGCCCCCGCCGCACCCGAGCGCGCGGGAACGGTCTCATTGATCATGGTTGGAAGCGGTGCGCTGACCTGTGGTTCGTCAGCTCGGCTGAGACGCCGGAGAGGCGATTCTCGCCGGACCCGGCATTTTTCGGGGCTGGGTCAGCTTGCGTGGACCCCGGGGTTCATGGGGGTGGTCGAAAAACGAAGTGGGCACGTCCGGCTCGCTCCCGAGTTCGCGCAGAGAACCGGTGCAACGCCACCGCGCCGCTGCACCGGTGGCCCACCCCGCCTGTTGACGAGTCAATCCGCTGTCATTTTCGGATCAGTAGTCCAGGACGCGCTTGAGATAGGCCGTTCTGGCCGCGATGGCGAGTTGCGAGATGGCCGCCTGCGGCGCGGCGGTGGCGAAGGCATGCCAGGCCCCCGGCCACACGTGCAACTCGACCGGGACTCCGGACCGGGACAGCCGCGCGGCGTAGTCGATGGACTCGTCCCGGAAGGTGTCGACCTGGCCGGTGTCGATGTAGGTGGCGGGCAGCCCGCTCAGGTCTGCCGCGCGGGCCGGAGCCGCGTAGGGCGAGACCTCGGGCCCGCCCCTGGCCTGCCCGAGCAGGCAGGTCCATGCCGTCAGGTTGGCCCGGCGGTCCCAGAATCCCTCGCCGTCGAGTTCCTGGCTGGACGGGGTCCGGCAGCGGTCGTCGAGCATCGGCGCCTGCAGCATCTGGTGGGCCAGGGCCGGGCCGCCGCGGTCCCGAGCCAGCAGCGCCGTCGCCGCTGCCAGTCCACCGCCCGCGCTCGTGCCCCAGATGATCAGCCGTTCGGGGTCGATGGACAACTCGTCGGCGTTGGCCGCGACCCACGCCAGCCCGGCATAGCAGTCCTCGACGGGTGCGGGATGGGGATGCTCGGGAGCCAGCCGGTACTCCACCGAGATCCCGACGACGCCGAGGACATCCACCCACTCGGCGAGTACGTGGGAGAGCTCCCACTTGTTGCCGGAGATCATGCCACCACCGTGGGTGTGGTATACGCACGAGCGTGAGCCTGCGCCGCGGGTAGGACGCATGATGAGCAGCGAGATCTCCGGCGCCCCGGCGGGGCCGGGCACCGTGCGTTCCTCGATCTCGACGGCCCCGTCCCGGCGCAGCGCGGCCGCGTCGGCCCCGCCGGGCACCGTCGCGTTCATCTCTCGGTAGGCGGGGATATCGGCCGGCCCGAGCCAGCCGAGCTCTCGCACCTCTTGCGGATAGGTGGCCAGGATTGCGGCCAACTCGGGGTCGAACGGTGGTCGGGAGTACATACTCGGGTCCTTCCTTCAGCGGTTCGCCGCCCCAGTGTCCTGGCCGGTCGCCGCCCGATCCACCGCCGGATGGCTCATGTCATCCGCCATATGGCGGATATGGTCCAGTGGTGGAAGAACTGCTCCAACAGCTCTCGGCACTGGATCCCGCCGCCGGGGACGCGGTGCGCGCCATCGCCTACTTCGACACCCTCGTCGAGCAGCGGGCCGGCCTCGATGCCTTCGTCAGGGCCGGGGCCATCCTCTCGGGCTGCACGGCAGGGCTGGCCGATCCCGACCGGCACGTCCTGGTGCGCATCCATCCCGACGGCCACCGGCTGGAACCGGCGGCACACGTTCCCTCCTGGCCCGGCACCGCACTACGCGGTACGACCGCAGGCCGGGTCTGGCTCGAACGCACCGGCATGCCGCTGCCCACCGACGCCATCGTTCTCGAACGCCTCGCGGCCGGGGCGGGCATCGTCTTGGACCGAACCCGCGGCCGGGCCGCCACACACGACCCGGCCAGCGTGGAAGTGCTGCTCTCACCCGAGGCCACAGCCGCAGCCCGCACGCAGGCCGTGCGCAGACTCGCCCTTCCCGCGGCGAGATTCAGGGTCGCGGCCCTGCTGGGAAACCCGGATGATCCAACGATCAACCGGTGGAGCACTCGCCTCGGACACGTGACCGCCGCCATCGTCGTCGACGCCACGACCGAGCCCACCGCAAGCCTTGGACCCAGCATCGGGACTGAGCACGGGCCAAGAGCCGGGCTGGGCCCCGCCGTGGAAATCAGTGGGCTGCCGCGATCATGGCACGGAGCGCTGACCGCGTTGCGGCTGACAGCCGAGGTCCACGGTCCGCGCCACCTCAACTACGACGCCCTAGGCGGCCTGGCCCTCGTGGCCGAACACGTCTCCCCGCACAACGCGTTGATCGAGGATGTGCGCGCGCTACGCGCGGCAGAAAGAGCCGGCACCGGCGCACTGGAAACCCTGGCCGCCCTCGAAGCCCACGACAGCCTCCGCCAGGCGGCCACCGCGTTGCATCTGCACCACTCCACACTCCAGGCGCGCCTACCCAAGCTGACCGCTGCTCTCGGGTTCGCCCCCGACACCCCGCAAGGACGCACACGCCTCCACCTTGCCCTGGCCCTCCACCGACTCAACCTCAACGGCCCCCTTCCCTAGCCGCCGAGCAGCAGTGGCAGTCCTCGGGGCGCCCACGTTGAAGACCGTGAGCGCGATCTCGGCTAGATACTCTCGGACCGTGGCGATGTCGTCAGATCAGCGAGGCGTCCACGGTGAGGCGCCAGTGCGCGGACATGCAGGGATATCGCTGGGCGATCTCCCGCAGTTTCGCGATGGCCTTCCGCTTGGCCTGAGCCGCTTGTACTTCTGGCGGATCCAGCGCACCGGCATCCGGGTCCGCGAACTACCCATCCGCCCCGAGCCGGCCCTGGCCCGCCTTCGCCGTTGGTGGGCGGCCGAGCCGACGAGGCGAAGGACGCCGAAGGGGCGGACGCGCAGTGCGCGTCCGCCCCTTCGGCGTTCGTGGTAGCGGGGACAGGATTTGAACCTGCGACCTCTGGGTTATGAGCCCAGCGAGCTACCGAGCTGCTCCACCCCGCGTCGGTAGTACCGACGGTACGGCACCAGGCGGCGATCACCTAATCGGTTTCCCGGCGGCCGCTTCCGCAGGGCCGCCCTCGCCGGGCAGTCCCTCGCGGGGGCCGGCGGCTGGCATCGTCGACGGGTGATGCGGCAGGGGCGAACACCCGCCCCGACGTCCGTGCGTGCGATCGAATACGTTCGGCCACGAACCCCCGAGAGTCAGCTACTTTGCGTTATCGCTCGTATCGAATGTGTGACATGTCTGGGCTGCTGGGCATGCTGCGGTCCGGGCCGACTCGCAGGCACAACTCCAGGAGTGAGACATGTTCAGCACCGCTCGTGCCGCCAGGATCACCACCGCCGCTGCTGCCACCGTCCTCGCCGTCAGCCTGGGCGTCGTGGCCGCGCCGTCCGCCTCGGCGGCCGACAACTGCTGGCCCGGGGAGAGCAACCGGTGGTACTGCCACAACGTGCCCGGCTCCCCCGTGTACGGCGTGGTCGGCAACAACCACATCTACCCGGACCCCGACACCGTCGTCGGCTACATGAACTCCGACCCCAGCTGGTTCTACTGCAAGGAGGACAACCAGGCCTGGGTCGGCGGGCCGCACCCGACCCGCTGGCTGATGACCGTCGCCGACAACGGCCAGCTCGGCTTCATGAAGGACACCGCCATCACCAGTGAGACCGACCCCGTTCCGAACTGCTGACCCGGTCTGGAGCCGATTCCCGCTCTGCGCGAGCAGGGGCCCGGCTACCGCTCTACTTGGGGTGCCCCGGGAGGGGATTGCCGGGCTTGTCCAACCAAGCCGCCTGTCCGGCAGGTGTCACCGTGAGCCCGTACCGCTCGTAGCCGGGGCGTCCGGCGGCCGTCCACTGGGTGTAGGCGGCCTCCGTCTCGTCCCACAGCTGCCGGGGCCCGGACTGGCGGACCTCGAACCGGGATTCCCCGGGCACGGAGTCGACCGTTGCCCAGGACGTGACGGCCGTGTCGAACAGCCACCACGTCCAGCCGCCGTCACCGAACTCGTTGCGCCGGTAGTACACGTCCGGCAGGGCGAGGGCGCAGACGAATTGCGCAAGCCAGTCGCCCCCGATGGCTTCGGGGTCGAGGCTCGTCCAGGACTGCGCGGAGTCGCCCGGCCATTCACCGGGCAGGTAGCCGTCCACCGGAGTGCCCTGGTAGCGCTGCTGGCGCAGCATCATGAACGCCGCCGATCGGGTGAACGGACCGCTCGCCGTCCCGTCGCCGCCCACCGTGAGCCGCACGATCGCCCCGCCGCCCAGCAGCGGTGAGACGGGGCTGACGATCACCCCGCCCGGCCGGGTCTGAGCCACCCAGGCGGGCGGGACGTCCCGCAGGGACACGGTGGAGATGATCCGGTCGTACGGGGCGCGTACACCCCAGCCGAGCGAGCCGTCCCCGCACACGACTTCGGGGGTGCAGCCGGTCCTGCGAAGTGCGGCGCGGGCTTGCGCGGTGACCTGCGCGTCCACCTCGACGGTGGACACCATCTCGGCGCCCAGGCGATGCGCCAACAAGGCCGCGTTGTAGCCGGTGCCCGTCCCGATTTCGAGCACCCGGTGCCCGGGGACCGCGTCCAGGTCGGACAGCATCTCGGCCACCATGGTGGGCATGGACGCCGACGACGTGGGAGTACGGTGGTCTCCGCCCCCGGCACCGTCGTCCCACTGCGTGACGATCGGCAGGTCGCCGTAGGCGAGCCGCATCCACCGCTCGGGTTCCTTGGTCCGGCTGCACTCGGTGTCGCCGCCGTCCTCGTCCGCCCAGATGGTGTCGGGGAGGAACGCGTGTCGCGGCACTGCCGCCACGGCCGGAGCCCATGCGGGGGGCAGGGAACCGGCGTCGGTGAGCGACGCCACCAATGCGGCCCGCTGCTGTTCGGGGGTCAACTCTTCTTGTGCTTCGGTGCCGGGGTCGGCTGCTGGCCGTCCTTCGAGGGGTTCGGGCCGATGGCCGGCGAGCCGGGCTTGGCGTGCCCGCCGCCCTTGCCGTCGTTCGGTCCACCCTTGTTCTCGTCTCCCATGGTCAGCGTCCTTTCTCTGTTCGGCTTGTAGAGGCGGTGCTGTTCCCGCTGCGCCCGGGGGCGCAGCGAGTACCTGCCGTGCGGCAGGGGTGATGCCCCGCCCCGGGCGGGGTGAACCTCAACCAACAGCCCGGGATGGGAGTTCGATAGCCGAGCTCCTGACTTGCGCGCAGTTTTCAGCGGCTCGCTTGTGCTGGGAACGGCTGGTCGGCTGTTTCATGGGTGGGGGGCGCGGGGGCGCCGAGGATGTGGCTGCGGGCCGCGCGGGCGAGGACCGCTTGGTCTGCCGTGGATACTCCGGCGCGGTTCCAGTGGAAGACGACCATGCTGCGACCCGCGCCCAGACGTCACCTTGTTCGGTCCACTCCTGGCCGACTGCGCGCAGCATCGCGCTGCACATCAGGATGGACAGTTCGCGGCGCCCGATCGGCGGGGCGGCCGGCTGGCCGTGGTGGGTCCGGAGGGCTTCGAGCAGGATGGCGCGGCTGTCGGCGTGGAAGAGGGCAGGACGGGTCCCATCTGGGCGGCCAGGTTGGCGAGTTCGAGGACGCACATGTGGTGGATGACGTCCCTGACGGCCGTCCGGACGTCGCGCGCCGCCGCCGTCCACAGCGTCAGCGGCTGGCCGAAGGTGTAGTAGGCGGTGGCGGTGCACCAGAACGGTGCGGCCGGCCTCCAGGGCCGCTCGCGGTGAAGACGCCCGGGGCGGTGGGGCGTTCCGCCTCGGCCCGGGTGGGCGCCGACCGGGGAGTAGGCGGCGTTCGGCGACGCTGCCAGCCGACGGTCCTCATGGCCCGTCTGATCACGGTTTTCACGGAGTGCGCCTCGGCATATCGTCAACGGCAAGAAGGACCCTTGCCCACACGTTCTTTGTCGTGGCCGTCGTTACCACACCCGTTCCGTCCGCCAGCTCGCGGACGAGGAGCAGCCCCCGGCCACACTCGCCGCGGGCAACCGGAGTTTCCGGCAGCGGCAGGTCAGGGCGGTAGTCCAGAACCTCGATCCGGCAGTCGCCGCCGGTCTCCTGAAGGTGCAGACCGATACTGCCGCGCGACCGGCTGGCGTGCCGAACGACGTTTGTCACCAGTTCCGAGGCGATGAGGACCAGGTCGGATGCCCGGTCGTTCTCCCATCCCCACTCTCTGAGCACTGAGCCCACCATTCGGCGTGCCATGGAAGCCGCGGCCGCCTCTGCCGTCAGCGTGGCCTCCCAGTGGTGGAGAGATCGCGGCTGTTCGACGGCCACCATGTGCATCGCTCCCGTCATCAGGAGCGTCTTGACGCCCCGTTACAGTTCGCTTACGGGGATCAACCATGGACTGGGGTGCGGAGACAGAACCACCCACGAAGCAGGGACACTTGCTCCTCGTTCGGGTGAGGCCAGGGACAAGCTGCGGACAGTTCGTGGACCCTTCCGCATCACCTGTGTGGCCACCGGTCCGGAGGTGGTAGGCAAGGGGATGAAGTAGTTCGCAGCTGGGGCTGCGGCCCCGAAGGGACCGCGACGCGATGAACACTTTGTTCGATGTCTTAGTCACCGAGGCCCGCATGGATTTCCGGAGCTTCCTGGCCGAGTACCGGCGGGTCGCGGCGCTCCTCTACGAGCGGACCGGGGATATCGCCTTCAGAAACGTCGTTCTGACGGACAAGAGCTTCACGCGGTGGCGTGCCGGACAAGTTGCCCGGCCTCACCACCCGGCACCCGCAATTCTCGAGCGGATGTACGGCAAGCCCGTCGCCGAACTCTTCGCGCCCTGCACCGACGAGCAGGCAAAGGTACTGCGCGCAGTACCCACTCCAGTGCTCGATGAAAGAGAACTCGCCATGACCGCACGAGATGCCCGCGCCCACGCCGCCGACGCGGCCTCACAGTTGCTTCCCGACCTCAGCCTCGACCAACTCGAGGACGACCTGGTACGCCTGGTCCGAGCAAACACCACCACCCCTCCCCACGAGATCTTCATGGCGGCCAAGGAACTGCTCGGCCTTGCCACCGTGATGCTCGACCGTACGCAGCTGTTGTCCCAACGAGGCCGCCTCTACGTCGTCGCCGGCCAGGCATCGGCGCTCCTGGGTGCCTGCGCGTTCGATCTCGGCTCGATGCCGACCGCAGTTGAACTGATGCGTGCCTCTGCCCTGTACGGCCAGGTGGCGGAGCACGGGCCGCTCCAGGCGTACGCCCACGGCTACCTCGCCCTGTTGTACTACTGGGGCGGCAACCCCGCCCAGGCGGTTCGCCAGATCGAGCGGGCCCATTCGTTCCGAGGGGTCGGTGCCACGGGCCAGGCGAGGCTGGCGGCAATCGCTGCCCGCTCGTATGCGCACCTCGGCCGGGCCGAGGAGGCCCACGCAGCAATAGATCGAAGCTTGGCCGATCGAGGCCCCGCCGTGGACGATCTCCACGATGGGATCGCAGGTGAGTTCGATTTCAGCGTGGAACGCGTCGCCATGAGCAACAGCACAACCCTGCTTCTCTTGCGGGACGGGGTCGGCGCGGAGGCCTCCGCCCGGCGGTCGCTGGAACTGATCGCTTCCCAGTCCTCGGCCTCCACACCGCTCGCGGTTGCCCCGCAAGCCGGCGCGGACCTGGCGACGGCCCTGTTGATGCGGCGTGACCTGGACGGTGCCGCTGAGGCCATGCGTCCCGTACTGAGTCTGCCGAGGGAGTGGCGCGGGGCCGGCCTCGTAGGCCGGGTGAACGCGGTCCGGGCGGAGCTGGCCTCGCCGAGCTTCCGCGACGCCCTGGTCGCGCGGGACCTCGCAGAGCAGATCGACGACTTTACGCTGGTTGCCGCACCGCGCACCCTCGGACCCGGCGCGGTGCGGCTCGCCATCGACGGGGGGATCGGCTAGCGGGCACCCTCCAGAACGGCGCGCTCCTTGTCCGGGGCAATCCCATGTTCGTCCCACCGCTGATGCGGAACGGGCATGTTGCCCTGGAGGAGCCAGGACCACGTGTCTGCGACGGTTTCCGCCAGCGGCCGACGGGGGAAGCCGGCCGCGATCGCCGACGACGAGTCGACGGCCCACACGCCTGGGTGTGTCCGCCAGAGCGGGATCTCTGTCCACTGGCGCAGGCCGCTGCGGAGCAGGACCTCATCGGTGACCCACGCCAACTCGCCGGAGCTGCCGGTCACGTCCATGCACGCTTGGAGGAAGCCGCCCATCGTCTCGCGGCCCACCGGTGCGGTGACGTTGTGAACCTGGTACCCGACACGCTGGGCCTGATCGAGCGCAAAGGCCGCCACGTCCCGCACATCGACTGGCTGGATCGACTTCGCCGGATCGCCCGGCGCGAGGATGCGGCCTCCTCGCTCGGCCCTGCGCAGCCACCACGGCAGCCTGCCGACGTACTCGCCGGGCCCGAGGATGACGCCCGGCCTGAGCAGACTCGTACGGGTGAGGCCGAATGCTTCGGTCACTGCCCGCTCGGCGCCGGCCTTCTGCCGTCCGTAGTACGTGTCTGGGCCTGTCCACCCCTCTGGGAGCTGCCCGTACTCCGGTCCGGCGTCGGCCGGGGCATCCAGCACGGGCGAGTCCACGGTCAGAGGCTCGATGGGCCAGCCTTCGTAGACGGACACCGTGGAGACGTAGACGTACCGGCTGACGACCGGCTCCAGGGCCCGGGTGCCACCCAGCACGGCGCGGGGCGACAGCTCGGAGGCGGAGGTGTCGATCACGGCGTCCCACGGTCCGTGCTCGGCCAATCGCGTCATGTCCTCCGGCCGCTCCCGGTCGCCGTGCACCGCGACCGCTCCGGGCACCGGGACACCGGACAGGCCGCGCGTGAACGTGGTCACCTCCCAACCTCGTTCCAGCGCGCCACTCACGACCGCCCGGCCCAGGAACCAGCCACCGCCCAGCACGAGAATCCTCATGCGGGCGATCCTGCCAGCCCGGCGCCTTCGCGCGCAGCCGCCCGCAGAATCGGGGCCCCTACCGGTCGCGGAGCAGGTCGAGGTACCGGTCAACGACCTGCTGCTCCAATCTTGATCACGGATTCGGCGACGACGACCGTCAGACCGAAGACCATGCCGAACACCAGCAGGACGACGAGCGCCCGGCAGCCGTAGGGGTGTCCGCGTATCGCCCAGTCCGTCACGAGCGCGGAGTCGCCTATGTCCCGCTGCGGGGAGAGTCGCCCCACCTGGAGACCGCCGTGGTCGCCGTACACCGCCCGGGAGTGGACGAGGCCGTGTACCGCCTGCTGGAACTGATCACCGGCCACACCACCGCGTGATCCGAGGCCGGATATCGGCCGCCACCAGGCACTGTTCGAATACGGCCGCGCCCCGACCCGGGCGGGTGCCGGGTCGGGGTGCGTCGGGTCAGTGTGCGCGGGTGACTGCTACTGGAGCTTCCACTGCTGGTTCCAGGCATTGTTGCAGGTCCAGACGCCGAGCGCCTTGGCGTCCTCGTCGTAGGTCAGGCAGTCCTGGTCGGTGATCCGGATCTGGTACTGGCCGCCGCCCGCGCTGACGAGCTGCCACTTCTGCGCATCGGCGCCGGTCCAGGGCTTGGCCTCGGCGAAGAAGGTCTTGGTGTTCTCGGTCAGCGCGAGCCCGGAGACGGCACTGGTGATCTTGTACCGGCCGTTGCCCAGGGCGGTGAACTGCCAGGCGGAGTTCTTGGCGCCGCTGGCGGCGGCCAGGATCGAGGACCCCGTGACCACCGGACCCCGGCCGTTCTTCACCTTGGGGTGGTGCAGCCCGGCGATGCCGGCACCACCACCGCTGCCGCCCTTGCTGCCCCCACCCTTTCCGCCGCCCTGGTGCGCGGGGACGGCCGGGGTGGTGCTGGTGTCGCCACCGTCGCCGTCGTCGTTGCCGTCGCCGTTGCCGTCGTCATCACCGTCATCGCCGTCATCGTGCGCGGGGATGCCGGGGGTGCCCGGGGTGTCGGTGATCGGGGTGCCACCACTCTTCGGGACGCCCGGGACCGTGATGTCGCGGGCGGGGAAGTGGATGATCCGCTTGCTGTCGACGCAGCGGATCAGCACGCAGGACCTGGTGGTGCTCACGGTCCGGTCGGAGTCGGAGCCGACGAACGCCCAGTTCCCGTACCCGCCGTCGCCCTTGTTGGTGAAGGTCGAGTCACCCGCGAAGACCCAGATGCGGAAGTCGTCGTAGCCGGCCGGCCCGCCCTGCGAGTCGTGGTGCTGCAGTTTGACGGTGGTGTCGACCAGCACCCCGTTCATGTTCGCCTCGTACACGTTGCGGAACCAGATGGTGTCGTAGAGGTCGGTGCCGTCGTACTTGAACACCATGACGTTGTAGCCGGGAGCCGCGGCACTCAGTTGGCTGGCCATGCCCTGGGTGAACGCGGCGTTGTCGGCCTGCGCCTGGAGGGCCGCGCTGCGGAAGCCGCCGATCATGGCACCGATGGAGTTGATCAGGGCCGTGGTGCAGTTGCCGCCGCCCACGCTGCTCTGGCCGTCGCAGTCGGCTGCGGCGGCCCGCTGCGGCGAGACCATCAGGCCGGCAACGGCCAGACCCGACAGCAGGACGCCCGCGACGGCACGTTGGGCGAGCGTGTGGGACCGGCGGGAGAGACCGCGCATGCCGAAGTACCTCGATCACTGAGAGTGGTGAAGATCGTCCGTGGGGAAGAGACGATGCTCGGATGCTAGGTCGGCCCGAACGCCGCGCCCCGGGTTCCTGACAGTTCCCTGATGGATCACTGATGGATCACTGATGATCTGTTGGCCGACGGGCGTCACCGTCACGGACCTGATCACGCCGGCCGTCGGCATCGTCCTCGCCACTGAACACCAGCCCAGCTCCGCCGCCTGGGCGGACCGGCTGCTTCGGCTCGCCGTGGTGGGACTGAGTCCGCAGAGCTGAGCGCTGTACACGGGCGGCATCGTCGAACCGGAGTCTCGATCGGGTGCCTGTGGCGGCAACCGCGCATGAAAACAGGGCCTCTTGGTAGCTCGCGAAGGGTATCTACGCCAACAAGCTTTCCAGGAAGCCCTGTTGCCGCATCTGCACGGCACCGTGGGGGCCGGCGGCGCGGGGGACTCGGGTACGGCCGCCGGACCGCCTTGCAGCCGGTCCGGCGGCAGGTGAACGGGTGGGGCGGTGGTCAGGTGATGGCCATGAAGCTGCCGACGTTCACGTTCTCCCGGGCCCCGTCCGGGTCCAGCAGGGAAGAGATCCTCGACCGGCAGTTGCGGTCGGTGAACAGCCGGATGGGGCCGCTGGTGAAGTTCACGATCGTGGTGTCGTTGCCGAGGCCGCGGTGGCACTCGCCGGGCACCGGGTCCGTGACCTCCTCCCGTTCGCCCCCGCGATCCATGATCACGACGCCGGGGGCCGCCGAGGCCGTGGAGGGGCTGACCAGGGACAGGGCGAGGACGCCGGCGGTGACCACGACCGCCGCGCGCGGGCTGAAGCGCAGGTGCATGAGGGGACTCCCGTGCTGGGTTCGTCAGGGGGCATCGACGGGAGCCCGGGAACCCCGCGTCGCGCGGCTTCCCATGACTCCCGATCACCCGTTACCCCGCCCCGGCACTGCCTCCACCGGGCCGTCCGGCGCTTCACCCGAACGGGGTTCGCCCGCGCACCCGGCGACCGGTTCCGGGGGAGCGGGAAGTCGGACGGGCCGACTTCCCGCTCCCCCGGCTGCACACACTGATCCGAAAGGCAGGACTTAACCGGTGCGGCCGAGGGAGTCGATCCAGGTGCGGATCGCGGCTGCCGTGGTGGCGGCGTCCTCCCGTGCCAGGGAGAGGTGGTTGCCGGGCACCTCGACGCGCTCGTGTGGCAGCGGCCAGGACGTGCGCCAGGAGTCGCCGTCCGCGCGCGCCGCCATCAGCGGGGTCGGGCGCGCGGCGCCGATGAGGAGGGTCGGGGTGTTCACGGGCTCCGGGCGCCAGTCCAGGAAGAGCCCGGTGTAGGCGCCCATGGCCGCGACGGCGGCGTCCTCGTCTCCGGTGGACCCGTCCGCGCTCACGTCCGCGGCGAGGTACGGGGCCGGTGGGGCGGCCAGGGCGGTCAGCCAGTCCGTGGAGTGGTTGCCCTGGTGGACGAGATACGTGTCGATCAGCACTTGCCCCAGGGGAGCGGATCCCCTGAGTTCGAGGCGTCGGGTCACGGCGTGCGCGACGGCGCCCCCGGCGGAAGCACCGACCAGGACGACGGGCCGGTTGCCGACGTGCCGCAGCACCGTCTCGGTGTGGAGGCGGGCGAGCGTCTCCCGGTCGGCCGGAACGGCGTACCCCGCGCCGATGCCCGGGTGTGGGAACTCCAGGACCTCCAACTCGCCATCGAAGCAGGCGTGCAGGGCCTCGAACCCGCCTCCCGGGAATGCGGGGAGCGGACGGTGGTCGGGGAAGAAGACCACGACCGGGGAGCCGGCGCGGCCCCGGGCCCGGCGCAGCGGCGGCACGGCGTGCTCCGCGGCGTCGTCGGCGCCGAACGTCGCGGCGGCCGAGGAAGCCGCGACCACCAGGTGCATCGCGGCCGCCGGCCGGCCCTGCTCGCAGAGCGCGCGGTACAGCGCCGCGAGCGTCTGCGCGGGACGGCCGGTGGGTGGTGCGGGCCGGAGGCCGGGGCGCTCACGTGGTGTGCCGTCGGGCAGGTTGTCGGGCAGGTTGTCGGGCAGATCGTCGAGCAGGTCGAGTACGTGACTGGCGAGGTCCTCGATCGCCGGGTGCTCGAACACGACGGCCGCGGGCAGCCGCAGGCGCAGGGCCGTACTCAGTCGGCTGCGGAACTGGACGGCCGTCAGGGAGTCGAAGCCGAGCTCGGCCAGGGTCCTGCCGGCGGGCAGGTCCTGCGCGCCGGAGTAGCCGAGCACCGCGGCCACGTCGCCGCGCAGCAGTTCCGTGAGCGCGGCCCCGCGCTCCTCGGCGGGCAGCCCGGCCAGCAGCGTGCGCCACGCCCCGGGCTCCGAGCCCTCCCGGCCGCCCGGCGGCGGTTCGGTCTCACCGCTCTGCACTTCGGCGGCGGGCCGACCGTGGCGCGCCAGGTCGCGCAGCGGCGCCGGTAGTTGCCCTGCGGCGGTGCGCAGCGCGGCCCGGTCGAGCAGGACCGGCGCGAGTACGGGGGCTCCCGTCCGCAGTGCCGCGTCGAACAGGGCCAGTCCTTGGGCGGGGGTGAACGCCCGGACCACGTCGTCGGGCCTCGGGTGCCCCGCGCCCTCGGTCAACTGGGCTGCCATGCCCGCATCGTGTCCCCACATGCCCCACGCCAGCGAGACGGCGGGCAGGCCGGCGGCGGCCCGGTACTGGGCGAGCGCGTCCAGGAACGAGTTCGCCGCGGCGTAGTTGCCCTGGCCCACCCGGCCCAGCACGCCCGAGATCGAGGAGAACAGGACAAAGGCCGACAGGCCCCGGTCGCGGGTCAACTCGTGCAGGTGCCAGGCCGCGTCCGCCTTCGGCCGCAGGACCGCCGCCAGCCGCTCGGGGGACAACGCGGCCAGCGCTCCGTCGTCGAGGACCCCGGCGGCGTGCACGACGGCGGTCAGCGGGGGGTCGCACTGCTCGATCAGCTCGGCGAGCCGGGCCCGGTCGGCCACGTCGCACGCGACGATCCTGACCTGCGCGCCCCGCTCCGCCAGACTCGCGCGCAGGGCGTCGGCGCCCGGTGCGTGCGGGCCGCGCCGCCCGGTCAGCAGCAGGTGGCGGACCCCGTACGCGTCGACCAGGTGCCCGGCCAGGTCCGCGCCCAGTGCTCCGGTGCCGCCGGTGATCAGCACCGTGCCGTCCGGGTCGAAGGCACCGGAGCGGCGGGGCTGGGCACTCTCGGCCGGCCAGGGCTCGGGCAGGTGGACCGTCGCCGGGACGCCGACCAGCCGCGGCACCGTCGCCCGCCCGGCGCGCAGGGAGAGTTGGGGCTCGCCGCTGACGGCCGCCGCGGGCAGCAGGCGCAGGGAGGCGGGGTCCTCGTCCACGTCGATCAGGACCACGCACCCCGGCAGCTCCGACTGCGCCGTACGCACCAGCCCCCAGACCGCGGCTCCCGCCAGGTCCGGCGTGGGTGCGGTGGCGTTCCGCGTCACCACCACGAGCCGCGAGCCCGCAGTGGCCGGATCGTCCTGCCAGTCCTGTAGGGCCTTGAGCACCCGCGTGGTCAGCAGGTGGACGTCGGCCAGTGGGTCGCGGTCCGTTTCCGATTCCGAGCCGACGGCGGTGACCGCCAGGTGGCGGGGCGGGGTGGTGGCGTCCGCGCCGGCCGCGGGCGAGGACGGGCCGGCGAGGGGGACGAAGGCGCCGAGGTTCAGTTGGTCCGGCCCGAGGACCGTCCAGCCCGCCGACTGCGGTGCCCGGCCGGGCAGTGCGACGGGGACCCAGTCGGGGCGCAGCAGGGCGCGCTGGGCGATGTCCTGCCCGGGATCGCGGTGTCCGGCCGGAAGCTCCCTGGTGGAGAGGGAGTTGACGCGGGCCACCAGGCGGCCCGCCGGGTCGGCGAGCGTGATCGAGAGCGCGCCGCCTTCCGAGGCGGGGCCTGCCTCGCCGACCGGCGCGATCCGCACCCGCACCGTCGACGCCTCGGCGGCGTGCAGGCACACGCCGCTCCACTGGAACGGCACCCGGGCGCCGCCCGCGCCCCCGCCCGCGCCCGTGCCCCCGCCCGGGTCGGTTCCCGGGGCGTGCGCGGCGAGCATCGAGGCGTGCGCGGCGGCGTCCAGGAGCGCGGGGTGGATGCCGTACCGGTCCGCCTCGGCCGTCCACGGCTCGGGCAGCCGGACCTCCGCGAACACCTCCGCACCCCGCCGCCACAGCGCGCGCACGCCGCGGAACGCGGGCCCGTAGGCCAGACCGCGCCCCGCCGCGGCTTCGTAGGCGCCGGTGGGATCGATCTCCGCGGCGCCGGGCGGCGGCCACTGCGTCAGGCCGCGCCCCTCCGGTGCCGTGCCCGGCTCGGGCGTGCGGGCGAGCAGGCCGGTGGCGTGCGGCGTCCAGGCTGGCTCGGCGGGCTCGGCGGGCTCGGCGGGCTCAGCGGCCTCCACCGGTCGCGCGTGGATCTCGACGGACCGCCGACCGGAGTCGTCCACCGCCCCCACCACGACCTGGACCCGTACCCCCGCAGCGGGCAGCGCCAGCGGCCGCAGGATCACGAGCTCCTCCAGCGTGCCGCAGCCGGCCGCGTCGCCCGCGCGCACGGCCATCTCGACGAACACCGTCCCCGGCACGAGCGGCGCCCCGCCGACGACGTGGTCGGCGAGCCACGGCTGGGCGCTCGCCGACAGCAGGCCGGAGAGCACCGTGTGCCCGGTGCCCGGCACCTCGAACGGCGGGCCGAGCAGCGGATGCTCGCCGGGGCCCGGGTGGGCCCCGGCCCCGGCCCCGGCCGGGCGCGGGGGGTCCAGCCAGTACCGCCGGCGCTGGAAGGCGTAGGTCGGCAGCTCCACGCGCCGCAGCCCGCGCCGCAGCCCGCGCTCCGCGAACACCGCGGGCCAGTCGACGCCGGCGCCGCGCACGTGGAGCCGGGCCACGGCCGCCAGCAGCGTGTCCGGCTCCCGCTCGCCGTCGCGAGCCGCGAAGGCGAACACCGGGCCGCCGCCGTCCTGGAGCACCGGGCCGCCGTCCTGGACGGCCGGGCACTCCTGCGCGTAGGCGGTGAGCACGGGCTGCGGGCCGAGTTCCAGGAAGCCCCCGACGCCGTTGGCGCCCAGCCACTCCACGGCCTCGGCGAACCGGACGGGAAGCCGCGCGTGCCGCACCCAGTAGTCCGCGGAGCCCAGTTCCTCGGGCGCCGCCCGAGATCCCGTCACGGTGGAGACCACCGGGATCCGCGGCGGCCGGAACTCCAGCGTCTCGGCGACGCGGCGGAACTCGTCGAGCACCGGGTCCACCAGCGGCGAGTGGAAGCCGTGGCCGACCTTGAGCCGCGTGCTGCGGCGGCCGCGGGCCTCGAACCGCGCCGCGACGGCGAGCACCGCGTCCCGCGCGCCGGAGACCACCACCGCGCGCGGTCCGTTGACCGCGGCGATCGCCACGCGGTCGGCCACGTCCACGAGTTCGGGCAGGACCTCGTGCTCCGCCGCGTCGAGGGCCACCATCGCCCCGCCGTCGGGCAGCGCCCGCATCAGCCGCCCGCGCGCCGCGACCAGGCGTACGGCGTCGGCGAGGTCCAGCACTCCGGCGACGTGCGCGGCCGCCAACTCGCCCACGGAGTGCCCCGCCAGGAAGTCGGCCCGCACGCCCCAGGACTCCACCAGCCGGAAGAGCGCCACCTCGTAGGCGAACAGGGCGGCCTGGGTGAAGTCCGTGCGGTCGAGCAGGGCGTCCGGCGAGCCCGGCTCGGCGCGGATCACCGTGCGCAGCGGCCGGTCGAGTTCGCCGTCCAGCGCGTGGCAGACCTCGTCGAAGGCCTCGGCGAACGCGGGGAACGCCTCCCGTAGCTCCTCGCCCATCCGAGTGCGCTGCGCGCCCTGCCCGGTGAACAGGAAGGCGGTGCGGGTGCGCGGGTCGGCCAGGCGCGTCAACGCCCCGGCGCCGGGCGTGCCGTCGGCGGGCGTGCCGTCGGCGATCGCCCGGAGTCCGGCCAGCATGCGCTCGCGGTCCGCGGCCGGCACCATCGCCCGGTGCGTGAGCGCCGACCGCGACACCGCCAGCGAGAAGCCCACGTCCGCCGGCGAGAGGCCAGGCCGGGCGGCGACGTGGTCGGCCAGCCGTCGTGCCTGGGCCCGCAGGGCCGCCTCGTCGGCCCCGCCGACCAGCCACGGCACGGCCGCTGGCATCGCCGGCCCCTGGGGCCGCGCGGGTTCCTGCCGCGGGGCGCGGTCGGCGGCGGCCGGCTCCTCGATGATCACGTGCGCGTTGGTGCCGCCGATCCCGAAGGCCGACACGCCGGCCCGGCGCGGCCGGCCGGCGGGCGCGGGCCACGGCCGGGCGGCGGTCAGCAGCTCGACCCGGCCCGCCGACCAGTCGACGTGCGGGGTGGGGGCGGCCACGTGCAGGGTCCGGGGCAACTCGCCGTGCCGCATGGCCTGGGCCATCTTGATGATCCCGGCGACTCCGGCGGCGGCCTGGGTGTGCCCGAGGTTGGACTTGACGCTGCCCAGCCACAGCGGAGGGCCTTCCGGCCCCCGGCCCCGGCCGTAGCCGGCGAGCAGCGCCCGCGCCTCGACGGGATCGCCGAGCGCGGTGCCCGTCCCGTGCGCCTCCACGGCGTCCACCTCGTGCGCGCGCAGCCCGGCATCGGCCAGCGCCAGCTGGATCAGGCGCTGCTGGGCGCGGCCGTTGGGCGCGGTCAGGCCGTTGGACGCGCCGTCGGAGTTGACGGCGCTGCCGCGCACCACCGCCAGCACCGGGTGTCCGTTGCGGCGCGCGTCGGAAAGCCTCTCCAGCAGCAGCACCCCGGCGCCCTCGGCCCAGGCGGTGCCGTCCGCCGTGGCCGAGAAGGACTTGCACCGGCCGTCGGGCGCGAGGGCGCGCTGGCGGCTGAACGCGACCAGCGGGTTGGGCGTCGCCATCACCGTGACGCCGCCGGCCAGCGCCAGCGAGCACGCGCCCGAGCGCAGCGCCTGGGCCGCCTGGTGCACGGCGACCAGCGAGGACGAGCACGCCGTGTCGACGGTGATCGCGGGCCCGCGCAGGCCGAACACGTAGGAGAGCCGGCCGGAGGCCACGCTGCCGGCCGAGCCCAAGGCGAGGTGGGCCTCCAGTTCGTGCTCGGTGAAGCGGGAGGCGTAATCGCCGTACATCACCCCGAGGAAGACGCCCGTGTCGCTGTCCCGGACGGACGCCGGGTCGATCCCGGCCCGCTCCCACGCCTCCCAGGTGACCTCCAGCAGCAGCCGCTGCTGCGGGTCCATGGCGAACGCCTCGCGCGGCGAGATGCCGAACAGGCCCGCGTCGAACTCCGCGGCGCTGTGCAGGAATCCGCCGCTGCGGGTGTAGCAGGTGCCGATCCGGTCCGGGTCGGGGTCGTAGAGGGCGGCGAGGTCCCAGCCCCGGTCGGTCGGCAGGTCCGAGATCGCGTCCGTGCCCTGCGACACCAACTCCCAGAGCCCTTCGGGGGATTCCACGCCACCGGGGTAGCGGCAGGCCATGGCGACGATCACCACCGGGTCCCGGTCGTACGGGTCCTCCGGCTCGGCGGTCCGCGGTGCGGTGACGGCCTCGGCTGTGGGTACGGCAGGCTCGGCGGTGAACAGTTCGGTGTGCAGGTGGCGGGCGGCGGCGGCCGGGGTGGGGTGGTCGAAGACCAGCGTCGTCGGCAGGCTCAGCCCGGTCGACGCCGCGAGCCGGTCGATCAGCTCGATGGCGCCGAGCGAGGTCAGCCCGAGGTCCGTGAACGAGCGGTCCGCGAACGGGCCGTCCACGAAGGAGCCGCCCGCCCCGGGCCCGCTCTCCGGCGCCCGTCCGCAGACCCGGGCCGTCTCGGCGCACACCCTCTCGCACAGCGCGCGTTCCTGCTCCTCCCGGGGCAGCGACAGCAGCCCGTGCTCCAGGGAACCCCCGGCCGGGGCCGGGGCCGGCGCCGCAGCCGGGTCGCTGAGCACCGCATGGCGGACGATCTTGCCCGACGGCGTGCGCGGGACGGCCGCGATCTCACGGACCTCGACGGGGACCTTGTGCTCCGCGAGCTGCGAGCGGCAGACGTCGAGCACCAGCCGCGGGTCCAGGCCTTCCGGGCCGGGCACCACGAAGGCGACCGGGACCTCGCCGAGGACGCCGTGCGGCAGGCCGAGGACCACGGCGTCCCGCACCCCGGGACAGCCCCGCAGGACGTGCTCGACCTCCGTGGGGTGGATGTTCTCGCCACCCCGGATGATCAGTTCGCTGACCCGGCCGGTGAGGACGAGGTGGCCGTGTTCGGCGCGACGGCCGAGGTCCCCGGTCCGGTACCAGCCCTCGCGCAGCGCGGCGGCCGTCGCTTCCGGCTGGTCGTGGTAGCCCGTCATGAGATTCGGACCGCTGACCCAGATCTCGCCCTCGCCGCCCGCGAGGACGTCGGCCCCGCTGTCCGGATCGACGACGCGGACCTCGACCCCGGGTACCGGCAGTCCGCAGGACCCGTCGACCCGGGGGCCGTTCGGGCGGGCCACCGCGATCGCGCCGCAGGTCTCGGTACTGCCGTAGACGTCGAGCAGCGGCGCGCCGAGCGTCTCCTCCACCGCCCCGCGCAGCTCGGGCGGGCACGGCGCGCCCGCCGTGACGCAGAGCCTCAGCCCGGGCCGCGGTGCGGGGAGCGGGGTGTCCTTCGCCGAGGACATCAACCGGTGGTACGTCGTGGGGACGCCGGCCAGGACGGTGAACGGCCCGCCGAGGGCGGCGCTCGGGGTGCGCAGCGTGCGCCACAGGTCGCCGGGCGTCAGGAACTCGCCGGACGTCAGCAGGTCGCCGGCGATCGCGGTGCTCGCGCCGACGGCCGTGGTGCCCAGGATCGCGAGGGAGTGCCCGAAGCTGTGGAACAGCGGCAGCGGCCACAGCAGCCGGTCCTCGGAGGAGAGCCCGAAGAGCGGCGCGTAGCAGGCCGCCACCGACCACAGTGCGCTGCGCTGTGTGGAGAGCACGCCCTTGGGGCGGTGGGTGGTCCCGGAGGTGTAGAGCAGCCAGGCCGGATCGTCGAGCCCCAGGTCGTCGGGGGCCGCGGGCCCGTCCCCGGTCGAGGCCGCAGCCTCGAAGAGGACGGTGCCGTCGGGGGCGTTCGAGGGGATCGGGCCCGCCCCGGTGAGCACGGTGTGCAGGCCGCGGTACGCGGCGCCGAGGCGGTGCAGCTGCGCGAGGTGCGCGGGGTCGGTGATGATGGCCGAGGCGCCGCTGTCCCGCAGGTAGTAGTCGAGTTCGTCGTCGGAGGAGCGGGGGTTGAGCAGGACACCGACCGCCCCCGCCCGCAGCACGGCGAGGCAACCCTCCACCAGCTCCACGCAGTTGCCCAGGCAGAGCGCCACCCGATCCCCGCGCCGGACCCCCGCCCGCACGAGCGACCCGGCCAACCGCCCGGTCCGCCGCTCCAACTCGGCGTAGCTGACGCCGCGCGAGAAGTCGTGGAACGCGACCCGCTCCGCCGACCGTTCGGTGTGCCTCTTCAGCAACTCCGGCAGCGGCCGCACCAGATCGTCATACCGCAGTTCACCACTCACGCCCCGGCTCCGACCTCTCGCCACTCGCGACCCACTCCCCCGTCGATCCCCTCCGTACCCAGTAACACGCGGGCACAGACCGAGTCCTGCGGACTCGCCGCAGCTGCGCTTGCGGCCGCCGAGGAACCGCGGCACTTCGAGGCAGCAATCAGGCCTCTGACCTGCGGAAACAGCAGCTCTCCAGCCCGGGAGGGCGCGAGGGCACAGCGCCGTGGACTTTGAGCGCTGCCCCCGATACCGCCCTCCCCGTCCGGCGCCCGTGTCAGGCTGGGGGAATGCTCTCCGACTCCGCCGCCCCCAACGCCTGGCACACCCCGGCCGAACTGGCGCCGCTCGACGGCAACGAGGCCTTCCGCGGCACCGATGCCGGGACGGTGCTGGACTTCTGGCGCTACGCGATGCCCGACTTGCGAACCAACACCACCCGGGGCCTGCTCGCGGAATTCCTGGTCCACCGCGCCGTCGGCGCTGTGGCACGCAACATGGAATGGGACAGCTTCGATGTCCTGACGCCTGACGGGCTCAGGATCGAGGTCAAGACCAGCGCCTACCTCCAAGCCTGGGGGCAGCGTCAGCTGTCGGAGATTCGCTTCTCCCGGCTGCGCGGACGCACCTGGACTCCCGAGGACGGTGACGCCGCAGAGCAGTCCTACAACGCGGATGTCTACGTCTTCGCCCTCCATATCGCGCTCACCCACGCCGACTACGACCCGCTCGACATCGGCCAGTGGCGCTTCTACGTTGCTTCCCGTGCTCTCGTGGAGGCCACCGGACAGGCCAGCCTGGGCCTTGCTTCCGTACGCCGGCTGTGTGGCGAACCCGTCGACTACGAGGAGCTCGCGGTCCGGATCTCGGCCTGCTCCCTCCAGTCACCCTCAACTGGCGGAGCCACCGAAGCTGCCACCGCCACTGCGTGACAGCGCGCTGGAAAGCCGGCAGGCCGAACACACACCTCCGTCAAGGCGCTGCCGCTGCCGGCGCTTCGCGTGGCCGGTGGGCGTCCTTGAGCCGGTCAGCACCGACCTGACCACGCCTGATACCTTGCCATCGCCGTGGTGTACGGGAAACCGGTCTGAGTCCGGTGCGGCCCTCGCCACTGTTGCCGCGGAGTTCCGCGGCCCTCGCTGACCGGCTTTTCCAGCGGTCAGGGCCACTGGGCGGGCTGGAAGAGCCGTCCGGGAAGGTCGGCTGCGGCGTGTTGATGCGGAAGCCAGGAGACCGGCCACGGCGCGACATGTTCCACGAGGGTTTTGGAGAACACGTGCCCAGCGGTCTGCTGTATCCGTTTCGATCGATATGTTCCGTTCGTCCCACAGGTCCGATACGTGTCGGCCGGGTGGTCGCGGCCGTCCTGTTCACCGGCGCGCTCGGGGCTTGCACCGGCGCCCCCGCGCCCGCCACGTCCGGCGGGGCGGCCGGAAGTGCCGCGCCGGTGAGCGTGGACAACTGCGGGACGACCGTGACGGTCGGCGCGCCGCCCGCCCGGCTGGTGACGCTCAACGAGGGTGCCACCGAGGTGGCCCTGTCCCTCGGCCTGCAGTCCCGCATGGCCGGTACCGCCTACCTCGACGATTCCGTCCCGGAGAAGTGGAAGGCGGCCTACGACTCCGTCCCGGTGCTCTCCAAGGACTACCCGACGAAGGAGAAGCTCCTCGCGGCCCGTCCCGACTTCCTGTACGCCTCCTACTCCAGCGCGTTCACCGACAAGGTCGCGGGCAGCCGGGACGAGCTGCGCGGCCAGGGCATCCCGTCGTACCTGTCCCCGTTCGGCTGCTCGGACAAGAGCCAGGTGCCGCCGACGACCTGGCAGGCGGTGTGGGGTGAACTGAACGACGTCGCCGAGGTCTTCGGTGTCACGGAGCGGGCCGCCGCGATCCAGCAGCAGCAGGAGCAGCAGCTCGCCCAGTTCACGGCGACGGCCGCGGGCAAGGGTCTGAAGGTCCTGTGGTACGACTCGGACACCAAGTCGCCGTTCGTCGGTGCCGGCCACGGCGGACCTCAGCTCGTGCTCGATGCCGTGGGCGCCCGCAACGTCTTCGGGGACCTGCCCGGTGGCTGGCAGAACGTGAGCTGGGAGAAGGTCGTCGCGGCGGACCCGGACGCCATCGTGGTCGCGGACGCTGGCTGGGACACCGCCCAGTCCAAGATCGACTACTTGGAGAACGACCCGGTGCTGAGCAAGCTCACCGCCGTGCAGCGCAAGGCTTTCGTGGTGGTGCCGTTCTCGGAGTCGACTCCCGGCGTGCGGCTCGCCGACGGTGCCGCCCGGGTGTCCGCAGGGCTGGGCCAGCTGCACCCGGGTTCATGACCACCGAACCCCGCCCCGTCGTGCGGCCCTCCGGTCCGGGCCGCGCGACGGCGGCCCTGGCCATCGGTGCGGCCCTGCTGCTGACCACCGTGCTCCTCGGCCTGGCCGTGGGCTCGCAACCCGAGCCGGTCCGGACGGTGATCGATGTCGTGGCGCGCCGTCTCGGGCTGGGCGGCCAGCACGTCACGCTGCTGGACGACCAGATCGTCTGGCAGTTGCGGCTGCCCCGGGTTCTGGGAGCGGCTGCCACCGGCGCAGGCCTCGCGGTCTGCGGCGCGGTGCTGCAGACGCTGACCGGGAACGACCTGGCCGATCCCTTCCTGCTCGGGATCTCCGACGGAGCCGCCGCAGGCGCGGTCACCGTGATCGTCCTCGGCGTCGGCGTGACCGGCGCCGTGGGCACCGGCGCGGTGGCGACGGCGGCCTTCGCCGGTGCCCTGCTCGCCGCCGCCGTCGTCCTGGCACTGGCCGGCGCCCGCACCCGGTCGCTACCGACCACCCGGACCGTGCTCGCCGGCATCGCGGTGGGGCAGATGTGCGGGGCCTACACCTCGTTCGTCGTGCTGGTCCTCGGGGACCGCAACGCGGCGCGCGGTGTCATGGAGTGGACGCTCGGCTCGGTCGCCGGCGTGCGCTGGCCCACCGCCGTCTTCCTGACCGCGGTCGCGCTGGTCGGCGTCACGGTCCTGGCCTCCTCGGCCCGCGACCTGGACGCCTTCGCCTTCGGCGAGACCACCGCCCGCTCCCTCGGCGTCCACGTCGAGCGCACCCGCTGGCTCCTCGTCGCCACCGCCGCGCTGGTGACCGCGTGCCTGGTCGCCAACACCGGCGTCATCGGGTTCCTCGGCCTGGTCGTACCGCACGTGGTCCGACTGGTCTGCGGCCCGCGCCACGCCCTCCTGCTGCCCGTGTCGGCACTGGTGGGTGCGTCCCTCCTGGTGGGCAGCGACATCGTGGCGCGCTCGGTCCTGCCCGACCGGGAGATCCCCGTCGGCGTCATCACGGCCGGACTCGGAGCGCCCTTCTTCGCCTGGCTGCTGTGGCGCCAGGGGCGGGCCGAGGGGGGACCGCAGTGACCGTGACGCCGCCCGCCGAGCTGCGCGCGGAGGAGCTCCGCGTGCGCATCGGCGGAGCCACGCTGCTGGACGCGGTCTCGCTCGCGTTCGCCCCCGGCCGGATCACGGGCCTGCTCGGGCCCAACGGCGCCGGGAAGACCACCCTGCTGCGCGCGGTCGCCGGACTGACCCGGCCGAGCGCGGGGCGCGTCCTCCTGGACGGAGAGGACCTCCACGCCCTCACGGCCCGCCGACGAGCACGACGGGTGGCCTTCATGGAGCAGCAGGCGGACACCCGGTTGTCACTGCCGGTCCGTCAGGTCATCGAGCTCGGACGCACGCCGTACCGCAGCCGCTGGCCCGTGCCGATGGACTCCGCCGCCGACGCCCACGAGCGGTCCGTGTTCGCCGATGCCGTTGCCGCGGCCGACGTCGGACACCTGCTCGACCGGGCCTGGCCGACGCTGTCGGGCGGCGAACGGCAACGGGTCCAGCTCGCGCGGGCGCTGGTGCAGGAGCCCGGCGTGCTCCTGCTCGACGAGCCCACCAACCACCTCGACCTGCGCCACCAACTCGGCTTCCTCGGCGCCGTGCGCGGGCTGGGCGTCACCACGGTGGCCGCGCTGCACGACCTCGAACTCGCCGCCGCCTACTGCGACGAGGTCGCCGTCCTGCTCGACGGCCGGCTGGTCGCCCACGGGCCCAGCTCCGACGTGCTCACCTCGCCCACGATCGCGCACGTCTACGGCGTCGACGTGACCGTGGAACGACACCCCCGGCACGACAGGCCGCACATCCGGTGGAACGGACTGCTCCCCGAAGGGACATCGCCATGACCCTCCCCGCCCCGGGCGCACCCGCCCGCCGCAGTGCCACGCTCCTGGTCGGCATGTCGATCGGGGAAGCCGTCCGTCGTGACGAACTCCTCCGGACCGCGGCGTCGCACCGGGCCTCGATCGCTTTCCTGCAGCAGGCGGACCCCTCCCTGTCGGCCGAGCTGACCAGGCTGGCCGACGCGGGCACCGAGACCGTGGTCGTGATCGGCGTCCGCCTCGCGGCTTCCGGCCCGGGCCAGTCCTGGCTACGGCGGATCGCGGCGCACTGGTGGCGCGAGCGCGCGGGCCACCGTCCCGAACTCCTCGTCGCGACCCGCCTCGCCGACTCACCGGACGCGGTCCCCGCGGTGGCCGCGGTGACGAAGGCCATCACCGGCGAGGAGCCCGGCCTCACGTCCGCGGCCTGGGAGGACGTCCCCGGCCACCGGCACCAGGTCCTGGTGTGCCGCGGCCCGCGTTGCGCGGCCCAGGGCGCGGAGGAGGGGCTACGCGCCCTGGTACAGAAGCTGACCGAGCACGGCCTCGGCGACGACGACGTGCTCGTCACCCAGACGGGGTGCCAGTTCCCCTGCAACCAGGCCCCCGTCGTCAGCGTGCAGCCGGACGACGTCTGGTACGGGAGGATCGACCCGGCCGTCGCCGGCCGCATCGTCACCGAGCACCTCGCCGACGGACGACCGGTCGAGTCCCACCGGCTCCCCCGCCACAGGAGCTGACCCACGCCGAAGGCCAGAGGCCCTGCCGGAGACACCTCCGGCAGGGCCTCTGTCGGTCAGTGGCCACCGGGGCCCGCGCCGCAGGCGAACAGTTTGTGCCGCGGAGGAAACGTGCTGATGACGGGCGGTCCGGGCGGTTCTGACGGGGGGTCGGAGCGGCTTGACACCCTGGTCGGGGGGCGCGTCTACTTGTCGACGCGACTCCTCGTTCGGTGAGGCGTCTGCACGGATACAGGCCACTGATCCGACGACGTCGAGAGACGCCCAGGGTCAGGACAGGTCTCCTCGGCTTAAGGGGTGACCCGAAGTGGCTTCCCGCCCGCTCGGGTGGGGATACGCCGTGCAGTGCCGAAGCTCTTACGTGAGGGGTGTCGCCACCCGGCAGCAGGGGTCCGACGAGGGCCCGGCGCTGCCCTGTCCGCGCGCAACCGAGGGAGGTGGGCGATGAAACCCGGTCATAGTACGTGTCACCGCCGCACTCCCCTCACCATCGTGCACGTCTGAGACTCCGGCCCGACGTGCGCCAACTGCCCTGATCCGGGCGGCAGTCCGTGCTGCCCGGGGTCGGGGTGGTTCGCCACTCGCCCGCACCGCCCGTACCGCCCGCGCCGGTTGACCGGCGCACCGGCGGCGGCATCTCACGTGCCCCGAAGAACGAGACACCCTCCGATGATCCTGACCGGTTCCGCCTGCACGCAGCTCGGGCAGGCGCCCCGACACCCGCTCCGAACGGGCGGGCCGGGCGGCCCGCCGACGGCAGACCGCACCGACCCGCCCGCACCGGGGCGGCCGCTACGCGAGCAGCAGCGCGGCGTCCCACGGCAGGGCGCCGGCCTCCTCGGCACCGCCCGCCAGGTGGTCGACCAGGGCAAGCGCGACGCCGGCCGCTCCTTCCAGGAACCCTGCCCGGTCGCGCGCCCAGGTCGGCCGCTCCCCGCCGGGTGTGACCGTGCCGGGTGTGACCGTGCCAGGTGTGACCGCGCCGGGCGGGGGCGGGCAGGGGAAGGCGAACGCGGCCTCGGGGTCGTAGTGGGCGATGACCTCCTCGGCCAGCGGTCCGAGCCGGGCCAGCAGTCGCGCGTCACCGCTGTCCCGGGCCACCCGGGCGGTGACTTGGAGCAGACCCGCGGCGCCGTGGCAGAGCATGGCGTCGTGCAGGCCCCGCCGCTCGCGCGGCCGGTCCAGCACCGCGTGGAGCGCACGGACCGCCGCGGCCTCCCAGTCGGGCTCGTCGAACGCCTGCCCGGCCAGTTGCAGGGAGCGGGCGACGCCCGGCGTTCCGTAGCACCAGGCGGCCCTGGCCCGGGGGGCGTCGACTCCGCCGGGCCGGTCCCCACCGGGCCGGTGTTCGTGCCCGGGGGTGAGGGAGGCCGGCCAGTCGGGGCCGCCAGCGCCCTCGTCGTCGTGGCGGCGGTGTGCCAGCAGCCACTGGGCCATCCGGTGCGCGGCCTCGGCCATCCCCGGCACCACGACTCCCTCGCGGCGGGCGAGCGCCAGCAGGGCCAGCGGCCCCGGAACGCCGTGCGCCAAGCCCAGGTTGAGGTGACCGTCGGGGAACCGCGCATCCGCTCCGGGCGAGGGCGGCCCCGGCACGCACCAGCCGGGCACCGTGCGGCCACCGATCCGCAGCGGCCGGCTCAGCTCGACCAGATACTCCAACACCGCGACCAACAGCGGCCGTTGGCCGTCACCGCAGGCCAGCAGATAGCGGCCGAGCCCGGTCAGACCGCCGATGACATCGTACGCGGCCATGGCCGGCCCCCGCTCCCCCGCGGCCAGCCGGGCCCGCTCCAGCGTCAGCAGCACATGGACCCGCTCCGCCACCCGGCGGTCCAGGGCCGCGAGCAGCCCGGCGGCTACCTGATGCCGCCCAGCGAGCGCGAGCAGCCCGCCAGGCCCGAGCCCTCGCCCGCGGACGCGCTGCGGATCGAGCTGGCCCAGGCCGCCGCCATGGCCGGTGCATCCGAGGTGGTCCTCGACGACGGCCTGCTCGCGCGCCTCAGCCCCGACACCGACCTGCCCCCGCCCGCCTCGCTGGAGCTCTACGCCCGGGTACTGGCCGGCTCCGCCGAGGCGTTGGCGCGCGGCCGGTTCCGACTCTGGCTGACCCCGGAGACCGGCGCGGACCACGCCGGTGCGACCATCGGCAGGTTCTCCCACCTGCTGCCGGACGCCGCGCAGCGGATCGCGGCAGCCTGCGCGGAAGCCGAGAGCGCGACTGACGACGGCACTGACGACGGCACTGGCGACGACAGCATCGAGACCGCCCAACTCGTCCTGCGGGCCTCCCGGTCGCGGTCGGCCAACCTCAACCAGGTCCGCCGTCTGCTGGACCGGCAGATCGTCGTCGGCGCCTTCGCCGACCGCACGGCCCCCGGCACGGTGCCGCTGGACGACCTCGCCGTGGGAGCCGACCTCACCGGCCTCCAGCTGGTGCGGCTGAGCAGCGGCCGCCGGATCGTCCCGCTGGCCTGGAACATGCTCAACCCACAGGCCCAGGTCGGCAACGTGGGGCGCTTCCTGCGCGAGCTGCGCCTGTCGGGTGTCCGGCCCGGCTTCACCTGGGACTGGGGCCCGCTGGAGCAGGCGCCGTACACCCCGCGCGTGCGCTACGGACGCACCGTGCTCGCCCCGGCCCGCTGGCGGCCGTCCGCGCCGTTCTTCGCCGACACCTCCATGCCGGAGCGGGAGTGGCGGCTGGAGTTCGACCGCTGGCGGGAGCGCTGGAGCGTACCGGACCACGTGCTGCTCTGCGTCGCCGATCGCGGCCTGGAACTCGACCTCTCCGCCGGGCTGCACCTCCGACTGCTGCGCCAGGACGTCGCGCGGTGGCCGGACGCCGTCCTGCGCGAGGCACCGACGGGCGAGGACGCGTACGGCTGGCTGTCGGGCCCGGCGGGCGCGCACACCGCGGAGGTGGTCTTCCCGCTGCTCGCCGACGCGCCGATCCCGCGCCCCCGTCCCCGTCCCCGACCCGCTGTGCGCCCGACGCCCGCGCTCCGCGTCCAGCCGCCCGGCGGCGAGTGGCTCTACGCCAAGGTCTACTGCTCGACGCGGCGTCAGAACGAACTGCTCGTCGGAGCGTTGCCCCGCCTGCTCGCCGCACTGCCCGCCGAGGTGGACCGCTGGTTCTTCCTGCGCTACCGCGACCCCGAACCGCACCTAAGGCTGCGCTTCCACGGCGACCCGGCGGCGCTGAACCGGCAACTGCTGCCGAACTGCCACGACTGGTTCGCCGAACTGCGCCGCTCCGGACTGGCCTGGCGACTGGTGCTCGACACCTACGAGCCCGAGTGGGAGCGCTACGGGGGCCCGGCCGCGACCACCGCCGCCGAGGACGCTTTCGGCGCGGACAGCGCGGCCGTGCTCGCCCAGCTCGACGCACTGGAGGCGGGCCGGCTCGACCTGGACCCGAGGCTGCTGGGCGCCCTCAACATGCTCGACCTGGCCCGGCACGTCCACGGGGACACCGCCGAGGGCGCCGCGCGGGCGGAGGAGTGGCTGCTGACCACCTATCCCAGATCCGCCGTCCACACCCAGCTGCGCGACCTGCGGACGGCGGCCGTGCGGCTGAGCGACCCCGCCGACGACCGGGCGGCCCTGCGCGCCCTGCCCGGCGGCGGCGAGCTGCTGGCCGGCTGGCAGCGCCGGGCCGGTGCACTCGCCCGCTACGGCGAGGCGCTGCGCGCGGCCACCCCCCGGGGGTCGGAGCTGCCCGGCCTGGTGCACCTGCACCACAACCGGCTGCTCGGCATCGACCCGGAGGCCGAGGACCACGCCCGCGCCGTCGCCCGCGGCGCGATGGAGGCCCAGCGGGGCCGCCGCCTGCGCCGGCCCTGAGTTCAGGCCCCCACCGCGAGCCCGCCGTCAGCGGCGTGCCGGCCGGCCCCTCCGCGGCGCGAGCCGGTCGTCGCCGATGCCGGGCTACCCCGCGACCGGCTCCGGGCGGAAGGCCTGGTCGATGTTCTCCTCGACCCAGGAGCGAAGCGCGTTCAACGGCACCGCGGCACTCTGGCCGAGGCGGGTGAGGGAGTACTCGACGTGCAGGGGGACGACGGGGTACACGGTGCGGTCGAGGATGCCGAAGTCCTCCAGGCGGCGCAGGGTCTGGGTCAGCACCTTGGGGCTGACGCCCTGGAGGCGGCGCTGGAGTTCGCCGAACCGCTGGGGGCCTTCCTGGAGGGCGCCGATGGCGAGGGCGGCCCACTTGTTGGCGAGCAGGTCGAGCAGGACGCGACAGGGGCACTGGGCGGCGTAGACGTCGTGCTGCGAGTGCTCGCCGCTGGGGCAGGTGGTCGTCATGCTCACTCTCCTCACCAGGACACTTCCCGATGGGAAGTACTAGCCCTTGAAGGTAACCATACCTGCGGGGATAGCGTCGCCGGCATCGAGGAACGGCCGCTGAAAGGCCTTCCACACTCTGATGCTTCGGGAGATGACGCATGTCCGCAGACACGATGCGCGCGGTGGTCCAGGACACGTTCGGCGGGCCGGAGGCGCTGCGGGTCGCCGAGGTGACGCGCCCGGTGCCGCTGCCGACGGAGGTGCTGGTGCGGGTGCACGCGGCCGGGATCAACCCGGTGGACTGGAAGACCCGCGACGGCTCCGGCATGGCCGGCCTGCTGGGTGAGCCGCCGTTCACGCTCGGCTGGGACGTGTCCGGCGTGGTCGAGGAGGTCGGCTTCGGCGTGACCACGCTGAAGGCCGGTGACGAGGTGTACGGCATGCCGTGGTTCCCGCGCGCCGCGAACGCCTACGCCGAGTACGTGACCGCCCCGGCCCGGCAGTTCGCCCGCAAGCCGGCCACGCTCGACCACGTGCACGCCGCCGCCGTGCCGCTGGCGGCACTGACCGCCTGGCAGGCCGTCGTCGACACCGCCCAGGTGCGGGCCGGCCAGCGGGTGCTGGTCACCGCGGCCGCCGGCGGGGTGGGCCACTTCGCGGTCCAGTTCGCCCGCCACCTGGGCGCCCACGTGGTCGCCACCGCCAGCGCCGCCCGGCACCCCTGGCTCAAGGAGCTCGGCGCCGACGAGGTGATCGACTACACCGGCACCCGCTTCGAGGACGCCACCGCCGGCATCGACGTCGTCATCGACCTGGTGGGCGACGACCACGACCTGACCAGCATCCGTTCCCTGAAGGTCCTGCGCCCCGGCGGCCTGCTGGTCGCCGTCCCGGCCGGTGTCTCCCCCGAACTGGCCGCGGCCGCCGAGGCGGCCGGCGTGCGGGTCACCCCGTTCCTGGTCGAGCCGGACGGCGCCGCGCTGACGACGATCGCCGCGCTGATCGACGCCGGCGAGGTCGCCGTCGAGGTGGAGCGGACCTTCCCGCTGGAGCAGGCCGGGGCCGCTCACGCCCGCGGCGAGGCGGGCCGCACCCGCGGCAAGCTCGTCCTCACCACCAAGGTCGGGCCCGGAGCCAACTGACCGCCGGTCAGGGACGGGTGGGATTCCCGGCTCGCCCACCTCACCTCATCCCACCCCGCCTCACCTCGCCTCACCGGACTCGCTCGACGCTCCACCTCGGCAGGTACTCGAAGAACGCGACCGCCTCCTCCCGCCACCTGGGGCGCCAGGCCGCGGCTTCCGTGGCGGCCGCGTGCGCGAAGCGCCGCATGTCCGCCCGCATCCGCTCCGGAACGCCGTGGCGGTGGGCGAGGTCGCGGATGGCGGCGACGGTCTCCTCGGTGCAGGCCCCGTCGCCGAGCGCGGACTCCACCACGGCCCGCTCTGGGCCGGTGGCCGCCGCCAGGACGGCGCGGACGGTGTAGTTGCGCCGCCCCTCCCGGATGTCCGTTCCGGTGGGCTTGCCCATCGTCCCCGCGTCGCCGAAGAGGTCCAGGTAGTCGTCGCGCAGCTGCCCGCAGATCCCCACCAGCCGGGCGTAGCGGCGCAGTTCCTCGTCGTGGCGGGCGGGCTGGACGCCAGCGGCGAGCAGTCCCAGCTGGAGCGGGGCGAGGACCGAGTAGCGGGCGGTCTTGTAATCGGCCACGTCGTGCAGCACCTCCTCGTCCGGGTCCGCGGTGAAGTCCCGCTCCAGGTCGATGATCTGGCCGACGAACGTGGCCGTTGCCGCCCGCGTCTGCACCTCGACCATGGCCTGTCGGACCGGGAGCGGGGCCCGGGAATCGAGGAGGACCTGGAGGGACAGCGCGAGTGCGAGGTCGCCGGCGAGGACGGCGAGCCCGAGCGCGGTCTGCGGCCGGTCGGGGAACCGCCCCCGGTAGGCGTAGTAGGTGGAGGGCCCGCCCCGGCGGGTGGGGCTGTCGTCGATGATGTCGTCGTGGACCAGCCCGTGGGTCTGGAGCAGTTCGATGCTCAGCGCGGCGTCGTCCAGCCCCGCCACGGGTTCGGCAGTCACCAACCGGGCGGCTTCGAAGAGCAGGGCCACCCGCATCCGCTTGCCGCCACGCAGCGACAGGTCCCGCAGCAGGGCCAGGCAGTCCGGGGTGAACCGGCTGAACGACGGAGCGTCGAAGGCGGCGGCCAGGTCCTGGAAGTACTGCTCGGACAGCGCGCTGAACCGGCGCTCGTACCCGGCGAGACGGGCCCGGATCTGCTCGGCGAGGACGGCGGCGGCGGTATCGGTCACGAAGATGTCTTCCGTTCGGGCGGGGACGCGCGCCCGCGCAGGCGCGGAGGTGCCACGGATCCCGGCGGTGGTCCGTCACCCATGCTGCCCCACCGGCCTCCCGGCCCGAGCACCCGGTAGGTGCCCTCCCGCGCTCCCCTCAGCAGTACAACACGCCCCCCGTTCGAAGAGCCGCTCCGCCGGAAGGCCGACAAGAGCACCGCCGGGAGCACGGTCCTGGCCGGGGGCGGCTCCCGGAGCCAGCTCCCGGGTGCGGTTCGTCCTGGATACGGACGAACTCCCCTGCCCCTGAATGGTCCTCTTGATCAAGGCCGGGAATCACCGGCGCCATTCATCAGAGGGGTCCCTTCGTGAACGAGCATGCACCGCACAGCCGCCTCCCGCGCTCCCGCCGGCGCGGCCGGCACCGGGCGGTGGCGGTCGTGACCGCCGTGGCCGCCGGCGTGATGACGGTCGGAGCGCTGGCACCGACCGCGGCGTTCGCGGGCGGCAAGCCGGACAACGTCCAGTCGAGCCTGAACGCGCTGGTCAAGGACGACGGTCTGCCCGCCGCGCTGGCCGCCGTCAAGGGCCGCGACGGCCGCACCCGCACCTACACCGCCGGCGTGGGCGACGTCGCCACCGGAGCCAAGGTGCCCACGGACGGGCAGGTGCGGATCGGCAGCAACACCAAGACCTTCACCGCCGTCGTCGTGCTCCAGCTCGTCGCCGAGGGAAAGGTCGGCCTGGACTCCCCCGTCGAGACCTACCTGCCCGGCCTGCTGCGCGGCGACGGCATCGACGGACACCGCATCACCGTCCGCCAACTGCTCCAGCACACCAGCGGCCTGCCCGAGTACGTGGACAAGGACTCGATCCTCACCAGCCCGACGCGCTACTACGAACCGCGCGAACTCCTCGACGCGGCCCTGGCCCAGAAGGCCCACTTCGCCCCGGGCACGAGCTGGGAGTACAACAACACCAACTACCTGCTGGCCGGCCTGATCATCCAGAAGGTCACCGGGCGGCCGCTCGGCGAGGAGATCAACCGGCGCATCGTCGACCGCATCGGCCTGCGCCACACCTACTTCCCCGCCCCCGGGGACACGGGCATCCGCGAGGCCCACCCCAAGGGCTACAACCGGGACGCCGACGGCTCGCTCCGCGACTACACCGAACTGGACCCCTCCTGGGGCTGGGCGGCAGGCGCCGTCGTCTCCACCAACAGCGACATCACCCGCTTCTACACCGCGCTCCTCGGCGGCCGGCTCCTGCCCGCGGCGCAGCTCGCCCAGATGCGCACCACCGTCCCCGCCGACGAGGTGGGCCCCGGCGCCCGCTACGGGTTGGGCCTGGTGAGCCGGCCGCTGTCGTGCGGCGGCCTCTACTGGGGCCACGGCGGGACCATTCCGGGCTACGACACCGCCGGGGGCGCCACCGATGACGGCCGCGCCACCAGCATCGCGGTGACCATGATCCCAAGTGGCGCCGCCGGACAGCACGTTGAGGCCACGGTGGACGCGGCCCTGTGCCGCTGACCCTCCCCGATCCGGTCTGAGCGTCCGCACCGGTACGACCCGCGGGTTCTGCGCGCCTCGGCGCGCGCGGAACCCGCGCACTCGCGTACCCGCGTACCCGCGTACCCGCTTACCCCGCCAATTCCCCTTCCCGCAGAGGAGTTCTTCCGTGAACGAGCACGTCCCGCACAGCCGGTCCCCCCGGTCCCCCCGGTCCCCCCGGAGCCGCCGTGGTCGGCACATGGTGGCAGCAGCCGTGGCCGCCGGCGTCGTGGCGGCCGGCGTGCTGGCACCGACCGCGGCGTTCGCCGGCGCCAAGCCGGACAGCGTCCAGCAGAGCCTGAACGCGCTGGTCAAGGACGACGGCCTGCCCGCCGCACTGGCCTCGGTCAGGGGCCGCGACGGCCGCACACGCACCTACACCGCGGGCGTCGGCGACCTCGCCACCGGCGCCAAGGTCCCCGTCGACGGACAGATACGCGCCGGCAGCAACACCAAGACCTTCACCGCCGTCGTCGTCCTCCAACTCGTCGCCGAAGGCAAGATCGGCCTCGACGCGCCCGTCGACACCTACCTTCCCGGCCTGCTGCGCGGCGACGGCATCGACGGACGCCACATCACCGTCCGGCAGTTGCTCCAGCACACCAGCGGCCTGCCCGACTACATGGACGCCCCCGCCCTCGCGGACTTCACCACCGTGCAGTACCGCTACTTCGAACCCCGCGACCTCCTCGACGGCGCCCTCGCCCAGCAGGCCCGCTTCCCCGCGGGCACCAGTTGGGAGTACAGCAACACCAACTACATCGTCGCCGGACTCCTCGTCCAGAAGGTCACCGGACGGCCCGTCGGCGAGGAGATCACCAAACGCGTCATCGACCGCATCGGTCTGCGCCACACCTATTTCCCCACCCCCGGGGACACCAGCATCCACGAGGCCCACCCCCAGGGCTACTTCCGCAGCTCGCCGGACGCGCCCCCGATCGACTACACCGAGATGGACGCCTCGATGGCCTGGGCGGCCGGGGCGATCGTCTCCACCAACACCGACCTCAACGCGTTCTTCACCGCGCTCCTCGGCGGCCGGCTCCTGCCCGCGGCGCAGCTCGCCGAGATGCGGACCACCGTCCCCGCCGAACTCCTGGGCCCGGGGGTCCGCTACGGGCTGGGCCTGCAGAGCAGGCCGCTCTCCTGCGGCGGCCTGTCCTGGGGCCATGGCGGCACCTCCCCCGGCTACCGCTCCCGCGGCGGCGTCACCGACGACGGCCGCGCCGCCACCATCACCGTCACCACCGTCCCGGGCGGGGCCGGCGCGCAGCACATGGCGGACGCACTGGACGCGGCCCTCTGCCTCTGACCGCTCCACCCCTCGGTCCGGCTCCCGCGCGCGGGGGCCGGACACCGGACGGCCTCGCGGCTCCCGTGGACGGG
>NZ_JBHVWW010000083.1:0-1438 GCF_042882025.1 Kitasatospora sp. NPDC058243
CCGCCGGGGCGGCCGCGCGCGAGCGCTGCGCGGGCAGGGCGGGGTCCTCGGTGCGCGGTCCCGCGTCCTGGTACGGCGTTCTCGCCCGCTGGCCGGCCATGCGCACTTCCCTCGCTCGTTTCGGCTGCCGCGGCGCGTGCGCGCCGCTGTGCGTGCCGGGACGCGTTCCGTCCTGGTGGCGGTTCCCAACTTCTACATGGCTGTAGAAGTTGGGCTGGAGCATACAAACCCATTCCAGCAAAGTCACCCGCCGTCCTTCGGCAGCGGCCGAGTGCCTGGTGGGCCGTCGTTAGGATGGTCATGATCCCCCGCCACGTCGGCACACCATCAGGAACGCGTCAGAGGAGCAGAGCGTCACCATGTTTGAGAGTCTGAAGAACCTCGCGGACAAGGCCACCGACCTCGCCCGCGAGCACAGCGGCGTGCTCGGGCAGGGCCTGGACAAGGTCGGCGACGTGATCGACGACCGCACGGACGGCAAGTACAGCGGCCAGATCGACACCGGCGTCGAGAAGGCCAAGGGCTTCCTGCGCAACCTCGACGGCGAGCAGAAGCCGGCCGAGTAGCCTGCCACCGGGCACGGTCGCCGGCACGATCGGCAGTACGACGGTCGAACAAGGGCACGGGCACACGGGGAGGGGTCGGCAGCGATGAGCGAGGGGCAACAGGGGTCGCGCTGGGGGCGCTGGCTGGTCGTCGGCGTACTCGTCGCGGCCGGGTGGGGCATCGTCCACGGCGGTGACCACCCCACCACGGCGTCGTCCGGCGCCTCCCCGTCGGCGACCCCCTCCCCGGACGGTGCCGGGCCCTCCGCGTCCGCCCCGTCCGCGTCCGCCTCGACCGCGCCGTCGAAGCCGTCCGGCCGCTACGACCCCGCCGACTACGCGGCCCCGGTACGCCGGTACGCCGCCGAGGCCGGGGTCAACCCGCAGCTGCTGATGGCGATCCTCTACAACGAGTCGTACAAGCCGCACGACCCGGAGCTCGAACGGGCCTGGCAGCGCGGCAAGCCCGAAGCCTCGTTCGGCATCGCCAACATGCACCGCGCCGCCTTCGACGACACCAAACCCGGCCGCCCCTTCGCCGACCGCCAGTGGGAGGAGCTGCCGGACGACCGCGACCTGGCCGTCCAGGCGGCCGCCTGGCACCTGCACGACCTGGCCGGGCAGCTCCCGGCACGGCCGAGCGCGCCGCTGAACCACGACGAGCTCCTCGCCCTCGGCTACAACGCCGGCGCGGGCAACATGCTGGCCTTCGCCCGGGGGGTCAAGGTGGGCTCCCAGGCGCAGTCCTACCTCGACCGGCTGCACGACAACTGGGCCAAGTCCGGCACGGCCGTCCAGTAGCGGGTGGGGCTGGGGGAGATGGGGGGTCGGTCTGGGGGGTAGTGGTGGGGGGGAGATATGGGCTCGTTAAGCATCCGTCCGGAGTGCGAGAA
>NZ_JBHVWW010000083.1:1448-3354 GCF_042882025.1 Kitasatospora sp. NPDC058243
CGGGGAGAGCGCGCTGGGTATCAGCTGGCGTCGAGGCGGGCGGCCCACTGCGCGCGCCAGGCCAGCGCGTCGGCGACGCCCTCGGCGATGCCCCGCCGCGGCTGCCAGCCGAGCAGTTCGCGGGCGGTGTCGACGGCCGCGTAGCAGCCGATCACGTCGCCCGGCCGGGGGCCCGCCTCGCGGACGTCGAGCGTCGCGCCGACGGCCTGCTCGAAGGCGGCGATCAGCTCGCGCACGGTGGTGCCGTCGCCCGTGCCGACGTTGATGACCCGGTAGCGGTCCTCGGCGCCCTCGGCGATCACCTCGTCGAAGCGGAGCAGCGCCGCGACGTGCGCCTCGGCGAGGTCCCGCACGTGGACGTAGTCGCGGATGCCGGAGCCGTCCCTGGTCGCCCAGTCGACGCCGGTGACGGTGAACGGGGTGCCGTTGGTGTGCGCCTCGATCAGCTTGCCCAGGGCGTGGGTGGGGTTGAGGTCCTGGAGCCCGCTGCGCAGCCGCGGGTCGGCGCCGATCGGGTTGAAGTAGCGCAGGGAGATGACCCGCTGCCGCTCGGCGCCCTCCCCCCTGGTCCAGTCCTGGAGCACCTGCTCCATCATCAGCTTGGTGCGCGCGTAGGGGCTGTTGGCCTCGACCGGGCTGCTCTCGTCGACCCGCGCGTCCGGGGTGGGCGCGTAGATGGAGGCGGAGCTGCTGAAGACGACGCGGGTGCAGCCGTGGCGCTGGAGGGCGTCGAGCAGTTCGATGGTCTTGCCGACGTTCTCCCGGTAGTAGTACAGCGGCCTGGCCACCGAGTCCGGGACGACGATCCTGGCCGCGCAGTGCACGGCGGCGTCGATGTCCGGGTGCTCGGCGAAGATCCGGTCGAGCAGGGCCACATCGGCGACGTCGCCCTGGTAGAACACCTTGCCCTCGACGAACTCGGCCCGGCCCTTGGACAGGTCGTCCAGGATGACCGGGGTGATGCCCTGGTCGAGGAGGGCGAACACCACCGAACTGCCGATGAATCCCGCGCCGCCGGTGATCAGGACCTTCTTCATGCGCGGACGCTCCCTTGCGGTCGGCCGGGCGCCCGGTGGCGCCCGGTGACCTTTGGGACGGTGGTTCGCGCTCGATGGTTCCGCCGCCGGGCTCAGCGGTGGGCTCAGCGGTGGGGGCGGCGGCGGAGCCAGAAGCCGGTGGCGACCAGCACGACGGCCGCGACGGCGGTGCCGATCGCGGCCCAGGTGGCGGCGTCGGGCGTGGTGTCGGAGGGGGTGTCGCGGGCGGCGGAGCGGGCCCGGGCGGCGCTGTCGGCGGCCGGCGGGGCGGTCGGGGCGGTGGGTGTGGGAGTGGGTGTGGGCGCGGGTATCGGGGCCGGGGCGCCGGTCGTCGCGCCCGTCGCCCCCGGCAGCGGCGGATCGCCGATCACCGCGGCCTCGACGTCGAGTTCACCCTCGCCGTGCCCCGGCGAGGGAAACGCACAGTCGACGCTCACCCGCCAGTGCCCGGCCGGGAGGATCTCCCGGGTGGTGTACGTCCCCGGCTCGCCCGGGACGGCGACCAGGCGCCAGGGGCCGACCGTGCGACCGTCGGTGGCCGTCGCGGCCAGCGTGCCGGTGAACTCCCCGGTGACCGGGTCGTGGTCGTTCTCCCAGGTGGCGACGGTGCTGACGCGGCCGTTCCGCTGGCCGGAGACGTCCAGGTGGACGGTGTCGCCGTGGGCGGCGACCGGCACGGCGGCGGGCAGCACGGCCGCACCGGCGAGGGCGAGGGCGGCGACGAAGGGTCGGGTTCGCATGGCGGGCAATCCTCGTGAGGGGTGAGGGGCAGGGAGCGGTGACGCCGGGTGCAGGCGCCACCGGATGGTGGCGGCGACCGCACCCGGCGCCGCCAGGCAGTCTCAGGGGGACTTTAGCAGTGGCCGGTT
>NZ_JBHVWW010000083.1:3364-32597 GCF_042882025.1 Kitasatospora sp. NPDC058243
CAGGGGAAGCGGGAGGGAGACAAACAGGGGGACCCGCACCCCCCCCCCCCCCCGCCGCCGGACGGTCTCAGGAGGCCTTCAGCAGCGGCCGGTTGTTGCACGGCCGGCCGTTCGGGCTGCTCGAACTCCCCCCGGGGGCGTGTCTTGTGGATCAGGCCGGGCCCGCGACGCCTGGGCACGCACCTCGCCGCGTTGTCGTCGGTCGCCGATGCTCCGCATGGACTCCCTCCTCCGCCTTACGATGCACGCACCCAGACGCCGCGCGCTGATCCGACCTGATCCACAAGACACGCCCTAACCGACCACCGTAGTACCAGCGGCCGTCGAGCCCGAGCACCAGCGCGCCGCCACCCGCCGTGAAGTGAACCGGCCGACGCCGGAGGCGAGTTGCCGCTACGGGGGGCGCGGCTCCGCGCTCCGGCGTCCCATCGCGTTTCCCCTCCTCGTGCGAGGTGCGGGCGCCCTGCCGAGCGGGGGCCCGCACCTTCCGGCACTCAGGAGAGCGGTGGGCCGCACGGGAATAACGAAAACCTCTTGCGGAATTCGGCCGCTCGCACACGGCGGGCCGGGTCGCGCGGAGCGGACGACACCGGAGGGGGCGGGCCGGGAGTCCCCCGGGGACGGCCCCGGACGTGACGGTGCCGGGAAGCGCACTCGGGGGGTGTGCGCTCCCCGGCAACGGGGTGGTGGCGGCCACCCGGCCGGAGTCCCGGGGCCTGGGCTCAGACGGCCGTGACGGGAATGCTAGGGCGTGCCACAGGGCCCTGACCAGAGTCCTGAACTGGCCAATTCCCGCCCAGGACATGCCAGCTGGAGCCGATGACTGACGCACCGTCAACAACCGGCCAGGCCGCCGACCGGCCACCGGAACCGGTCAGGCCGCCACCCGCACCGGGGCCGCCTGCGCCGCCGCCCGCCCGCCGGCGCAGCCGCCGTGCAGCCGGGCCAGCCCGGCGACCAGCCCCGCCCGGTCCCCGGCGAGCCACAGGCGCAGCGCGGCGGACAGCGCGGCGCTGGCCGGTCCGCTCGACGGGCCGCCGGTCCGCGCGATCCGCTCGCCCAGCAGCGGCAGCAGGTCCGCGATCGGGGCGGGCAGCCAGAGGGTCAGGGCGCAGGGGGCGGGCCGGGCCAGGACGCGCCGCAGTTGCAGCGCGGAGGCGTCGTCGTGCAGCGCGGGGATGACCTCCAGCAGGCCGTCGACCACCACCTCGGAGACGTCCCCGCCGTGGCCGCGGGCGAGGGCCCGCAGCAGCGCGCGTTCGGCGGCGGTGATCCGGACGGTCAGCATGACCTCGTCGCAGTCCATGGTCCCGGTTCCCCTGTCGTGGAAGTCGTGGCGGTCGTGGCGGTCGTGGCCATCGGGGCCGGTGGGCCCGCCCCGGTGGTTCTCCTGCCCGTCAACGAGGCTCCGCTACCGGCGTTATCAGGCCGTAGTGGCCGTCGTAGCGGCGGTAGAGCACCCGGGCACGGCCGTCGCCGGGGTCGGCGTAGCAGACGAACGGGCCGCCGGTCAGCCAGAGCCGCCGGGCCGCCTCGGTGAGGTCGAGCGGGTCCGCCGGGTCGGCGCCCGTGGACCGGCCCGCCCCGGGCGCGCCGCTGAGCGGGCAGCGGTGGACCAGCGCGTCCCGGCCGGTCACGGCGTCCGCGAAGAGGTGGAACGGCCGGTCCAGCGCGAGCAGTTCGCGGGTGGCCTGCTCGGGGGTGCGGCGGGCGAGGACGACCTCCTTGCGCCGGGCGATCCGCCGTTCGGCGAGCGGGCGGGCGGCGTACTGCGGGCGGTAGGCGCTCTCGTGGGCGGCGGCGAATCCGATGTCGCCCTGCTCGCGCAGCCGGGCGGCCCGGCCGGCGAGGGTGCCCAGGGCGACGTCGACGGCCTCGCGGGCGGTGGCGGCGGCGAGTTGCACCCGGACCGGACCGGCGCCGGCCAGGTCGACGTGGGCCTGCGCGAGGGCGGGCCGGGTCATGGCCCGGTCGCGCACGCGGGTGAGCCGGATGCGCAGCGTGCGGGTTCCGGGGCCGAGCCCGGCGGCCGTCTCCAGTGCCTGCGCCCGGGCGTACTCGGCGTTCTCACGCGGCAGCTCGCCGCGGATCTCCACCCGGACGTCGAGGGCGGGCCGGTGGCGCAGACTGGTCATCAGGGTCCTCCTTCTCCCGGACCATGCTGGCCCTCGGGCGGCCGGGCGGCGAGGGTCCAAAGACCCTGCGCGAGGGGCCCGGCCCGGATCTTTCCGGTGGGGCCTTCGCCGCAGGTCAGCACCGCGTTCCGGGGCGGTCGGGGCCACTGCGGATGATCGACCGTTGGAGTGATCCACCCGCGTTCGGCGCAACGCCCGTCGAACCGGCGCGTTTGCCATGACGTGCGCCCCTCCAGCCGGGGCACGCGCGGATCCGCGCGAGCCGGCCCCCCACCACCCGGCCGGCCCGTCGGGGCCCCCGGTACCGTCCGCACCGGCTCCTCTGATGAGAGGTACTGACATGACCCTGCTGACCGAGACGCGGCAACGGGACCTCCCCCCGAGAACCGCACCCACCGCACCCCGTACCACCCGCTCGGCCGTCCCCCCGCTCGCCCCCGGCGCCGTCCCCGGCCTCGGCCACGCGGCCGCCCTGCTGCGCGACCCGCTCGGCTTCCTCGGCTCGCTCTCCCGGCACGGCGGCGTCGTCCGGATCCGGCTCGGGCCGCGCACCGTCTGCGTGGTCACCGACGCCCCGCTCGTCCACACCCTGCTCGTCGCCCTCGCCTACGACTGCCCGCGCGGCGCCGTCCAGGACACCCTCAAGACGGCGTTCGGCGACGGCCTGCTGATGTCCGAGGGCCAGGCCCACCGCGACCGCCGCCGGATCATCCAACCCGCCTTCGGGCCGGACCGGATGGCCGAGTACGTCGCCGTGATGCACCAGGTCACCGAGGAGCGGGCCAGGCGCTGGCACCCCGGGCAAGTCCTCGACGTGGCCAAGGAGATGAACCACCTCGCGCTGGAGATCGTCACCCGCTCGCTGTTCGACGCCCGGCTGAGCGAGGATGCCACCCTGGCCTTCCACCAGGCCCTGCCGGACCTGGTGAAGGGCCAGATCGTCCAGTCCCTCTACCCGCACCCGGCGCTCGCCCGGCTGCCGCTGGCGGTCAACCGGCGCTTCGACGCCGCCGTCCGGGTGCTCAACCAGGTCGTCGACCAGGCCGTCAGGCCGACGGGCACCCGATCCGCCGAGCGGGGCGGCACCCTGCCCGCCCTGCTGCGCGCCGCCACCGACCCGGGCACCGGCCGGCCGCTCACCGAGGCGGACGTCCGGTCCGAGGCGATCACCATGTTCGGCGCGGGCACCGAGACCGTCTCCACCACGCTGACCTGGCTCCTCGACGAACTCCTGCGCCACCCCGAGGTGGAGGCCCGGGTGCTCGCCGAACTCGACGAGCACCTGCCCGCCGGAGCCGCCCCCACCCCCGAGGCGCTGGCCAGGCTCACCTACACCCGCAGCGTCACCCAGGAGGTGGTGCGGCTGCACGCGCCCAACGCCTTCCTGATGCGCACCGCCCAGGTGCCGGTGGACCTCGGCCCGTACCGGATCCCGGCCGGCACCGAACTGCTCTACAGCCTCACCGCACTGCACCGCGACCCGGACCGCTACCCGGACCCGCTGCGCTTCCGCCCGGAGCGCTGGCAGTCCGGCGGGGCCGGGCGGCACTCCTTCCTCCCGTTCGGGGCCGGCAAGCACAAGTGCATCGGGGAGGCCTTCGCCTGGGCCGAGCTGACCGTCGCGGCGGCCGCGATCCTGCGCCGCTGGCGGCCGGTGGCCGTCCCCGGCGCCCGGGCCCGGGAAGTGGTGTGGACGACGGTCCAGGCGCACGGGCTGCGCGTGCGGCTGACCCCGCGCGGCGCCCGGGTGCCCCGCCCGGACAGCCCGCCGGACGACCGGGTGGGAGAGGGCCGAGCGGGGGACGACCGGGCGCGGGAGGACCGGGCGCGGGACGACCGGGCGGCCGTCGAGGCCCCGCCGGCGGCCCGCTGCCCGGTGAGCGTCCCCGCCCCCGCCCCCGCCGCGCCCCAACTCCCGCAACGGTCCGGCGAACTGCGCACCGCCGCGGCCCGGCACGCCGCCTGGGTGGTCGGCCGCAACCTCCTCACCCCGCCCGAGATGACCCGCTACGGGGCCTACGCCCTGCACGAGTTGATCGGCCACGCCTTCCCCCGCGCGCACGGCGCCGACCTCGACCTGCTGGTGGACATGCTGGGCTGGTTCACCATCCTCGACGACCGCTTCGACGGCCCGCCCGGGCGCCGCCCCGTCGAAGCCCGCGACGTCGTCGACCCGCTCATCGACGTCCTGTACCGCACCGGGGCCGATCGGACGGGCGCCTCCGCGCCGGTCGGCGCGGGCCCGGCGCCGCGCTCCGGCGACCACGTGCTCCGCGCCTGGCACGACCTGTGGAGCCGCCAGGCGCAGGGCATGTCCCCCAACTGGCGCGCCCGGGCCGCCCGGGAGTGGCAGGCCTGCCTGGAGACCTTCCCCGCCGAGGCCGAACACCGCGCCCACGGCACCGTCCCCGCCCTCGGCCTGCCCGAGACCATGCGGCTGCGCCGCCACGGCAGCTGTCTCTACCCGTTCATGAACATACTGGAACGGGTCCACGGCGCCGACGCCCCCGCCGCCCTCCACGCGGAGCCCGCACTGCACCGGCTGCGTGCCAACACCGCCGACGCCGCCACGCTGATCAACGACCTGTACTCACTGGAGCGGGAGGAACGCCAGAGCGCGGCCGCCTTCAACACCGTCCTCGCCCTGCAACGGATCCGCGGCTGCACCCGCAGCCGGGCCGTCGGCGCCGTCCGCTCCCGGGTCGCCCGGCTGCGGCGGGAGAACGACGCGCTGCGCAGCGACCTGCGCCACCGCCACCCGGCCGGGCGCTGGTACCTGGACGGCACCCGGGAGCTCATCGAGGGCGTCCAGGCCTGGACCAGCACCAGCGACCGCTACCTCGTGACGGACAGCCCTCGGACGTAGGCCCTGTCCGGCCGGCCTTGGCCGGGCAGGACGCAGGAGGTGCCTACTTGCGGCCGCCGAGCGCGAACAGCAGCAGCACGAAGCCGGCGAACAGGTGCGTGGCGAAGATGTAGATGCCCGCCCGGATGAGCATGGCCTTGCGTCGGCGCTTCTCCTCGCGCGTGCCGTCGCTCGTGCTCTCGCTCATGGCGGGGGTTCTCCTCGGGTCGGCCGGCCGGGTCGGGCGCGGGTTCAACGGTCCCGACGGGCTCGAAGGGTCCAACGGGCTCGAAGGGCTCGACACGCTCGACCGGCCCGAGGGCCTCGGCGGGCTCAACGGTGCGGCCGGCCGCCGGGCTCGCGCAGTTCGGTGAGCAGCGCGCCCTGGTCGGTGATCAGCTCGGTCAGGATCCGGCGCGCGGCCCGCAGCAGCTCGGCCACGTCCGGGGTGCTGAGCGCGTACACCACGGTGTTGCCCTCGCGAGTGGCGGCGACCAGTTGGGTACGGCGCAGCACCGCGAGCTGCTGGGAGAGGTTGGAGGGCTCGACCTCGATCTCGGCCAGCAGCTCGCGCACCGGCCGGGGCCCGTCCTGGAGCAGTTCCAGCACCCGGATCCGGACCGGGTGGCCGAGGGTGCGGAAGAACTCCGCCTTGGCCTGGTACAGCGGGACGGGCATGGTCCGCGTCCCTCCCTCGGGTACGGCTCGGTGAGCGTGCGGCCGCGTCCTCACCGGCGGCCGGCAAGCATCATCGCCACAGATGAAGATTTCTTCAAGTCGTCACAGTGGGCGCCCGGCCGTCGGCTGGCGGCCGCCCGGCCCGCCGGGGCCGCCCCCGAGTGGTCCACGTCACATCCGGAGGGCGCGCGGGAACGCCGGAAGCCGAGCCCGGGACGCTGCCAACTCCCGGACTCGGCGGTCATGGTGAGGTTCCGTCAGCAGAGTACAGGTACATCCACCTCGACCGGGGCCGGCCCCCGCCAGATCGACTCGACGGCGAAGGTCGCATGGAGGGTCGAACCGCACGGCACGGTGACGCTGACGCCGTCGACCCGCACGGTGGCGGCCGTGAACACGGCGCGCACGCTCGCCGAGCCGAGCGACTCGCCGCCGACCACCCCGGCCGACAGGCGGGTGAGCAGCTCCTGCGACTTCGGCGGCCACGGGGTGTCCGGAGTGGGCGGACCGGCCAGGCCGATCTGCCCGTACAGCACGACGCTGCCGCCGGTGACCTCGGCGCAGACCTTGGTCGACAGCCCGGCCTGCAGGCCGTTGTAGCCGCAGGTCGTCACCGTGGCGGCGGTCTCGGCGGCGCCGCTGGTCGACACGGCGAGCGCCGGCACCGGCGCCGCGAGCAGGGCGACGACGCCGGCCGCGCCCGAGGCGATCCGGGTGATGCGGTTCATTGCCTCCTCCTTCGGAGGGTACGAGGAACGATCAGAACAGGTGAGGTAGCACATGTGACATTTCACATGCGCCATGAAGAGACTTTGCCATGCGATTCCCATGCCATGACCGCGATTCTGCCTTCGAAGTGCCGAGCAGACCGAAACCAGACCTTTGATGGCGTAATCCCACCCCGGAGGGTCGGGCTCCGCGCACCTGCCACGGCCGGCCTCCCCGGTGCCCGGCGCGGGGCCGGTCGGCCGCCGCCGGCTCAGTCCAGGGAGGCCCGCAGGGCGTCGACCCGGGTGACGGCGGCCGCGAAGGCGGCGCGGTCGAGCCGGCCGGAGTCCAGGGCGTCGGCGAGGGCCGTGGTGGCGTCCTCGGCCTGCTGAGGGTCGCGGGCGGAGCAGAGGATCAGGTCCATCCCGGCCTCGGCGGCGGCCACCGCGCGGTCGCCGGGGCCGCCGTACGGGGCGAGGGCCTCGGCCTCCAGGGCGTCGGTGACGGTGACGCCCCGGAAGCCCAGGCGGCCGCGCAGCTCGCCCTCGACCACGGCGGGCGACATCCCCGCCGGGCGGTCCGGGTCGAGCGCCGGGTAGACCGCCCAGGAGGCCATCACCAGCCGGACGCCCGCCGCGATGGCCGCCCGGTAGGGCTCCTCACCGCGGGCGCGCAGCTCGTCCAGCGGCACGGACAGGGTGACGGGGCGGTCATCGGTGTTCTCGCCGTTGACTGCCGAGCCCAGCCCGGGGAAGTGCTTGGCGGTGGCGGCGACGCCCAGGCCCTGCTGGGCGGCGAGGAAGGCGCTGCCCAACTCGCCGACGCCGGCGGGGTCCTGACCGTAGGAACGCTCATGGCGGTCGATGAAGTTGCCCGGGGTGTCGTAGACGTCCAGCACCGGCGCGAGGTTCACGTTGAGCCCCGCGTCCGCGAGCGTCCCGGCGGCGCCGACCCCGGCGCGGCCCGCCGCGCCGAGCGGGTCGGGCTCCGATCCGGTCCGGCGGGCGGAGAGTTCGGGCGCGCCGGGCAGGCGGCGCACCTTGCCGCCTTCCTGGTCGGTCATCAGCAACAGCCCCTCGGGCACCGGCGACTGCGCCGCCGCCTGCCGCAACTGACCGACGGCCTCGGCGAGTTGCGCCGGGCTCGTGACATTCTCGGCGAACAGGATGACCCCGGCCGCCCGCCCCTCCCGAATCGTCTGCAGCACGCCCGGCGGCGGTGTCGGACCGGCGTAGGAGAGTACGATCCGGCGCCCCGCGAGCTGCCGCGCGTCCTGATCGGCCATCTCCGCCACCACCGTCCCCTCACCCGGGGCACTGACCCGCCCCGGTATCGACCCCGGCACGTCCGGTATCGAGGCCCGCACGGATATTGGTGCGGACGCCGGTGCGGACGCCGACACCGACCCGGCCGGAACCGGCCCGAGCGTGGCCGCCAACACCACCAGCATCGCGCCGAACTGGACGGTGCGCCGAAGCACGGCCATCACGCCTCCCTGAGGTCGGCAGCGGGATACGGCCCGTCAAGGCACCCGAGGCCGTCAAGGCACCCGAGCCCGTCGCCACCATAGCCCGGACCCCGGAAGAGCACACCCGAGCCCGCGCGGACGGGGGACCCGGGTGCCGACCGCCCTCAGACCTCAGCCCTCAGACCTCAGCCTTACCGGCGCAGCAACCGCCCCAGGACGGCGATCCCCTCCGCGATCTCCCCCGGCGCACCCGCCGCGTAGCCGAGCACCAGCCCCGGCGGGTACGGCAGGCGCGCATGCCAGGACAGCGGCTGCACCTTGACGCCCTCGGCGAGCGCCGCCGTGGCCAGTTCGGTGTCCGTGCAGCGGACCCCGGCTGGCAGGGTGAGCATCAGGTGCAGGCCGGCCGCCGCGCCGTGGACGGTGGCGCCGGGGAGGTGGGCGTGGACGGCGGCGATCATCGCGTCCCGTCGGCGGCGGTGGCGGTGGCGCAACAGCCGCAGGTGGCGGTCGAGTTCGCCGGACTCCATCAGCCGGGCCAGCACCAGCTGCGGCAGCACCGGGTTGCCCAGGTCGGCGAACCGCTTGGCCTCCAGGACGGCCTCGCGCAGCCGCGGCGGCACCAGCAGCCAGCCGGTGCGCAGCGCGGGGGCGAGCAGCTTGGAGATGCTGCCCGCGTAGCAGACCTGCTCCGGCAGGGCGGCGCGCAGCGCGGGGACGGGCGGGCGGTCGTAGCGGTGCTCGGCGTCGTAGTCGTCCTCGATGACCAGGCCGCCCTCGCCCGCCCAGCGCAGCAGTTCGCGCCGCCGCTCGCCGCCGAGGACGACCCCGGTCGGGTACTGGTGGGCCGGGGTGAGCAGGACGGCCGGGGCGCCGGTGGCGCGCAGCGCGTCGACCCGGACGCCCTCGGCGTCGACCGGGACGGGCGGGGTCGCGGCGAGCCAGTGGGCGAGGTGCTGGCGGGCGCCGAGCGAGCCCGGGTCCTCGACGGCGACCTCGGTGACGCCCATCCGGCCGAGGGCCCGGCCGAGCAGGGCGAGGGCCTGGGCCGTCCCGGCGACGATCAGCACCTCGTCCGGTTCGGCGCGGATGCCCCGGTTGCGGGCCAGCCAGTGGGCGACGGCCCGGCGCAGTGCGGGGGTGCCGCGGACGTCGCCGTAGCCGAGGTCGGCGGCGGCGAGGCCGTCGAGGACGGCGCGTTCGGCACGCAGCCAGGCGGTGCGGGGGAAGGCGGCGAGGTCGGGCACGCCGGGCGTGAGGTCGATCCGGGCGGGCGTGCCGCGCAGCAGGTCGAACACCTCGGGGTCGGGGTCGGCGTGGAACAGGACGGGCTCCGGCCGGGCGCGCGGCGGGGCCGGGGATGTGGCTGACAACGAGGGCGCGGCCGACAACGGGGGCACGGGCGGCGCCGGAACCGCGACGACGACGGTGCCGCCCCTGCCCCGGCCGGCGATCTGGCCCTCCTCGGCGAGGCGCCGGTAGGCGTCGGTCACCACTCCCCGGGAGACGCCGAGTTCGGCCGCCAGCCCCCGGGTGGCGGGCAGCCTGCTGCCCGTGGGGAGGCGGCCGTCGGCGATGGCCTCGCGCAGTCGGCGGGCGAGCCAGCCGGTCAGGCCGCCGGGCGGGGCGTCGGCGGTGTCGAGCTGGAGGAAGTCGGCGCCCGGGTCCGCCTGTTTGGACCTGCCGTCCGGTGCTTCTTTGGACCTGTTCACCGGGCCATTGTGGCGTGAGGGTGGGGCCATGACCACGGAAACGGCACCACTGAACGACCGGCAGGACGCCGAAGGCCCCGGCCACAACTACGCCCCCGGCTACGTCCACGGCTACTCGGAGACCGAGGCGCAACGGCTCGGCGACCAGGCGGACACCCTCGCCGAGCTGCTGCACGCGGGCACCGCGTACCCGGCGGGCAGCCGGGTGCTGGAGGCCGGCTGCGGGGTGGGGGCGCAGACCGCGCACCTGCTGGCCGCCAGTCCCGGCGTGCTGCTGACGGCGGTGGACGTCTCGGCGGAGTCGCTGGCGCAGGCCCGGGCCCGGGTGGCGGCCGAGGCGCCCACCGCGCGGGTCACCTGGCACCACGGCGACCTGCACCGACTCCCCTTCCCGGACGGCGCGTTCGACCACGTCTTCGTGTGCTTCGTGCTGGAGCACCTGGCCGATCCGGTGGCCGCGTTGACCGCGCTGCGGCGGGTGCTGCGGCCGGGCGGCACGATCACGGTGATCGAGGGCGACCACGGCTCGGCCTTCTTCCACCCGCAGGGCCCGGCGGCCCGCGACGCGGTCGACCTGCTGGTGCAGCTCCAGGCGGCGGCGGGCGGCGACGCCCTGCTCGGGCGCCGCCTGTACCCGCTCATGACGGAGGCCGGCTTCCGGGACGTGGTCGTCCGCCCCCGCACCGTCCACGCCGACGGCGCCCGCCCCGCCCTGGTCGAGGGCTTCACCCGGCGCACCTTCGTCGCGATGGTCGAGGCCGTCCGCACCGAGGCGCTGGCCGCCGGGCTGACCACCCCCGACGCCTTCGACCGCGGCATCGCCGAACTGCGCCGCACGGCCGAGCCGGGCGGGACGTTCCACTACACCTTCTTCAAGGCGGTGGCGGTCAACCCGTAGGCCGGTCGGGCGGGGAGGTCCGCCCGCCTGCCCGCCCGCTCACTCCGGGCTGTCGCCGAGGGCGGCCAGGAGGGTGCGCATGGCGTCGACGAGCGCGGCGGTCCGGGGGGCGTCGAGGCCGGCGAGGAGGAGCCGCTCGGTGGCGAGGTGGTCGGGGAGGGCGCGGTCGATCAGGGCGTGGCCCTCGGGAGTGAGCCCGACCACGCGGCTGCGGCCGTCCTGGTCACTCTGGGTGCGGGTGACCAGGCCGCGGGCCTCCAGACGGTCGAGGCGCTGGGTGATGGCGCCGGAGGTGACCATGGCGGACTGCATCAGTCCGGTGGGGGTGAGGCGGTAGGGCGGGCCGCTGCGCTTGAGGGTGGCGAGGACGTCGAAGGAGGCGGCGTCCAGGCCGTGTTCGCCGAAGGTCCGGTTGAGCTCCGCGTCCATCAGGCGGTAGAGGCGCTTGAGTCGGCCGATCACCTCCATCGGGGAGACGTCCAGGTCGGGGCGCTCGGCGGCCCACTGCGCGACTACTCGGTCCACATGATCTGCATCTGCCACAGGTTCAGGGTAGGGGATTCCGCCGCGATTCCTTAGCGATGAGGTAACTGTGAGCCACGTCACCCCGTCAAAGCGGCGAGAGATGCCTTAGCGCTGAGATACATTTGCTTAGTGCTAAGAAATCGCCTCGGAATCGTGCTGGTGACGGCGATAGCCCCCGCCGTCTGGGGGTCGACGTACATCGTCACCACCGAACTGCTCCCGCCCCACCGTCCACTCCTCGCGGCCGTCCTCCGGGCCCTGCCCGCAGGACTGCTGCTGATCGCCGTCACCCGCCGGCTGCCGAAGGGCAGCTGGTGGTGGCGCGCACCGGTCCTCGGCGCGCTGAACATCGGCGCCTTCCTCGCCCTCCTCTTCATCGCCGCCTACCGCCTCCCCGGCGGGGTCGCCGCCACCGTCGGTGCCGTCCAGCCGCTGATCACCGCCGGACTCTCGGCCGCGCTGCTCGGCGACCGGCTCACACCGCGCACGGTGATCTGCGGCATCGCGGGGATCGCGGGCGTCAGCCTGCTGGTCCTGCGGGCCAACGCCCAGCTGGACGCCGTCGGCGTGGCCGCCGCGCTCGCCGGCGCGGTCGTCATGGCCACCGGCGTCGTCCTCTCCAAGCGCTGGGTCTCCCCCGCCCCGCTGCTCGCCACCACCGGCTGGCAGCTCACCGCCGGCGGACTGCTGCTGGTACCGGTCGCGCTGTTCGTCGAGGGCGCCCCGCCGTCCCACCTCACCGGCGGCAACCTGCTCGGCTACGGCTACCTCAGTCTGATCGGCGCGGCGCTCACGTACGCGCTCTGGTTCCGCGGGATCCGGGCACTGCCGCCGACCTCGGTCTCCTTCCTCTCGCTGCTCAGCCCGGTGGTCGCCACCGCGATCGGCTGGCTGGCCCTCGGGCAGGACCTCAGCCCGCTCCAGGCGCTCGGCGCACTGATCGTCCTCGGCTCGCTGATCGCGGCCCAGACCCGGCGACTCCCCAGCACCACCGCGGCCTCCGCGCCCGCCGTACCCACCGCGCCGGCCGCCGCGCCGCCCGTCCGCGAGAACGCCTGACCCCGTCCCGCTCCCCGCCGAACTCCCCTCCGCACGCCCCGATCCCCGGCCAGCAGCCGCTGGCACCCACCGCACCAGGAGAACCTCCATGCACATCACCGTGTTCGGCGCCACCGGCAACGTCGGCAGCCGGGTGGTGACCGAGGCGCTCGCCCGCCACCACCGGATCACCGCCGTCCTGCGCGACCCCGCCAAACCGCACGGCCTGCCGGCCGCCGTCGCCCTCGGTGTCGGCGACGCCCGCAACCCCGAGGACGTCGCCCGCCTCGCCGCCGGGCAGGACCTGGTGATCACCGCCACCCGCCCGGCGCCCGGCAGCGAGCACGAGCTGTCCGCCGCCACCCGGGGCCTGCTGGCCGGTCTCGCCGGAACGGGCGTGCGCCTGATGGCCGTCGGCGGCGCGGGCAGCCTCACCCTCCCCGGCCGCGGCGGGACGGCTCTCGCCGACGACCCCGGCTTCCCCGCCGAGCTCCGGCCGATCGCCCGGGCCTGCCGCGAGCAGCTCGACCTCTACCGCGGCGCCGACCCGGACGTCGACTGGACCTACCTGAGCCCCGCCGCCCTGCTCGAACCCGGCGAGCGCACCGGCCGCTTCCGGCTCGGACGGGACGAACTGCTGGTGGACGCCGAGGGCGCCTCGGTGATCTCCATGGAGGACCTCGCCGTCGCCCTGCTCGACGAGGCCGAGCAGCCCGCACACCGCCGCACCCGCTTCACCGCCGCCTACTGACCTGGGGCGATCCTCCGTGTCCGGGGTGTACCCAGCACCACCCCGGACACGGAACCCCGCATGATCGACCGTCAGGGCGGGCTCGGACAGGATCATTCCCGTGAACACCAACGCATCGAACACCACGGCCTCGCACACCATCACGCCGAGCACCACCGCGCCGAACACCGCCGCCTCGCACACCCCGGCGGCCGGCGCCACCGCCTCCCGCACCCGGCGCGCCGCCGTGGCCGTCGTCGCCGCCGTCCTGGCCGGCCTCGCCGTGCCGGCCACCGCCGGCGCCGCCCCGGACGCCGGCCGGAACCCGGGCGACGCCGAGGTCGCCCCCGCCCGCTACACCCACCAGACCCTCGCCTGGCAGCCCTGCGCCAAGCAGCCGGCGCTGGACTGCGCCACCATGACCGCCCCGCGCGACTGGCACCACGCCGACGCCGGCGCCGACGTGACGATCGCCGTCTCCCGGCACCGCGCCGGCGGCCCGGCCAAGCGCAAGGGCACGCTGCTGATGGCCGCCGGCGGCCCCGGCGCGTCGGGCCTGCTGCGCCCGGCGAACCTGGCCACCGCCGCCCCGGCCGTCGGCGCCGCGTACGACATCGTGGGCTTCGACCAGCGCGGGGTCGGCGAGAGCACCCGGGCCGTGTGCCAGACGCCGGAGGAGTTCCAGGACTTCCTGGCCGGCGACTTCCGCGACCAGTCCCCGGCGGCGATCGACCGGGTGGTCGCCAACTCCAAGAAACTGGCCGCCAGTTGCCAGGAGCGCACGGGCGACCTGCTGCCCTACCTGAACACCGAGCAGACCGCCCACGACATCGACCTGTTCCGCGGCCTGCTCGGCGAGCAGAAGCTCAGCTACTTCGGCCCGTCCTACGCCTCGATGATCGGGGCCTACTACGGGACGCTCTTCCCGCACCGCGTCGAGCGGATGGTCCTGGACAGCAACATCGGCTTCGACGGCACCTGGGAGAAGTTCGAACTGGGCCAGCCGATGAGCTTCCAGCGCCGCTTCGACGAGGACTTCGTGCCGTGGCTGGCGGCCCGCGACGCCACCTACCACTGGGGCTCCACCCCCGAGAAGGTGCAGGCGCACTGGGAGCAGCGGCGCGCCGCGCTGCACGACCGGCCCATCACCGACGGCTCCCTGACGATCGGCCCGAACCAGTTGGACAACGGCGCGATCAGCGCGATCTACGAGCGGGACACCTTCCCCTTCCTCGCCCAGGCCCTGACCGCCGTCGACGACTGGCAGGGGGCCGACCCCGCGGCCAAGGCGATGGCCGGGCGGCTGTTCGGCCAGTACCTCGGCCCGGAGTTCCTCGCCGAGTACTTCTCGGTGACCTGCAACGACACCCCGTGGACCAAGGACATGGACACCTGGGTCCAGCACGGCGCGGAGAACACCGCGCGCTACCCGCTGGTGGGCGCCCGCACGCTGGCCTTCAGCGCGGTCTGCGCGGCCTGGCCGACCGCGCCCGCCCCCAAGGTCAAGGTGACCGGCGCCCACCTGCCGACGGTGCTGATGCTCAACTCGGTGCACGACCCGGCGACGTACTACGAGGCGGCGCTCGGCGCGCACCGCGCGCTGCGCGGCTCCAAGCTGGTGACCGTCACCGGGAGCGGCGACCACGGCCAGTACCCCACCGCCAACTCCTGCGTCACCAACGTCGTCGAGAGCTACCTGCTCGACGACCGCGCCCCCCAGCACGACCTCGTCTGCCCCACCCCGCAGGCGGGTTGACCCCGGGCGCGACCTCGTCCGGCGGGCTGGCCCCAGGGTCTCAGGGTCCGTACGGCGGCGGTCAGGCCCTCAGCCGCGACCGGAGCCAGGCGAAGGCGGCGGCGAGCCCGGCGAAGCCCCCGACGGCGAGCTTGATACCGGCCTTGGCGACGATCCAGCCGACCCAGGGGACGCTCCAGCCCAGCCAGTGGAAGACGGCCAGCAGGACGACGGCGCCGCAGAGGGCGGCGAGCACCGTGACGGCCACGGCGGCGGCCCGCGAGAGCTCTCGTGGGCCGTCGCCCGTCGTGTCCTGCGACTGGTCGCCCGTCAGCTGCTTCGTGTCCCCATCACCCATGGGGATCATCCTACGGATTCCTCACCGGCTTCCTCACCGGCGGGCGCGATGGGTGTCGCCGAGGTGCTCGCCGGTCTCGTCGTCGGGGAAGCTGACGGCGAGGGTGACGCGGTACTCGTCCACGTCCTCGCGGTGCCCCGGCACCCGGGCCCAGGCCAGCGAGTGCACCTCGGCCCCGGGGGCCTGCCGGCACCAGGCGGCGGCCTCCTCCAGTACGCGGGCGGCCGAACGCCCGGTGCACACCACGGCGGTGTACGCGGCGACGGCGAGGTCCCCACCGCTGCGGGCGACCCGCGAGACCGCCCGGACGGCGGCCGCGGCCTGGGTCAGGTCGCGGGCCAGGTCGTCGACCACCCGAGGGGGGGCCGGCAGGACGACCGCTCCCTCGGCGACGGTCTCGGGCAGGTTCGCGCTCACAGTCCGGGCCTCCATCCGCATGGTCACGGGGCACAGCATGCCGGGCGGAGATTCCTGGCATGCCCTTTTCACCAGAACGTCACCCGTCCAGGGGCGAGTTGGGGCCGCCCCCTGGCGTCCGCACGCCCGCCCTGGTAGGGAAACGCCCGCCCGACGGCAGGCATCCACGCAGGTCAGGAGGGTCGACGGCGGGCGCCGCCGGGGAGCCCGGAACGACGCGCACGCACCACCCCCGCGCCCCGGACCGCCGGTCCGGGCCCCTGCACGCCCGGCCCACCACCGGCACGCCCCCGGTCAACTCCCTTGGCAGAAAGGGGAGATGCCGCCGACACCCGACCCGGACACCCCTCCGGCGCCGCCACCGGGTCGGCGGACGGAACCTGCGGGGGACGCGCGCGCACGCCAACTCGCTTACCCGGCAGGGCCGTCGGCCCGCCCGGCCGCGGCGCGGATCCGGCCCCGACCCGAGCCCGAGCGACAGTTCCCCCGCCCCTGGTGACGTGCGGCTTGTGACGCCGGTGCCGGGCCGGGGCAACCTCCGGCCACCCCTGTCGCGTCAGATCGTCGTGATACTAATCGTTGCGACTGTGGGAGCCGCCGGCCGGCGGCAGGCACGATGACGGCGGTTCATCCGTTCCGGGAGGGCCGGGACGGCTACGGGGAGGGGCACGGTATGACGGCGAGGTTCGGCAAGGTGCAGGGCGGGCGCGGGCTGCGGCTCGGCAAGCGGGTCACGGGGACGGCTGCGGCCTTCACCGCACTCGCCGCGCTGACGGGCTCCCAGGTGACGGGCTTCGGGCTCGCCCCGGTCGCGGCCGCCGACGCCGTGACGGCGCCGGACACCGCCGGCTCACCGGCCGGTGGCGGCCCGACCGCCGGCGCCGGCAGCACCTTCGGCACCGGCCTCCCGGCCGACGGCGGCGGCACCGTCCAACTGCCGCAGCCGCCCGGCACGGTGCCCGGCGCGCCCACCGCCGGCCCCTTCGCCGCCACCGGCCCGGCCCTGCCCGCGACCGTGCTCGCCGCCTACCGCCAGGCCGAGGCCTCGGCCGCGCAGCGCTCGCCCGGCTGCCACCTGCCGTGGCAACTGCTGGCCGCGATCGGCCAGGTCGAGTCCGGCCAGGCCAACGGCGGCCAGGTGGACGCGGCGGGGACGACCCTCACCCCGATCCTCGGACCGGCCCTGGACGGCAACGGCTTCGCCGCGATACCCGACAGCGACGGCGGGCGCTACGACGGCGACGCGCGCTGGGACCGCGCCGTCGGACCGATGCAGTTCATCCCCTCCACCTGGGCGACCTGGGGCACGGACGCCAACGGCGACGGCAAGGCCGACCCGAACAACATCTTCGACGCCGCCGAGAGCGCCGCCCGCTACCTGTGCGCGGGCGGGCGCGACCTCGCCGACCCGGCGCAGCTCGACCGGGCGATCCTCAGCTACAACAACTCGGGCGAGTACCTGCGGACGGTCCGCAACTGGATGGCGCACTACGGCAGCGGCACCGTCACCACCGTGCCGAACCGCCCGGCCTCCTCGACCCCGCCGGCCTCGCTGCCCTCCCCGCTCCTGCCGCTCGTGCCGCTGCTGCCCCCGACCGGGACGACGCCGGGCGCCACCGCCGGGACGCCAAGCGCCCCCGCGACCACCCCGACCCCGGGCGGGCAGCCCTCACCGAGCGCGCAGCCGACCTCGCCGGCCCCGACGCAGTCGTCCTCCGCGCAGCCGACGACGGATCCGAGCACCACCCCGACGGGCACGCCCAGCAGCACGCCGCCGTCGACCCCGCCGGCCACGCCGTCCGGCACGCCGTCGACCACTCCGTCGGGCACCCCGTCCGGAACGCCGACCGGAACGCCGACCGGCACCCCCACCACGACGCCGACCACGACGCCGACCGGAACGCCCACCGGCTGCCCGAGCCCGACGGCCACGGCCACGACCACCCCGACGGGCAGCCCGTCCCCGACGGCCACCCCGACCGGAACGCCGACCGGCACCCCGGCCACCCCCGGATGCGCCACGGCGACGCCGACCCCCGGCGGCACCCCCACCCCGGGCGGCACCCCCTCCTCCGCCGCCCCGAGCACGACCCCCAGCGCGGGCCTCTCCCCCTCGGCCGCCCCGCCGACCCGCTGACACCGCCTCATCCGCCGACGGCCCGCACCCCTGGTGCGGGCCGTCCGCGTTCCCCGCCCCGCCCGCTACGCTCCCGAGACCGAGACCGAGACCGAGACTGAGGCCGAGCCCTACGCCGGATCCGACCCGGCCCCGGCGCCGGCCCCGGCCCCCGGCAGCGCCCCCGGCCCCAGCCCCTCCCGGTGCACCCGCCACCGCGCGAGCATGCCGTGCAGTTCGTCCACCATGAACGCGAAGAAGGCCGCGCTCTCCCCCAGCCGCGCCCCCGCGACGGTGCCCGCGCCGACGGTGGCCTCGCCGTCCCTGAGCACCCGCACCCAGCGCAGCAGGTACTCGTCGCGCCGGGTCAGCGACTCGAACCAGACGTCGTTCAGCACCCGGTAGCGGTCGCGCCGCGAGCCCGGCTCGCGTTCCTTGGCGGCCAGGCCGATCTGGATGAGGTAGCGCATCCCGCCGGACACCGCGGCCGGGCTGATCCGCAGCCGTTCGGAGAGCTCGGCGGAGGTCAGCACGCCGCTCTCCTCGGCCATCAGGCAGGAGAAGAGCCGGGACGGCATCCGGCCCATGCCCGCGGACGCCAGCTCGGCCGCGAACCGTTCGACGAAGTCCGACACCGCCTGCTCGTCGCGCCCCTGCTCCGCTTCCCGCTCCACCACGCGCGCCTTCCCCTCTCCGGTGATCAACAACTCGACTGAACTTTAACGCCTTCCCAATATTCACGTTTTTCTGAAACTACGGTAGCTTCAGCATCATGACGAAGGCAATCACCCTGACCGGCCTGCGCAAGACCTTCGGCCGGACCACCGCGCTGGACGGCCTCGACCTCACCGTCGAGACCGGCGAGGTGCACGGATTCCTGGGGCCCAACGGCGCCGGGAAGTCCACCGCCATCCGGGTGCTCCTCGGTCTGCTGCGCGCCGACGGCGGCAGCGCCCGACTGCTCGGCAAGGACCCCTGGCACGACGCCGTCGAACTGCACCGCCGCCTCGCCTACGTCCCCGGCGACGTCGAACTGTGGCCCAACCTCACCGGCGGCGAGGCCATCGACCTGCTCTCCCGGCTGCGCGGCCGGCTCGACCGCCGCCGCCGCGACGAGCTGATCGAGCGCTTCGACCTCGACCCCACCAAGAAGGGCCGCAGCTACTCCAAGGGCAACCGGCAGAAGGTCGCCATCGTCGCCGCGCTCGCCTCCGACGCCGAACTGCTGCTGCTCGACGAGCCGACCTCCGGCCTCGACCCGCTGATGGAGGTGGTCTTCCAGGACGTCGTCCTCCAGGCCCGGCGGCAGGGGCGGACCGTCCTGCTGTCCAGCCACATCCTGGACGAGGTGGAGAAGCTCGGCGACCGGGTCAGCATCATCCGCCACGGCCGGGTGGTGCAGACCGGCAGCCTCGGCGAACTGCGCCACCTCACCCGCACCACGGTCGAGGCCGAGACCCACCGCCCCGTCACCGGACTGGAGACGCTGGAGGGCGTGCACGCCGTCCGCACCGAGGGCGCCCGGGTGCACTTCGCCGTGGACGGCGCCCACCTGGACGCCGCCATCCGCCGCCTCGGCGAGGCCGGACTGCGCAGCCTGGTCAGCCATCCGCCCACGCTGGAGGAGCTGATGCTGCGCCACTACGGCGACGAGCTGGCCGCCAACGGGCACCCGCTCGACGGCGAGGCCGCCCGATGACCGCCACCACCACCGCGACCAGCGCGCCCGCCACGGCCCCGCGCCCACCCCGCCCGCACACCACCCTGGCCGGTACCATCACGCTGCTCCGCTTCGCCCTGCGCCGCGACCGGCTCCGCCTCCCCGCCTGGGTGCTCGGCCTCGGCCTGCTCACCCTCGCCAGCGCCAACAGCGTGCACACCCTCTACCCGACCGCCGCCGACCGCGCCTCGATCGCCCACGCCTCCGCCGGCTCAGCCGTCCTCGCCATGACCGGCCCCGGGCACTACCTGGCCGACTACACCTGGGGCGCCATGCTCGGCCACCGGCTGCTCGGCCTGCTGGCGGTGCTGGCCGGGCTGATGAGCGTGCTGACCGTCACCCGGCACACCCGGGCCGAGGAGGAGAGCGGGCGGGCCGAGCTGGTCCGCTCCGCCGCCGTCGGCCGACACGCCCAGCTCGCGGCCGCCCTGGGCGCCGCCGCCGTCGCCGACCTCGCGCTCGGCCTGCTGCTCGCCGCCGGGCTGCCCGCCCTCGGCGTCCCCGGGCTCGGCACCGGCGGCGCGCTGCTGTTCGGGGCCGCGACCACCGCCGCCGGACTGCTGTTCGCGGCGGTCGCCGCCGTCGCCGTCCAGGTCACCGCGCACGCCCGGACGGCCTCCGGGCTGACCCTCACGGTGCTCGGCGCCGCCTACGCGGTGCGCGCGGCCGGGGACGCCGGGTCGAACGGGCTCTCCTGGGCCTCCCCGATCGGCTGGCTCCAGCGCAGCTACCCCTTCGTGGACGACCGCTGGTGGCCGCTGCTGCCCGCGCTCGCCCTGACCGTCGTCACCGGCGCGGCCGGCTTCGCGCTGAGCACCCGCCGGGACGTGGGCGCCGGCCTGCGCGCCGCCCGTCCGGGGCCGCCCACCGCGCGCCCCGCCCTCGGCACCCCGCTCGGCCTCGCCCTGCGCCTGCACCGCGGCCTGCTGGGCGGCTTCGCGGTCGCGCTGCTGCTGCTCGGCGCGATGTACGGGTCACTGCTGGGCGGCGCCGACGCGATGGTCAAGGACGTCGACCAGCTGAAGGAGGCCCTCGCCCGGCTCGGCGGCCGCTCGCTCACCGACTCCTTCGCCGCGATGACCCTGCTGGTGGTGGCGGTGGTCGGCGCGGTCTACGCGGTGCTGGCGACGCTGCGCCCGCGCGCCGAGGAGAGCGCCGGGCGGGCCGAGCCGGTGCTGGCCACCGGGGTGTCCCGGTCCGGCTGGCTGGGCGGGCACCTGGCGGCGGCGCTGCTGGGCTCGACCGCGGTGCTGCTCGCGGCGGGGGTGGGCTTCGGCCTGGCCGGGGCGCTGTCCACCGGTGACGCCGGCGCGTTCCCGCGACTGCTCGGCGCGGCCCTGGCGTTCGCGCCCGCCCAGTGGGTGACGGTGGGTTTCGCCGCCGCCGTGTACGGCTGGCTGCCCCGGGCGACGCAGCTGGCCTGGCTGGTGCCGGCGTACGCGTTCGTGATCGGGTACCTGGGCCCGCTGCTGAAGCTCCCGGCAGGGCTGGACCGGCTCTCCCCGTTCGGGCAGGTGCCCCGGCTCCCGGCAGCCGCCATGGACTGGACGCCGCTCGCGGCGCTCACCCTGGTCGCGGCCGCCCTGATCGCCCTGGCGCTGGCCGGGTTCCGGCGCCGCGACCTGGAAGTGCACTGACATCGAGGCCCGCGACGGGGCCGGCCGCGGCGGGCCGGCCCCGGACCGGGTCACAGGTGCTTGACCAGCTCCGGCATCAGGTCCTGGAAGGTCCGCCCGCTGGCCGGCTGCCCGATCGCGGTCATCTGCCAACCGGTGGGCGTGCGCTGCACCTTGGCCATGATCTGCGCGGTGTACGGGCCGCCCCCGGTGAGCGTGTACCGGGCCAGTTCGGCGCCGGTCTGCTCGTCGACCAGCCGGCAGAAGGCCGCCTCGACCTCCTGGAAGGTCTGGCCGGTGAAGGAGTTGACGGTGAAGAGGATCTGGTCGACCTCGGCGGCCATCTTGGTCAGGTCGACGGTGATCGACTCGTCGTCGGTCGCGTCGCCCGCGCCGCCGACCAGGTTGTCGCCGCTGTGCCGGACGGAACCGTCATTGCTGTTGAGGTGCTGGAAGAAGACCACGTCCACCGGCCGCCCCTGGGAGAACAGCACCGCCGAGGCGTCCAGGTCGATCTCCCGACCGGCGGCCAGCAGCTTGGCGAAGAAGCCCTTGGGCTGCGCGGCCTTCCAGCCCAGGCCCATCCGGACCACACTCAGCTGACCGCCGCCCGGCTTCTCCAGGCTGATCTTCTGCCCCTTGGCCAGCGAAACGCTCATCGTGCCCTCCTCGTCCCTGCCGCCGCTCCGTGCCGTGAATCTACAGCACTGTCGAACTTCTATGATCATCCGACCGGCGCGCTCCCAGCACCCCTACCCCGCGCTCCCCCCGCCGTCACCACCGGGGGCGGTCTGCACACTGTCAAGCGCCCCGGGGAGGAGCTTGCGCGGGGCGGGCGCGCAATCCGGCTCGGTCAACCTGGCAACCGGCGATCCGACGTCTGGCGTAGCCGCGAACAGGGGCCGAACAGGCGGGCGGCACGCGGTCTAGGGTCGGCTCGGAGGCGCCGCCGACCGGGAGAACGGCCGCCGACGCACCGAGCGTTCCGCGCACGTTCCCGTGATCCGCCAACCCACGCTGGGGGGACCACCATGTCCGAGCACGAAGGAACACCGCCCGCACCCGCCACCGCCGCCACCACCTCGCGCCTCGGCCGCCGCCGCCTGCTGCGGGCCGGCCTGGGCACCGGCGGGGCGCTCGCCGCCGTCCGCCTGCTGCCCGGCGGCCAGGCCTGGGCCGCCACCCCGGAGCCCGCGCCCGTACCGGAGTCCGCGCCCGTACCGGAGTCCGCGCCCGCACCCGCACCCCTCCCGGGCACCGCCGCCACGGCGCAGCCCTGGCCGGACTGGGCCCGGTTCGCCCGCGTCGGCGACGGCACCTTCAACGAGCCCGCCGACATGCAGAGCGCCGTCGACGCCCTGAAGGCGCAGAACGTCAGCGTCATCGAACTCGACACCCTGCTCTCCAACTGGCTCACCGACGCCGAGTTCGCGGCCCACATGGCCGAGGTGAAGACCTTCACCGGCCTGGCGCACGCCGCCGGCCTCAAGGTCGTCATGTACTACCCCTCCCTGGAGCTGATCTCCCCCGGCGGCGAGAAGGGCCGCTCGTTCTACAAGAACGACCAGGGCGGCGCCTGGGTGCAGCGCGACCTCGCCGGAAAGCCCAACGTGTTCTACGGCAGCGTGGTGGTCTGGGTCGACCCGGGCGACGAGAGCGTCTGGCTCAGCCCCAACTCGCCCTGGCGGGACTACTACCTCAAGCGGATCAAGGGCGTGGCCGCCACCGGTGTGGACGGCATCTGGCCGGACGTCCCGATCTACTTCGACGGCGTGCTCTCCTGGTGCGACGCCTCCACCTGGGGCGCGGCCGCCTTCAAGGCCGACACCGGCCTCGCCCTGCCCAAGGCCGCCGACTTCGCCGACCCGGTGTTCCGCCGCTACGTCGAATGGCGCCACCGCAACCTGCTCCAGTTCCAGCTCGACATCGCCGCCGCCGGGCGCGCGGTCAACCCCGACCTGGTCACCTTCGTCGAGACCGTCTCGATGGACTACCGCTACGCCACCTCGATCGGCCTGGACGGCGGCTACCTGCGCCAGGCCGAGGGCGCCGTCAGCCAGGTCTGGGAGGTGGACATCCTCGGCAACTACGACGGCATGCGGCACGCCACCGCCTCCGACTGGGTCTGTCTCATCTCGATGTACAAGTACGCGCGCGGCGCCAGCGGCACCAAGCCCGCCTGGGCGTTCTCCTACGGCTGGCAGGCCGACGACGCCTCGCTGGTGATGTCCCAGCTGATCGCGGCCGGCTGCAACCCCTACGAGGTGAAGACGCCGTACAAGAACGACACCGTGGACGCGGCGATGCGCGCCCGGATGTACCGCTTCGTCCAGACCAACCAGGAGCGGCTCTACAACGCCGCCTCGACCGCCCAGGTCGGCGTCTACCACTCCAGCCCGTCCCGGGACTACGTCAGCCCGGGCGCGGGCATCGGGATGTACGTCAACGCGACCGCGCCGGCCGGGATCGCCGACTGGTGGGGCGGCGACGACCCGGAGCAGAGCTGCGCCTCCGTCCCCTGGCTGGGCGAGTTCCGGGGCGCGGTGAAGGCGCTGGTGTACGCGCACATCCCGTTCGACACGGTGCCCAGCCCCGGCCTGGCCGCCGCCGACCTGGCCCGGTTCAAGGTGCTGCTGCTGCCCGACCTCCAGGCGGTCTCGGACGCCGAGGCGGCCGTGCTGCGGGGCTTCGTCGCGGCCGGCGGGACGATCGTGATCACCGGCCCGGCGCCCACCGCGCTCGACGAACTAGGCGGCCAGCGAACCGAGTTCGCCCTCTCCGACGTGCTCGGGCTGCGCCGCGGAAGCCCGCTGCCGGCCGCCAAGCAGAACGCCTACGGCAGCGGCACCTGCTGGTACGTCCGCAACCGGGCCGGGCTCAGCTACCTCACCAAGACCGACCAGGCCTCGGCCGACCAACTGCTCGCCCCCGTCCGCCAGTCCGCACCGCCCGCCGTCACCCTGGCCGGGGACCGCCGGATCTTCCTGGACGCGCGGCGGCTCGGCAACGACACCGTCGTCCACCTGGTGAACTTCACCAACTTCGGCGACACCCCGGCGGCCTTCCGCACCACGCCCGCCAACTGCACGCTCTCCTACGCCCTCCCCGCCGGCGCCGCCGTCACGGCCGTCACCGTCGCCACCCCGGACGGCACCGACCCGACGCCCAAGCCCGTCCCGTACACCGTCACGGGAGCGGCGGGCAGCGTGCCGCTGACCGTCGTGCAGTACTCGGTCGTGACGGTGACGGTGGCGGCGAGCTAGAGCGCGGGCGCGGGGATGCGCCAGAGGGCGGCGGGGTTGGCCTCGCCGCCCGCGGCGGACTCGAAGGCGATCCACTTCCCGTCCGGGGACCAGCTCGGCGCGCCGTCGTACGAGCCGTCGTCGCCGGTCACCCGGACGGGGCGGCCGCCGTCGGCCGCGACCACGAAGACCTGGGCGTTCGGCAGGTCGCCGAGGTTGGAGGAGAACACCAGGTACCGGCCGTCCGGGGACCAGGTGGGATCGGTGTGCTCGCCCGGCACGTCGGTGACCTGGCGCAGGCCGGTGCCGTCCGCGCCGACCGTCCACAGCGCCCAGTTCTCACTGCCGGCGGCACGCCGCTGGAAGACGATCCGGTCGCCCCGGGGCGACCAGTTCGGCTGCCGGTTGTCGGTGCCGGTGCCCTTGCCGTCGACCAGCCGGACCGGAGGGCCGCCGTCGCGGCGGACCTTCCAGAGCGAGTCCTGTTCGGCGTCGTCGCCGTGCACGGCGGCGTGTTCCGGCTCCCAGCTCTGCTGGAAGACGATCCAGGCGCCGTCCGGGGAGAAGCTCGGCTCGCTGTAGCCGCTGCCGTCCTCGTGCCGGGTGACCCGCTCGGGGCTGCCGCCGGGTGTCATCAGCCAGACCTCGTCGTGGCCGGACTCCCGGTCGGTGGCGAAGGTGAAGGCGCCGGTGGCGGCGTTCCAGCTGGTGCCCGGGAGGTTGACGGCGGCCTTGTCGGGATCCTCCAGGACCTTCTGCGGCGTGCGGGCGCCGTCCAGCGGCAGCACCCCGAGGGCGGCGGCGCCCTTGTTGTAGCCCTCGCTGAACTCGGTCAGCAGCACCGAGCGGCCGTCCGGGGCGAAGGCGGGGTTCTGGGCGCTGCGACCGGCCTCGGCCCGGTAGAGCAGTTCGGCACCGTCGGCCCGGCGCTCTCCCCCGGTCGGCGGCGCGCCGCTGGCCCGGGTCGGCCGGGGCTGCGGCCCGCCCTCGGAGCCGGATTCGGCGCAGCCGGACAGCAGCAGCGCCGCGACGGCCGCGGCGACGAAGAACGTGCGAGTCCTCATGACTCACAAGCTAGTTGACACTTCGTCACATTGCGTACGCCGGCAGGCGGATCAGGCGTCGCCGTCCAGCAGGTGCTGGCGGACCTCCTGGAAGGTCCAGGCCCCGCCGGCCGGGCGGGCGAACACCCAGACCAGGTCGAAGCGGTCCGGCCAGGTGGCGGGCGCGCCGCTGCCGGCGGCGCCGAGCGCCTCGACGATCCGCGGGATCCGCGAGTGCTCCCAGCAGATCAGCACCGGCTGGGGCCCGGCCAGGGCGGCGCCGGCCAGCGCCGTCTCCTGGGACTCGGCGTACCCGGTGTCGACGGTCAGCCCGAGCTTGGCGGCCAGCGGGGTGACAGTCTGCCGCATCCGGTGCGCCCCGGCCAGCGGGCCCTGGTCGGTGGCGGCGAGGATCCGGGCGGGGGTGCGCAGGCCGGGGGCGGGCGGGGCGAACAGGGTGGGCAGCGCCCGGGCGCGGGACCAGCCGCGCTCGGTCAGGGACTTGCCGTCGTGGCCGCCGTTCTCGTCCAGTCCCGGGTGGCCGCCGTCCGGCTTCTCGCCGTGCCGGATGATCATCACCAGGGCCTCGCCGCCCGCGTCGCTCGCCCTGGCCGCGGCGGCCTCCTTGCCCGCCTTCTTGCCGGCCTTGCCGGAGGAGGCCGAGCAGCCCGCCAGCAGCACCGGAGCGGCGATCGCCAGGCCGGTGAGCAGGGTGCGCCGGGCCGGCCGAGCCGCCACTCGGTTCTCCATCACTCGGCCTCCCCTCACCTGGCCCCCCGCCACCTGGTCTCCCACCACTCGGCGCCCCGTCATCACTCGGCACCCCGCTCCAGGCGCACCAGCGCGTCGACCGCGACGCCGTCGCCCTCGCCCTTGTGCCCGGGCTCCGGGCCGACCGTCCGGTGCACCCGTTCGGCCCGGACGGTGCGCAGGCCACGGTCGGCGAGGTCGGCGAGGACGTCCTCCGGGGTGAACAGCACGGCCGGGTCCTGCGGGCCGCCGACGCCCTCGGTGAGGTTGCTCAGGTCGTGCCCGACCACCAGCAGGGTGCCGCCGGGAGCGAGCGCGGCGGCGGCGCGGCGCAGCGCGGTCCGCCGGTCCTGGGCGGGGACTTGGAGGTAGACGACCAGGATCAGGTCGTAGCCGGCGGCGGGGGCCTCAAAGGTGCGGGCGTCGCCGTGCCGCCAGGTGAGCCGGTCGGCGACCTCGTCGGGCAGGTCGGCGGTGAGCCGCTCGGCGCGTTCCAGGGCGACGGCGGAGTAGTCCAGCCCGGTGACCTCCCAGCCCCGGCCGGCCAGCCAGATGGCGTTGCGGCCTTCGCCGGCGGCCAGGTCGAGGGCGTGGCCGGGGGCGTGGGCCGGGGTGAGGCCGGCCAGTTCGCGGACCACCCAGCGGTTGGGCTCGGCGCCCCACACCAGCTCGGTCGCGGCGTAGCGGTCGTCCCAGTCCTGGCTGTCCATGGCGAGTCCTCCGTTCGGCGGGCCTGCTCCGCAGCGGTCAACCTACCGGGCCCGGGCGGCGGCGGCCCGGAACGGTCCAGCGGGCGGACACCCTTGACGGCGAATATTGGTCCAGTCCAATCTGTGATGTCGTGACGCGAGCGGGTCAGCCGGCCCGCCGCGCCCGCCGTCCGTACGTCGGCACGCTCCACCTGCCCGCGCGCCCCCACAGCGCCCGGGCGGCTCCCCCGGCCCACCCGGGCCACGCACCGCCGGAACCCCCACACATCCGGAGGACACACCGCATGCACGACCGCGTCATGCCCGCACGGCCCGCCCAGGCCGCCGGGCGCCGGACCGCTCCGCGCAGACGGGCCATGGCCCTGGCCCTCGCCGCCACGCTCAGCACCAGCGGCGCCGCCCTCGCCCTGACCCTCAGCCCCGCCTCGGCCGCCCCGGTGAACCTGCTGGCCAACGGCGACTTCGAGGCCGGCACCCTGACCGGCTGGACCTGCGCCAACGGCTCCGCCGTCACCACCCCGGTGCACGGCGGGAGTTACGCGCTCAGCGGCGCGGCCTCGGCCTCCGACACCGCGCAGTGCCAGCAGACCGTCACCGTCCAGCCGAACACCACGTACACCTTGTCCGGCTTCGTCCAGGGCAGCTACGTCTACCTCGGTGCCACCGGGACGGGCGTCAACTCCTCGGTCTGGACGCCCGGCGGCACCGGCTGGAACCAGCTGAGCACCACCTTCACCACCGGCGCCACCACCACCTCGGTGACGGTCTTCACCCACGGCTGGTACGGCACCGGCGCCTACTACGCCGACGACCTCAGCCTCACCGGCCCGGCCGGGCCCACCTCCACCGGCAGCCCCACCGCAAGCGGCAGTCCGACGGCCTCCGGAAGCCCCACCGCGTCCAGCAGCCCGACCGCGTCCGGCAGCCCCACCGCCTCGACCAGCCCCACCGCGAGCGGCAGCCCGACGGCCAGCGGCAGCCCCACCGGATCCGGCAGCCCGACCGCGACGGCCACCGCCAGCGGCCCGGCCGGGGACGGCAAGGTCACCACGCCCACCGGCGTCGCCGTCAGCAAGGTCACCGCGGGCGCCGTGGTGCTCACCTGGCAGCCCTCCACCCTGACCACCGGCGACGGCCCGATCGCCTACAAGGTGTGGTCCAACGGCCAGCTGGTCGCCACCTCGATGGGCACCTCCGTCGCCGTCAGCTCGCTGCTGCCCGGCAAGGCGTACACCTTCAGCGTCCAGGGCTACTCCGGCTCCCACGCCTCCGCCCAGTCCGCCGCGGTGAGCACCACGACGGCCGCCGCGCCCGCGCAACAGCCCGTCCGCTCGGCCTACTTCGACCAGTGGGGCGTCTACGAGAACGCGTACTACCCGAAGAACGTCGACACCAGCGGCGCCGCGGGCAAGCTGGACGTCATCCACTACGCGTTCGCCAACATCGACCCCACCAAGCTCACCTGCTTCCAGGCGGTGAAGGCCTCCGACTCGACCAACGAGAACAACCCCAACGCCGGTGACGGCGCGGGCGACGCCTACGCCGACTACCAGTCCGACTACAACTCCGGCACCAGCGTGGACGGCAGCAGCGACACCTGGGAGCAGCCGCTCAAGGGCAACTTCAACCAGCTGCGCCAGCTCAAGGCCAAGTACCCGAACCTGCGGTTCACCATCTCGATCGGCGGCTGGACGTACTCCAAGTACTTCTCCGACGCGGCCGCCACCGACGCCTCCCGGAAGACCTTCGTCTCCTCCTGCGTCGACATGTTCCTCAAGGGGAACCTGCCGACCGGCGTCGCGGGCGACGCCTCCGGCGGCGCGGCCACGGCGGCCGGCATCTTCGACGGCGTCGACCTCGACTGGGAGTACCCGGGCTCGGCCGGCGGCCACACCGGCAACCACTACTCCCCCGCCGACAAGCAGAACTTCACCCTCCTGCTCAAGGAGTTCCGCACCCAGCTGGACGCGCTCGGCTCCGCCCAGGGCAAGCGCTACCTGCTGTCCGCGGCCCTGCCCAGCGGCCAGGACAAGATCGCCCAGCTGGAGACCGACAAGATCGGCAACTACCTCGACTACGCCGACGTCATGTCCTACGACATGCACGGCGCCTGGGACGCCAAGGGCCCGACCAACCACCAGGACCCGCTGCACGACAGCCCGGCCGACCCGACCACGCCGATCACCCCCGGCACCCGCAAGTACAACGTGGACACCATGCTCGCCGCGTACACCACCGGCCTGCCCGAGTACGGCATCCCCGGCGGCTTCCCCGCCAACAAGCTGGTGCTCGGCATCCCGTTCTACTGGCGCGGCTGGACGGGCGTCCCGGCCGGCTCCAACTACGGCCTGTACCAGAGCGCGACCGGCCCCACGGCCGCCAAGCCGCTGAGCCAGGAGGCCGGACTGGCCGCCTGGAAGGAGCTCAACCCGACCGCCGCCACCACCCACTGGGACCCGGTCACCGAGAGCAGCTGGGTCTACGACGGCACCAACTTCTGGACCGGCGACACCCCGCAGGCCATCCAGGCGCGCGGGGCCTACACCAAGAGCAAGGGCCTCGGCGGTCTGTTCGCCTTCTCCCTGGAGAACGACGACGCCTCCGGCACGCTGCTCAACTCCATGGACGGCAGCCTGCGCTGACGCCCGGCACACCGGTGGGGGGGGGGGGGGGGTGTGGTGCCGGCGGGGGTGGGCTGGGGGGGGGTGGGGGGGGGGTGGGGGGCGGGGGTGGTCTCCCGGGCACGGGCCGTGTACCAGCCGGCGCCGAACGCGAGGATTCCGATCAGG
>NZ_JBHVWW010000083.1:32607-34049 GCF_042882025.1 Kitasatospora sp. NPDC058243
GGGAAGAAAGAAGCTCCTTCAGACACGTTCCCAAACTCAGGGAGGGGCGCTGGGCGGGAACCCCGGACCAATGGGGGGCCCCGGCCGCCTCTCCTCCCGGCCCCACCGTGTTTCGGCGAGGTTCAGCGAGCCGTGCTCAGCCCTTCAGCCCGAGGGAGGGGAACAGGTCGACGAACGGCTGGGTGGTCACCGAGACGCTCCGGCCGAACGGATCGTCGAAGTCCCAGATCATGAACAGCAGGAACGCGATCAGCGCGCTGAAGCAGCCCGCCAGGACCAACTCCCTCGGCGTGCGCCGAATCTGCAGCGCGAACAGCATGCCGACGGTCACCACGGCGCCGGTGATCAGGCCGAACCAGACGACCCCGGGCATGGTCGGCCCGGCGTTCTGCCCGCGCGAGTTGCGGGCGTCGTCGGCCTGGCTGATCCGGTCCATGATCGGCTGGTAGGACTGCGACTCCAGCTCGGAGGCCGGCGGCCGGGTGGCGACGTCCACCCGCAGCTTGTCCAGCAGTTCGGTGCCCTTGTCGGAGATCTCGCCGTTCTTGCGCATGTACTCCCACTCGACGTTCACCACGTACGAGACGTAGGCGTCCACGTCGGCCCGGACCTGGTCGCGGAACTCGGCCGGGTAGACCACCGCCCGGTCGCTCACCTCCTGCAGCGACTGCGCCTCCCGGAACAGGTCGTCCTGGGCGGCGCCGCGCGCCTCCCAGACGCCCGCGAGGGCGAGACCGAGGACGATCGCGTAGACCACGCCGATCATCATCGTGATGTAGTCGATGACGTCCGGCGTCTCGTCGACGTTCTTCTCGGTGCCCACCCGGCGGTGCCGCAGCACCACCACCGCCACCACGACGGCACAGGCTGCCGCCATCGCGATGGCCAACGCCAACCATTCGGACATGGGAACTCCCTTCTCTGGCTCGGCTTGTGACGGAACAAAGGGTCGGACTCGGCCCCAGGCAGGTCGGGCTCCAGGGCCGGACCGGGGGCCGGGGCGGGCCGCCTCGGTGGGGCGGTCAGGACCGCCCGGAACGGCCGCGGCCGCGTCCACGGCCCGGGCGCAGGGCTGCCGCCGCCAGGATGGCGGGCACGGTGACCAGCAGCATCGTGGTCGTCGCCGGGGCGTTGTGGTGGTGCTGCGGCGGGGCCGGCGGCTGCGCCGCCCGCACGTGGTACACCGGCTGCGCCGCCGGGGTCGGCCACAGCGGGCTCGGGCGCACCGGAGTCGGCGTGGCCGGACCGGGGGCCACCGGGTCCGGCGGGGGCGCGGGTGCCGCCGGGGCCGGCGCCGGGGGTGCAGGCGGGTTCGGCGCGGGCGGGTTCGGCGCGGGCGGGTTCGGCGCGGGCGGCGGAGCAGGCGCGGGCGCCGCCGGCGGTGAGGTGGGCCCAGGCGTCATGCCGGGAGGCGGCGTTGTCGGCGCGGGGGTCGGCGGCGG
>NZ_JBHVWW010000084.1:0-26720 GCF_042882025.1 Kitasatospora sp. NPDC058243
GCCCGCCGCCGAGGACCCGTCCGGCCCGCGCCCGGTCGGCACCGGCCTCGCCGAGCTCGCGCCGCCGCGCCCGCTCGGCGGTTCGCCGACGCCCGCCGCCGGACCGCAGCCGCCCGTCCCGGCCGAGGCCAGGACCGCCCCGCGCCCGATGGCCGAACTGCCCGCCGCCGCCGGCGACCGGACCGACGAGCAGCCGCCGACCATGGCCAGCCCGAACGGCTCGAACGGCTCGAACGGGGAGGGCGGCAGCGCCCGTCGGCTGCTGGTCTGGCCCGAGCCCGATCCGGCCACCCGGCAGGCCCTTCAGGAACGCGGCTACCGCCCGGTGATCGTCCGCTCCCGCGAGGAGGTGGACGCCCAGGTCGCCGGCTTCCCCGCGGCGCTCTTCGTCGACCCGCTGACCAGCCCGATCACCCGCACCGCGCTGCAGTCGCTGCGCACCGCCGCGCTCAACAGCCGCGTCCCCGTGCTGGTCACCGCCGGTCTCGGCCAGGCCACCCGGGACGCCGCGTACGGCGCCGACCCGGCCGTGCTGCTGCGCGCCCTCGCGCCGCGCGACGGCGAGCACCACGCCCCGCGCGTCCTGCTGGTCGAGGGCGACCCGGACATCGCCGCCGCCATGATCAGCAGCCTGGAGCGGCGCGGCATGCACGTCGAGCACGCGGTGGACGAGAACGACGCCGTCGCCCGGGCCAGCAGCGTGCAGCCCAATCTGGTGGTGATGGACCTGCTCCAGATCCGCCGCCGCCGGGTCGGCCTGCTGGACTGGCTGCGCGCCAACGACCGGCTGCACCGCACCCCGCTGGTGGTCTACACCTCGGTGGACCTCGACCCGCGCGAACTGCCCCGGCTGCGCACCGGCGAGACGGTGCTGTTCCTCGCCGAGCGCTCGACCAGCGCCGACGTCCAGTCCCGGATCGTCGACCTGCTCGGGCGGATCGGCGCGATGGGCGAGGCGGGCGTCGCCGCGGCGGGCTGACCGCGCCCTGACGCCGAGGGTCCGGCGAGATCCACCAGGCACGCGCCTAGGGCGTGTTTCATAATTCGCGTCGGATCAGCGCGCGGCGTTGGGCGCCCGGCTGGGCGTGCCGGCGAAGCGTCCTCGTACTGGGCCGTACTTGGACGTTTCGCCGGTGCGGTCAGGCGGGATGCCCGGCGTCGCGCGCCCGGCGGGAATTATGAAACACGCCCTAGGGCCGGCCACCCCGCTGGAACGGGGGTGGCCGGCCCTCGGCGGTCGGGCGGGCGGCTACTCCTTGCCGAGCACCGTCACGTCCAGTTCGTCCGCCGCGTAGCTGGCGCGGATCACCTTCTTGTCGAACTTGCCGACCGAGGTCTTCGGCACCGACTCGACGATCGACCAGCGCTCCGGCAGCTGCCAGGAGGCGATCCGCCCGGCCAGGAAGGCCCGCAGCTCGCTCAGCCCGGCCGTGGCACCCGGGCGCAGCACGACCGTGGCCAGCGGGCGCTCGCCCCACTTCTCGTCCGGGACGGCGACCACGGCGGCCTCGGCCACCTCGGGGTGGGCCATCAACTGGTTCTCCAGTTCGACCGAGGAGATCCACTCTCCGCCGGACTTGATCACGTCCTTGGCCCGGTCGGTGAGGGTCAGGTAGCCGTCGGCGGTGATGGTGCCGACGTCGCCGGTGCGCAGCCAGCCGTCCTCGGAGAACTTGTCGTCCGGACGGACCGGGTCCTGCCCGGCACCGCCGTAGTAGGCCCCGGCGATCCACGGGCCGCGCACCTCCAGCTCGCCCGCCGCGACGCCGTCGTGCGGCATCCGCTCACCGGCCGGGCCGACCAGCCGGGCCTCGACGGAGGCCGGGAAGATGCCCTGGGTGACGCGGTAGGGCCACTCCTCCTCCGGGGTGAGGCCGCCGGGCGGCTGGGCGAAGGAGCCGAGCGGCGAGGTCTCGGTCATGCCCCAGGCGTGCAGCACGCGGATGCCGTGGCGCTCCTCGAAGCCCTTCATCAGCGAGGGCGGGCAGGCGCTGCCGCCGATGACCACCATGCGCAGGCTGGAGGTGTCGTAGTCGCCCGCGTCGAGCTCGTCCAGCAGGCCGCTCCAGATGGTCGGGACGGCGGCGCCGACGGTGGGCCGGACGGCGGCGATCATCTCGGCCATCGGCTTGGGCTGGAGGAAACGATCCGGCATGAGCAGGTTGGCACCGGACATGAAGGCGGCGTGCGGGATGCCCCAGGCGTTCACGTGGAACATCGGGACCACCGGCAGCGCGGTGTCGCGCGGGGTGAAGGCGAAGTTGTCGCCGGTGTTGACCTGGAGGCAGTGCAGGTACACCGAGCGGTGGCTGTAGAGCACGCCCTTCGGGTCCCCGGTGGTGCCGGAGGTGTAGCAGAGCACGGCGGCCTCGCGCTCGTCGAGGTCGCTGCGCCACGGGTAGGCGGTGGGCCGGCCGGCGATCAGCTCCTCGTAGTCGTGCACGGTGCCCGGGAAGCCGGCCAGCAGCGAGCGGTCGGCGGGGCCGTTCACCACGATGTGCCGGAGCGTCGGGGCGAGGTCCGGCAGGACGGCGGCGAGCAGCGGGAGCACGCTGCCGTCCACGATCACCGTGTGGTCGGCGGCGTGGTTGACGATGAACGACAGCTGGTGGGCGGGCAGCCGCAGGTTGAGCGTGTGCAGCACGGACCCCATCGCGGGGACGGCGAGGTACGCCTCCAAGTGGACCGAGTTGTTCCACATAAAGGTCGCGACCCGGTCGTCCCCGGTCACCCCCAGTTCGTCGCGGAGCGCGTGGGCGAGCTGCGCGGCCCGCGCCCCCACCTCGGCGTACGTCCGCACGACCGGCCCGGTGCCGTCCCAGGTGGTGACGGTGGACCGGCCGTGGATGGTGGACCCGTGCTCCAGAATCCGGGCGACGGTGAGCGGGACGTCCTGCATCGTGCTGAACACGGGTCCTCCTTGACCTGGCGGCACTGGCGGCTGCGCCTGCGGCACCTACCGGGCGGTAATGCGCGCGGACGTGCCCGATTGTGCCGCCCCGCCCCACCCGCTGTCAGTATCCCGGCCCCGTTGCCCGGATCACGGATCGGCGACGCGTCAGCCGGCGGTCGGGCCGTCGACGTGGTTGCGGTCGATCGTGAGGGCGGCGCCGCCGTAGGTCTCCTCGACGTTGCCGCGGTACTGGTGGACGCGCTGGTGGTCGCCCCAGAGGTCGGAGCCGAGGGCGCCGGAATCGGCGGTGTCGGCCCGGTCGTCCCAGCGGGCGTACCAGAGGGCGTCGGGCAGCGGGAAGCTGCCGGCCCGGGCGGCGGCGGCCAGGTCGGCGATGCCGGAGTCGAGGCTGGAGTAGAAGCCGGAGCGGTAGCCGGCGGCGTGCAGGGCCTGGGTCCAGCCGACGGCGAAGTCGACCACGGCCTGGCCGCAGGCGGGGTCGTGCATCGGGTAGGCCTCGATGTCGAGGTAGACCGGGCCGCCCTTGCCGAATCCGAGCGAGCCCATCGCGTGGACGGCTTCGGTGGCCTCGTCCCGGCCCTGCTCGACCGCGTGGGCGGGGTCGATCCGGCGCGGCTTGCGGGCGAGTTCGCTGCACGGCGCCTGGAGCCCGACGTGGGCCGGCAGGAAGCGCCAGCCCAGTGCGCGGGCCTGGCGCACCCACTCGGCGGTGAGCCGGGGCTGGCCGCAGCCGCGCTGGGCGCCGCTGACGTAGATGCCGAGCGCGCCGTACGGGGAGACCCCGTGCCAGGCCCGCAGGGTGTCGAGGGGCGGCGCGGTGCAGGCGTCGAAGGCGGGGCCGGTGAAGTCGTCGTGGATCCTGGGCGGGCCGAACCGGTCGGGCAGGGTGAGGGCCCGGATGCGGGGGAGGGCGGCGGCCCCGGCGCTCACGCCCGTCCCGTCGGTGGCCAGCAGGAGCACGAGGGAGGCGGCGAGCAGGGCCGCGGGGCGGAGATAGCGCACCCGCCCTTGCTACTGACGGACCATCGGACGAATGCGGCAACCACGCCGGGCGCACCGGGCGAGCCCACCCTTTCGGCCGCACCCGTCCACATCCGTCCCGATAGTTGTAACGAGCTTGCCCGTTCATCACTCCTTACGGCAAACTCGCCCATATGCCCAGCTCCCATCCCAGCGAAACCACCGCCCCGATGCCGGCTGCCGCCGTCGCCGAGGCGCTTGCCATGCCGCCCGCCCCCCAGGGCGAGCCCGCCGGCGAGCGGGGCAGCTGGCGACGAGGCGGGGCACCCGGCTCCACGGCACCGCCCGACGCGCCCCCCGGCCGGCCCACCGGCCGACTCCCGAAGGTCCTGCGGCGCCCGGAGAGGATCCCGGCGCCGCTTCTCTGTCTGACCGCGATGTTCCTGGTGCAGACCGGGATCGCCCTGTCCAAGCCGCTGTTCGGCCCGCTCGGGGTCAGCGGCACCACCTTCCTGCGGCTGGGCTTCGCGGCGGTCATCCTGCTCGCCGTCACCCGGCCCCGGTTGCGCGACAAGCGCCCGCGCGACCTCGCCGCGGCGGCCCTGCTGGGCGTGGCCTCGGCCGGGATGACCTTCCTGTTCGCCGGGGCGATCGACCGGCTGCCGATGGGCACCGCCGCGACCATCGAGTTCCTCGGCCCGCTCGCGGTCGCCCTGGTCTTCGCCCGGCGCGCCAGCCACCTGCTCTGGGCGCTGCTCGCCGCCGGCGGCGTCGTCCTGCTGACCCTGCTCGGCGAGGGCGGCGACGGGGGCGGGCTCGACCCGGTCGGCCTGCTCTACGCCTTCGGGGCCGCCGCCTGCTACGCCGCGTACATCCTGTTCACCGACAAGGTCGGCGCCGCCTTCCAGGGCTTCCAGGGCCTGGCGGTGTCGATGACGGTCGGCGCGCTCGCCCTGGCGCCGTTCGGGCTCGGCCAGGCCTGGGACGGGCTGACCGCGCCCGGCGCCTCGCCGCTGGGACTGCTGGCCGCGGTGGCCGGGGTGTCGCTGCTGCTGCCGGTGATCCCGTACGCACTGGAGATGACCGCGCTGCGGCGGATGCCGCAGCGGGTGTTCAGCGTGCTGGTCAGTCTGGAGCCGGCGGTCAGCGCGCTGGTCGGCCTGGTGGTGCTCGGCCAGCTGCTGGGCGTGCCGCAGCTGGCCGGGATCGGCTGTGTGGTGGCGGCCAGCGTGGGAGCCACGCTGACCGGGCGGCGGTAGGGCCGCACGACGACGGGGCCCGGCCAGGCCGGGCCCTTGCGCCGTCAGACCGCTACGGCCACAGCAGGGTGCGCGACCACTCCGGGGTCCGGACCGGGCCGGTGCGGGTGTAGCGCAGCCGGACGTGCCGGCGCTGCGCGTCGCCCTGCCAGTACTCCACCTCGTGCGCCCACAGGGTGTAGACCGCGTGCCCGGCCGCGACCGCGTCCGGAGTGGCCTCCAGCCGGCGGCGGGCGACGGCGACGGCCTCGTCGTACTCGGCGAGCGAGGCCATCGGCTCGCTCTGCCGCCCGACCAGCGCGCCGACCCGGGCATCCGGGGAGCGGGTGGCGAACTCGGCGGCGGCGACCAGGTCGGCGGCCCGCTCGACGGTGCCGCGGACCCGCACCTGGCGGCCCAGCTGGGGCCAGTAGACGGTCAGCGCGGCGGCCGGGTGGTCGGCCAGCTGGCGGCCCTTGGGGCTGTCGGCGGCGGCGGAGAAGACCCAGCCGGTGCCGGACGCGTCGACGTCGCGCAGCACCAGCACCCGGGCGTCCGGCAGGCCGTCCGCGTCGACCGTGGAGAGGGTGACCACCTGCGGGTCCGGCACGCCGGCGGCCAGCGCGGTGGCGAGCCAGTCCACGAACAGCGGGCCGGGCTCGGCGGGCGCGGCCTCGGCGTCGAAGGTCGGCAGCGGGCGGGCCATCGGCGGGCGGCCGAGCAGCAGCTCGGGCACGGACTTCGGCTCGGGCCGGTGCTCGGCCGGCTCCCGGCGGGCGTCCGGCCCGGGTCGCGGATCCGGCTCCGGTGCAGGCCAGGCCTCGCCCGGGCCGGTCAGGCCCTCCTCCTCCGCCGCCATCGCGCGCCCTCTCTTCCGGTTGCCGCGGTCGCCGCCCCGGCCGGGCCGTGGTTCCCGGGCCCGGGCACGTGGTGCGCTGTCGGAGCGCAACCGTACCGCCGAGCACCGACGGCTCCGGGCGCGGGCCCTCGCTGGACGCGTTCGGGGCGTCCGGGCGGGCCTCGGCGGGCGGTCCCGAGCGGTGTCGGCGGTGTCGGGCAGCCGGCGATGTCGGCGGTGCCGGACAGCTGGCGGCGCCTGGCAGCCGGCGACGAGCGGGCCCGTGCGGTTCGCGCCCGGCTCCGGACGCACTCGTGGGCGGTACCGATGGCGGCACCGCCCACGAGGCCGGCTTCACGGCGACCCTTTCCGCTGGCCGGTCATGCGCTGTTCTGATCCGCGCCCGGGCGGGAATTCCGCCCGGAGACTGGTTCGAGCCCCTCCGCGAGCGCTCAGCTCACCCGCGGCCGCCCACCTCCGGCGCCCCCGCCGTCGGTGGTGCCCGATCGGATCAGTGGAAGATCGGGGCGAACACGACGTTGATGTTCTTGTTGGACTGCCCGGCCAGGATGGTGCCCGCGTTGTCCTTCACCGCGAGGGTGTTGTTCTGGTTCGAGGCGCCGGCGCCGGTGGCGGTCTGCTGGGTGGAGATGTAGTTGCCGTCGACCCCGCCGAAGACGTTGCCCGTGCCGACGTTGGACACCACGCCGGCGTTGGAGCCGGCGGCGGCGCCCGCACCGTTGTCGGCGGCCGCAGCGCCGGCCCCGGCCAGCAGCAGGCCGGCCGCGAGCGGGGCGGCGAGCAGGAGTCCGGCCACCCGGCGGGTGTGGATGCGAGCCATGAGAGCCTCCAAGAAGCTGTAAATCGTGCAATTGTCGAGCAAGGGGTGCGGGAGTTCGCCGGCCAGACGAACACCTGCTGGCTGCGACGCCGAGAGACAGACTTCCGCAACAAATCGACAAAGCACTAGTCGGCGGGGCAGTTTTCGCCCGTTAGCGTGATATCCACCCGGGCTGCGCATAACGGACCGAAAATCGGACAGTGCGCCGACACGCCTCTCTGAGCTGGCACTTTGCCCGAACGGCGACCTCTCGGAGGACCCTCCAGGCAGGGCGCTTCGCCATCACGCGAACCACCAGGCGCACCACCCCGGCGCAGGGAAATCAGGAAACGCGCCCCCAAAAAGTTCGACTACCCTCCCATGTCGACTTTTCTAGCCATTCCCAGACCATCGGAAAGTCGTACTGGAATAGGGGGAAATACCATCAGACCATCTTGCCCGGGTTCATGATTCCCAGTGGATCGAAGACCGCCTTCAGCTGTCGCTGGAGGTCCAGCGCGACCGGCCCCAGCTCGCGCGCCAGCCAGTCCCGCTTGAGCAGCCCCACCCCGTGCTCCCCGGTGATCGTGCCGCCCAGCTCCAGCCCCAGCGCCATGATCTCGTCGAAGGAGCGCTGCGCCCGCGCAGCCTGCTCCTCGTCCGAGCCGTCGAAGATCACGATCGGGTGGGTGTTGCCGTCCCCGGCATGGCTGACCACCCCGATGGTCAGCGCGTGCCGCTCGGCGATCGCCGCCACGCCGTTCAGCATCTCGGCCAGCCGGGAGCGCGGCACCGCCACGTCGTCGATCATCGTGGTGCCCAACCGGTCCAGCGCGGGCAGCGCCAGTCGCCGGGCCTCCAGCAGCAGCTGCGACTCCGCCTCGTCCTCGGCCGGCACCACCTCGGTCGCCCCGGCCTCCCGGCAGAGCTCCGCCACCCGCGCCAGCCCGGCCTCCCGGTCCGGCCCGTCGAAGGCCACCAGCAGCAGCGCCCGGGTCGTCTCCGGCAGCCCCATCCGCCCCAGGTCGTTGACCGCCCGCACGCTGACCGCGTCCATCAGCTCCATCAGCGACGGGGTCAGGCCGCGCGCCATCACCTCGCAGACGGCCGCGCCCGCCGCGTCCGCGCTCGGGAACTCCGCCGCCAGCGCCAGCTGCGGCGCCGGCGCGGGCCGCAGCGCGAGCACCGCCCGGACCACCACGCCCAGCGTGCCCTCCGAGCCGACCAGCAGCCGGGTCAGGTCGTACCCGGCCACGCCCTTGGCCGTCCGGCGCCCGGTGGACAGCAGCCGCCCGTCCGCCAGCACCACGTCCAGGCCGAGCACGTACTCGCTGGTGACGCCGTACTTCACGCAGCAGAGCCCGCCCGCGCCGGTGCCGATGTTGCCGCCGATCGTGCAGGACTCCCAGCTGGACGGGTCCGGCGGGTACGAAAGCCCCAACTCCTCGGCTGCTCGCGACAGTTCGGCGTTCACCACGCCGGGTTCGACCACCGCGATCCGGTTCACCGGGTCGAGCTCCAGGATCCGGTTCAACTTCACCATCGACAGCACGATGCAGCCGTCCACGGCGTTCGCCGCCCCCGACAGCCCGGTCCGCGCCCCCTGCGGCACCACCGGCACCCGCAGCGCGGTGGCGGTGCGCAGCACGTGCTGCACCTGCTCGACCGTCTCCGGGAACACCACCACGGCGGGCGCACCGGCGGCGCAGAAGCCGGCCATGTCATGGCGGTAGGCGGCGGTCACGTCCGGATCCACCACCACGGCCCCGGCCGGAAGGCCCTGCGCCAGTCGGTCCGTCAGGTCACCCATCGCCGCCTCCACTCGCCGCCCGCCGCCTCCACCGCACTCTGCCCGCCCGCCGGAGGCCCGGCAAGTGGGCCCCGGCGGGATCTGCGGGGCACGGGCCTCGGCCGGGCAGGGCCTACCGGCGGACCACCGGCTCCTGGAACTCCGTGACCCACCGCGCCGGGTCGTCCGGGCACTCCAGGTAGAGCTCCCGGGCGTAGCCGGCCGAGCGGTAGCCGTTCGCGTCGATGAAGCGGGCCAGCTCCTGGAAGCTCCCCATCGCCTCGTCCATCGAGCCGCGGTGCACGACCGTCGCCGCTTCCTCGATCGGCGGCAGGTCGAGCACCGCGAAGCCGTACCGGCCCGGCTCCACCGCCGGCCCGACCGGGACGGCCACCCGGATCAGCACCGTGCCCTCGCCCTCCGGCACGTCCTCGTACCGGGCGACGGACGGGCCCGCCCCGGCGATCCCGGCCTCGGCCAGCCGCCGGCACAGCTCCGCGAACAGCGGGCCGATCACCGGTCCGATGTCCTCCGGCTCATAACTCGCGGCCACCGCGGTCAGTTCGGCCACCCGGACGGACGGCACCCGCTTCAGCACGACGTCGTGTGCGGACATGCTCCCCTCGCTCTCGATCGTCCGGAGCCTCGCCTCCACCCTGGTCAGCCGCTGCTCGTCCGCGGCGATCGCCTCGGCGAGTTGGGCCCGACGCAGCCGCAGCATCCCGCGCAGTTCGGCCGCGTCCACCTGCTCGTCCAGGAGGGCCCGCACCTGCTGCAGCGTGAAGCCGAGCTCCTTGAGCGCGATCACCCGGTTGAGCCGGGCGAGTTGGGACGCCTCGTAGGACCGGTACCCGCTGACCGGGTCCACCCTGGCGGGCCGCAGCAGCCCGATCGCGTCGTAGTGGCGCAGCATCCGCACCGACACCCGGCCGTGGCTGGCGAAGTCTCCGATGTTCAACATGGTGCCCCCACTCCACCCCCTGCCACCGTGTCAGGGTCAACCCCCGCCGGCCGCAAACGCGAAAGGCGGGTGCCGAGTGATCTCGGCACCCGCCCTGAGCAGGTGGTTCTCCAACCAGCGGAGAGCGTGGGATTCGAACCCACGGTACGGGGTCACCGCACGACAGTTTTCAAGACTGTTCCCTTAGGCCGCTCGGGCAGCTCTCCAGGCGGAGGTCAGCCTAACGGGTCCGGCGGGGTTCGGTGCACACCGTTTCGTGCGGGTGGGGGTCAGCTGTCGCCGTCCCGCTGGCCGAGGGTGACCTTGGTGTTGAACTGCTGGCCGTTGCGGGTGTACTCGACGTCGACGGTCTCGCCGGGCTTGTGCGTCCAGATCCGGCTGACCAGGGCGGGGCCGTTGTCGATCGGGACTCCGCCGAGCTTGGTGATGACGTCGCCCGGCTTGAGACCGGCCTTGTCGGCGGCGCCTCCGGGGGTGACGGCCGGCTGGCCCTGGATGTCGCGGGTCTGGATCTGCGCGCCGTCGCCCTTGTAGTCGTCGTTGCGCAGCACGTCGAGCTTGGCGTAGACCGGCTTGCCGGTCTTGATCAGGGTGTCGGCGACCCACTTGGCCTGGTTGATCGGAATGGCGAAGCCGAGGCCGATGCTGCCGGCCCGGCCGTTGGCGGAGGCGTTGGACTGGATCGCCGAGTTGATGCCGATCACCGAGCCGCTGGAGTCGAGCAGCGGGCCGCCGGAGTTGCCGGGGTTGATCGAGGCGTCGGTCTGCAGGGCGTTCATGTAGGAGGACTGGCCGCCGGTCTCGTCGCCGGAGGCGACCGGGCGGTCCTTGGCGCTGACGATGCCGCTGGTGACGGTGGACTCCAGGCCGTACGGCGCACCGATCGCGACGGTGGCGTCACCGACGTTGACCTTGTCGGAGTCGGCCAGCGGAAGCGGGGCCAGCTTGCTCTTCGGCGGGTTGTCGATCTTGACCACGGCGACGTCGTAGCCCTCGGCGTGGCCCAGCACGGACGCGTTGTAGGACGTGCCGTCGGCGAACTTGACGGTCAGTTTGCCGCCGTTGAGGGTCGGCGCGACCACGTGGTTGTTGGTGAGGATGTGGCCCTCGGTGTCGAAGACGAAGCCGGTGCCGGTGCCCGACTCGCCGTTGCCCTGCGCCTTGATGGTGACGACGCTGGGCAGCGCCTTCTGCGCGATGCCGGCGATCGAGCCGGGGGCGGGCTCGTTCTTCTGGGTGTTGCTGGCCTGGACGGTGGTGCTGCGGTGGTCGTCGGCGCTGTTGGTGCGGTCGTTGCGGTCCGCGACGGTCACGCCGAGCGCCCCGCCGGCCACGCCGGCGACCAGCGCGACGGCTGCGATCAGGGCGACCAGGCCGCCGCGCTTCTTGCGCGGGCCGCCGGGGCCGCCGGGGTAGTCGGCCGGGTAGCCGAGCGGTCCGGCCGGGCCGCCCGGGTAGCCCGCGCCGCCGCCGGCGTCGTGGGCGGCGCCCCAGCCGCCGAGCGGCTGGCCGGCGCCGAACGGGTGGTGGCCGGGCGCGGGGTGCGCGGCGGGCGCGCCGGGTGCGGCCGGGGTGCCGTACGGGTCGTGCGGGCCGGCGGCGGGGACGCCGTGGGCCGGGGTGGCGTACGGGTTGGCACCCGGCGGCAGGGCCGGGCTCTCGGCGACGGGTGCGACAGGTGCGACGGGTACCGCCGGCGCGGCCGGGACCGGCGGGGCGGGCGGCAGGACGGGCGGCGGCGCGTCGATGTAGCCGGTGGCGGCGTCGACCGGGGCGGTCGGCGCGTCGGCGGCCGGCGCGGCCGGGGCCTGCGGGGCCGCCTCCGGCGCGGGGACCTTGGTGAAGGCCACGGTGGGCTGGTACCCGCCCTCGGCCGGAACACCATCGGTCGGCGCGGCCTCAGCCGGTGCGGCCTCCGCGGCCGGCGCGGCCGCGGGCTCGGGGACCCGGCCGAAGGCCAGTGTCGGCTGGTGCCCGCCCGAGGCGTGGCCGTCGGAAGCGGGAACAGCCGCCGCCTGGCCGCCCGAGGGCTGCTCCCCCTGCGGCCCGGTGGGCCCAACCTCGCGCTCGGTGCTCACGAACGACCTCCATAGCTGACAGAACCAAGGACCATAGTTTTTCGTACTGCCGATTCGATTGCCGTAAGGACCCCTCTGAATAACTCATAAGAATCCTTAGCCGCCGCCGACAGCCGGGCCGCCGACCAGGCTGTCCTGCGCCGACGGCCGAACCGGCGACCAGGCCGACGACCGGAGGCTCCCCCACCTCCGCCGGACGTCCCGCGATGCGGGCCGCACACCCCGTGGCCTTGGCGTTCACCCCCGGGCCGGTTAGCCTGTCGCTCACAACTGACACGCGGGAGCTTGGACCGACCAGGCTGAGAGTGCGCTGGTCGACCGTACGCCACGGGATCGTGGGCGGACCGTCGAGGGGGCGCAGACCGCCGGAACCTGTCCGGGTAATGCCGGCGTAGGGAGTATCGGCCATGTCGCCTGCTTCGCCATCCTCTTCTTCGGGCGCGCCCGCGTCCAAGGGTTTCCCCGAACCGTCCCCGACCGCTCACGACGGTGACAGCGGTGACAGCGGTCGCCCGGGCCCCACCGACACGGCGACCGCCGTCCTGGACCGCCCGGAGCGTGCCGAGGCACCGCTCGTACTGGACACCGAGCCGCCGCGCACGCTGCGCTTCCGGGACCACTTCGCGCTCTGGATGAACCTGGGCGTCAGCCTGATCGGCTTCTCCACCGCCGCGACCGTGCTCGGAGCCAAGGGCAGCGAGCTGTCGCTGGCCGCCGCGGTGACCGCGATCGTGGCCGGCACCGTGGTCGGCACCGCGATGCTCGGCGTGGCCGCGCTGATCGGGGCCCGTACCGGTGCGCCCGCGATGGCGAACCTGCGCGGGCTGTTCGGCACCCGGCTGTCGTACGTCCCGACGGTGCTGAACATCGTCCAGTGCGTCGGCTGGGGCGTGTTCGAGCTGCTCACGATCGCGGTGGGCGCGCAGACCGTCGCCCACACCGACGGCTACCGCTGGCTGTTCGTGCTCCTGGCGGGCGCGCTGACCACCGCGCTGACCATCTGGCCGCTGGGCTCGATCGCGGTGCTGCGCCGCTTCGTGGCCGGTGCGGTCGCCGTCGCGATGGTGTACTTCACCGTCCAGTTGGGCCGCCAGGGGGTGCCCGACCCGGGCGCCGGCAACTGGCACGGCTTCCTGGGCGCCACCGACGCGATGATCGCGGTGTCGATCTCCTTCGTCCCGCTGGCCGCCGACTACACCCGGCACTCGCGCACCGCGCGCTCGGCGTTCTGGGGCAGCTTCTCCGGCTACACGATCGCCCAGGTCTGGTGCTACGTGCTCGGCCTGATGGCCCTGCTGCAGTCCGACGGCGACCCGAACAGGATCTTCGACTCCTTCCTCGGCGTCTGGGCCGGCTGGCTGTTCCTGCTGGTGCTGGTGCTGCGCGAGACGGACCAGTCCTTCGCCAACGTGTACTCGACCGCGATGTCGGTGCAGAACCTGCTGCCGAAGGTGGACCGCCGGGTGCTGACCGGCGGGATCGGCCTGCTGATCACCGTGCTGGCCCTGCAGATCGACAAGTTCACCGACACCTACACCAACTTCCTCGGCCTGATCGGCTCGGTCTTCGTGCCGCTGCTGGCGGTGCTGGCGGTGGACTACTTCTTCGGCGCCGGCCGGTACGGCTGGAACCTCTCCGCCGACGCGCCCTCGCGCCGCCTGATGCTGCTGCCGTGGGTGCTGGGCTTCGCGGTCTACCAGTTCATCGCGCCGACCGCGGTGGCCGGCTGGTGGACGGACTTCTGGACCTCCGCCCAGGACGCCCTGGACTTCACCCCGCAGGAGTGGACGTCGGCCTCGCTGTTCGCCTTCCTGGTGCCGGCCCTGGTCACCTGGGCGCTCACCCCGCTGACCCGCAGGGCGGCGCGGAGCTGACCGACCGGCACCGAAGACGGCCCCGCGGATTGGGGCCGTCTTCGCCTGCGCGTCACTTCCGCCGCCTATCGTGGGGCCCGTGACCAGCACAGACCCGTCCTCGACGGCGGCGCGCACCACGCCGCCCGTCCAGGTGATCGCCCACCGCGGTTCCTCGCACGCCCTGCCCGAGCACACCCTGGCGGCGTACCGGCGCGCGCTCGACGAGGGCGCGGACGCGGTCGAGTGCGACGTCCGGCTGACCGCCGACGGCGAGCTGGTCTGCGTGCACGACCGCCGGATCGGCCGGGTCTCCAACGGCCAGGGCACCGTCTCGGCGATGACGCTGGCCGAGCTGGAGGCGTACGACTTCGGCGCCTGGAAGACCGGCCGCCCCAGCACCGACCCCGAACTGCGCGGCGTGCTGCGGCTGGAGCGGCTGCTGGAGCTGGTGGTGGACTGCGGCCGCCCGGTGGACCTGGCGATCGAGACCAAGCACCCGGTGCGCTACCGCGGCCGGGTGGAGGCCGAGCTGCTGCGGACGCTCGAACGCTTCAAGATCGGCGCGAGCCGGGAGGGCGAGCGCCCAGCGGCCCGGATCATGAGCTTCTCCTCGGTGGGGCTGGACCGGGTGGCGGCCTCGGCGCCGGAGTACCGGCGGGTGTTCCTGTTCGAACGGACCCTGCCGCTGCTCGGCCGGCTGCGCCCGGGCTCCCCGCTGCCGGGCGGGGCGCGGATCGCCGGGCCGGGCATCGACCTGGTGCGGGCCCGCCCGCAGCTGGTGACGCGGCTGCGCGAGCTGGGGCACGAGGTGCACGTGTGGACCGTGGACGAACCGGCCGACGTGGAACTGTGTCTGGAGCTCGGGGTGTCCGCGATCATCACCAACCGGCCCGCCGAGGTCCTGGCGCAGCTCGGGCGGTGATCCGCCGTCGGGCGGCGGGCCGCCCGCAAATCCACCCGCAAAGCCCGGACACAACCTGATCGTTCTGGTCGGCAGTCAAACCTTCCGGGCCCGTTATTGCCGGAATTCATGCACCGGGGCGACGCAGGGTGAGCACGGAATGACCTCAGGTCCACCCTCGGTCGCAATCGCTTGAAATGTCCTCGCGGGATCGTCCGGCGGTCGTTTCCGACGCATTACCAAGGGGCATCTCTCCCTCGGCATACGCTGAAGGAGGTCCGGGGGTGGCGTTGATGGTGGCGCGTGAAGTGCCGACTTCATCGACCATGGCAGTGCCGCACGGCCCGGCGAGTGTCGGGGTCGCACGGCGCCGACTGCGTCGAGATCTCGGCGACCGGCAGATACCGGAGCCGGTCATTGATGATGCCGTATTGATCCTTTCCGAACTGCTGAGCAACGCCTGTCGGTACGCCCGTCCGCTCGGCCCGCTGCGGGCCCTGGGGCGCGGCGCGCGGGCCGAGGTGGTGGACCAGCTGCTGGTCGGCGTCCCCTCCGGGACGCACCCCGCCACGGGCGGCCGGGAGCGCGAGGAGCACGGGAGCGGAACGGACGGCGGCGTGCTGGTCCGCTGGCAGCTGCACGCCGACGGCGTGCTCACCCTGGAGGTCACCGACGGCGGCGCGACCACCCGGCCGCTGCCCGCCGGCCCCTCGCTGACCTCGCGCGGCGGTCGCGGCCTGAACATCGTCGGCCAGCTGGCCAGCGACTGGGGCGTGCGCGACGCGCCCGGCGAGGTGACGGTCTGGGCGGCGCTGCCCGCCCGGGCCCGGCACGCCCGGCGCACCGGTGGTGACGCCCGCAGCGCCTGAACCGACGCGCGCCCCCCACCCGTCCGCCCGGCGCGTGCCCGCGCGCCGGGGGAACGTCAGTAGGCTGCCCGGAGCAAAGGACCACCGTTCCCGGGAGAGCCGCACCATGGGCAAGAAGGCCGCCAAGAAGGCGCCGCAGCGTCAGTCCACCACCGCCGTCACGGGCGAGGTCCCCGTGGTGGGGGCCCGCGAGAACTGCCCCTGCGGTTCGGGCCGCCGGTACAAGGCCTGTCACGGCCGGGAGGCCTCGCACGCGGTGCAGGAGCTGGTGCACCGCCCGTTCGAGGGCCTGGCGGGCGAGGCCGACTGGGTCGCGCTGCGCGAGCTGGTGCCCGCCGCCACGGTGCCGCTGACGCTGGCCGCCGGGGTGGCCGAGGGCGCCACCGGCGACGTCCCGTCGGTGACCCTGGCCACCGTGCTGCCGCTGGCCTGGCCGGCCCTGCGCCGCCAGGACGGCTCCATCCTGCTCGGCCTGCAGACCCAGTCCTCCTCCGGCGACCTCAGCCGCGACCTCGCGGACGCCCTGGAGCTGGCGCTGGCCACCGAGCCGGGCAACCCGGTGCCGTCCCGCCGGACCGAGGCGGGCGGACGCCGGCTCCAGGACCTGCTGGACGTCAACGCCGCGTTCACGCCCGCCGTGCACACCGGCTTCGAGTTCTGGCTGGAGGACGCCGAGACCGCGACCGGCGAGGTCGCCGCCTCCCTGGAGCGCGCCAACGCCTCGGCCATCCCGACCGAGAAGCTGGCGAGCGCCGACGCCGCCTACTGGTGCGGCACCCCCGACAAGAACCACCTGCGCTGGGTGATGACCGTGCCCGAGGAGCGGCTGCTGGACGCGCTGGCCCGGCTGAGCGCCGCCGACCAGTCCTCGCTCGGCCCGGACACCCGCCTGGTCGGCTCGTTCCGCGCGCACGGCCTGACCGTCCCGGTCTGGGACCTCCCGCTCGCCATGACCGCCGCCGACTGCGAGAAGCCGGCCGCCGAGTTCGCCGAGCGGCTGGCCTCGGTGCTCGCCGACGAGACCCCGTTGACCGCCGAGGAGCGGCGCGCCCGCGCGAACCTGGTGAACCGTCAGGTCACCTTGAACTAAAGCGCCCGGGATCCGGGTGATACGCGTCACATTGTCGCCATGAAGCCGCAATTTCCGGGCGGGCAGGGGGTCTTGGAAATTGGCGCGGGCGCGGATCCTTGTTACTGTCTAAAGAGTCCGGCCGCTGGTGCATCCCCCGTCGCCAGCGGCCGGATCTTTTGTTTTCCGCAGGGCCCCGACGAGCGGCCCGGGAACGGACCGGCGGATCAGTACGCCGAGCGACCGCTGTCCAACCGGACCGTCGCCTCCACCAACTCGCCCAGCAGCGGCCCGACCTGCGGCAGCCGCACCCCGCCGTCGGCGTCCGGGTGCGGGGCCAGCACCCAGCGCACCCGGCCGGCCGCCCCGCCGGGCGGCAGCGGCAGGAAGCCGTCCGCCCCGTGGTAGCGCAACGAGCCTGGCACCCAAGGGAGTTGAGCGAGCATCTCGCCGATCGCGTCCAGCGAGTACGGGGCCACCAGCAGCGCGTACCGGCCCGGCATCGCCAGCACCGGACCGAGCGGCAGCCGCAGCGCGCCCAGGTAGACCAGCGCCCGGGCGCCGGCCGCCGCCGGCAGGCTGACCGCCGAGACCACCGAACCGGTGGCGGCCAGCACCGGAGCGTCCGGGCTCTGCCGCTCCCACCACCAGCGCACCATCCGGGCGTCCGTGGTGGCGGCCAGCAGCGACGGGTCGTGCGGGTGCGCGCCCGGCACGGTGCAGTCCTGGTCGCCGCAGGAGCACTGGCCGCCGCGCAGAACGGCCCCCGGCACCACGGGCCAGCGGTGGTCGACGGCGGCCGTCAGGGCCGCGGCGAGCCGGGCAGGGCGCTGACGTGCGACGTCGTCCTGGACGGGGTGGTGGGGAGTGGCGGGCGGACACGGATCTTTCGGGTTCTCACGCATGGCGCTCGTTCCTTTCCCTGACCGCTCGGTTCGCTCCGGCCCGTCGGCACCGCCGGGACTCGTCACGCGGACCCGCGGTGGCACGGCCCCGGCGGCGCGAAGGGGGGCGTGCGGCATGGCGGGCGGCGCGGCGACGACGTGGATCACGGTGTGGAGCACGACATGAGAAGGGCCGCGCACTGAAACAGCCCCTGGAACGAGAATCCCGTATGCGACCGGATGGACGCCGCCCGGGCGCGCTTGGTTCCACCGTACGAGTGAGAGACTTCCGGCCAGCCCGGGTCCCGGGCGGCGCGGGCATACGATCCGGACGGCCGCCGGGTCCGTCCCCTCCGTTCTGCCCGCTCCCGGTCCCCTCCATGCCTCCCGACCGGACCGGCGCGCGGCCAGGCCGTACGCGCCCCCCGACCGGGTCTCGCGGATGTGGAACAGGCCACCGCGTCGTCCTGGATCTGGACATGCCCCAAATGGCCTGTGTAGAAGTGGTGGCATTGCTGTCGATCAATGACGAGTAGTAGCGAATCGAGGCGAAACGCGCCCTTTGGCCGTCATCGCTCCACACCGGCCGTACCTGGGGGTTCCGCATGGCACGTAGCACGTCAGGAGTGGCGGCATGACCGAGTCCCACCCGTCGTCGTCGACACCCTCCGAGCCGGGCGAGCCCGGCAGCGCCGGCGGGCTGACCGTCCTCGACCCACCGGGCTTCCCCGGCCCCGCCGACGCGCAGGACGGCGCGGCGGACGTCCGCACGGCACCGGCCGCCGGGGTGCAGGACCGTTTGGCCGGACGACTGTCCGATTTCACCAGCCTGCACCGGCACACCGAACAGCTCGCCCGCGCCCGCGGCCTCGCCGCCACCCTGGACACCGTCCTCGCCTCCGGCGCCGCCCTGCTCGGCGCCCGCCGCGGCGTCCTGGTCACCCGGATGCCCGGCGGCAGGCCCGGCCAGCCCGTCGGCCTCGGCCTCGACCGCGCCAGCCTCGGCGCGCTGGAGACCGTCCCGCCCGAGCAGAGCCTGCTCGCCAGGCTGCTGCGCGAACAGGACCGGCCCGAACGGCTGCACTCCCCCGACCTCGCCGAGGACCCGGCCACCGGCGCCCGGCTGCGCGAACTCGCCGCCCAGCTCGGCCTCGGCGGCTGCTACGGCCTGCCGCTCGCCACCGAGGAGGACGGCCCGCTCGCCGCCGCCCTCTGGTTCTACGACGAACCCGCCGAACCCACCGAGCGCCAGCGCGAGCTCGCCCACCGCTACGCCGGGATCGCCGCCCCGCTGCTCGCCAAGCAGCTGGAGGCGGACAAGGTCCGGCGCACCACCGAGGCGCTGCGCCGCGGCCTGCTGCCCGACCGGCTCCCCCAGCCCGCCGGCCTGCGGCTGGCCGCCCGGATCCTCCCGGCCGGCCTGGACCGCTCCTGCGGCAGCGACTGGTACGACGCCATCCCGCTGCCGGACGGCACCGTCGGCCTCACCGTCGGCTCCGTCTCCGGCGACGGCCCCGGCGCGGGCCCCGGCTCCGCCCCCGGCGCGGCCGCCGCGATGGGCAGGATCCGGGCCGCGCTGCGCGCCTACGCCGTCCTGGAGGGCGAGGACCCGGTGTCCGTCCTCGGCGACCTGGAACTGCTGCTCAAGACCACCGAACCGGCCCGCACCGCCACCGCCGTCTACGCCTGGGTGGAACCCGAGGAGCGCCGGATCACCCTGGCCGGCGCCGGCCACTGCCCGCCCGTCCTGGTCGGCCGGCACGGCGCCGAGTTCGTGGAGACCTCGCTCTCCGCCCCGCTCGGCATGCTGGCCTGCTGGGAGGCCCCCGGCGTCGAGCTCACCGCCGACCGCGGCGACACCCTGCTGCTCTACACCGAGGGGCTGGCCCGCCGCTGCGGCCCGACCCTGCACGCCGGCCAGGCCAACCTGCGCCGGGCCGCCGCCGACGCCCCGCGCGACGTGCGGATCGACCCGGACCGGCTCTGCGCCCACCTGCTGGCCGTCTGCCCCGACCCCGAGCCCGGACCGGCCACCGACGACCTGCTGCTGCTCGCGGCCCGCTTCGAATAGCCGCCCCGAACAGTCGTCCCGACCCCGAACGGGCGAGCGGCCGGGCGTCCGTACCATGGACGCACGGCCGCCCGCGCGTGTCGCGATCCGACACTCCCCCGAGGGGCGGCGGTACCACCCCAAGGAGGCGTTACACGTGACCGAGGACCGCACGCCCGCAGTGGCCGAGAACCCCGAAGCCGACGGCGGCGACGAGCCGCAGCAGTTCAAGGGCCGCAAGAACGGCCTGTACGGCGAGGTCTCCGACGAGCTGGCCGCCTCGATGAAGACCGGCTGGGCCGACACCGACCTGCACGGCCTCGTCCCGGTCGCCCAGGCCCCGTACGCGGCCGAGCGCCGCGCCCGGCTCTCCGCCGCCTACCCCGGCGAGCGGCTGGTCGTCCCGGCCGGCAACCTGCGGGTGCGCTCCAACGACACCGACTACAGCTTCCGCGCCGCCAGCGAGTACGTGCACCTCACCGGCGACCAGACCGAGGACGCCGTGCTCGTCGCCGAGCCCACCGGCGACGCCGGCCACGAGTTCGCCCTCTACCTGCTGCCCCGCTCCGACCGCGAGAACGGCGAGTTCTGGCTGGACGGCTACGGCGAGCTGTGGGTCGGCCGCCGCAACAGCCTGGGCGAGCAGGAGCAGCTGCTCGGCCTGCCGGCGCGCGACGTGCGCAAGGCCGCCGAGGAACTGGCCGGGCGCACCAAGGACTCCGCGGTGCCCACCCGGATCGTCCGCGGCTACGACGCCGGCCTGGAGGACACCCTGGCCGACGTGCTGGACGCCGACCGGGACGCCGAGTTCAAGGAGTTCCTGAGCGGCCTGCGGCTGGTCAAGGACGAGTGGGAGGTCGGCGAGCTGCGCGCCGCCTGCGACGCCACCGTCAAGGGCTTCACCGACGTGGTCCGCGAGCTCGGCCAGGCCGTCGCCACCTCCGAGCGCTGGATCGAGGGCACCTTCTGGCGCCGCGCCCGGGTCGAGGGCAACGACGTCGGCTACGGCACCATCGCCGCCGCCGGCCCGCACGCCACCACGCTGCACTGGGTCCGCAACGACGGCGACGTCCGCCCCGGCGAGCTGCTGCTGCTGGACGCCGGCGTGGAGACCCACACCCTCTACACCGCCGACGTCACCCGCACCCTGCCGATCGACGGCCGCTTCAACGACCTCCAGCGCAAGATCTACGACGCCGTGTACGACGCCCAGGAGGCCGGCATCGCCGCGGTGAAGCCCGGCGCCCGCTTCCGCGACTTCCACGACGCCTCGCAGCGCGTGCTCGCCGAGCGCCTGCTCGCCTGGGGCCTGCTGGACGCCTCGGCCTACGACGTCGAGAAGGTCCTGGAGCTGGGCCTCCAGCGCCGCTGGACCCTGCACGGCACCGGCCACATGCTCGGCCTCGACGTCCACGACTGCGCCCACTCGCGCCGCGAGGAGCACGCCGACGCGCTGCTGGTGCCCGGCATGGTCCTCACCGTCGAGCCCGGCCTGTACTTCCAGCAGGACGACCTGACCGTGCCGCAGGAGTACCGCGGCATCGGCGTCCGGATCGAGGACGACATCCTGGTCACCGCCGACGGCAACGAGAACCTCTCGGCCGGCCTGCCGCGCCGCGCCGACGAGGTCGAGGCCTGGATGGCCTCGCCGGCCTGAGCCACCCGCCGAGGGCCCGGTCTCCCCGTGGTGGGGAGGCCGGGCCCTCGTGTCACTTGGTGACCTTGACGGAGATCTTCTTCTCGCCGAGCACGGTCAGCTTGCTTCCGTTGTACGGAAGCGTCACCTGCGCCGAGACCGGCATGTCCCCCGGGCCGTTCCCGGCGCCCAGGGTCAGCCGGTAGGTGACCTTCCTGGTCTGCCCCGGGGCCAGGGAGAACAGCGACGCCTGGTCCGCCACCGCGTAGCCCATGTCGCTGCCCGGCCCCATCGGCGCCGGCCTCCAGGTGTCGCCGTCCTGACGCTCCAGCTTGCCGTCGTTGGGCCCCTGCACGACCTGCACCGGCGGCGAACCCGGGTAGGGCTCCGTGACGACCAGCGGCTGCAACCGGCCGTAGGTGTTCTGGCTGGTGTTCCGGAAGGTCACCGAGAAGGTGACGGCCGAACCCCCCGCCGTCAGCTGCTGACCGGCCGCCAGGCCGTCGAAGGCGACCGAGATGTCGTTCCGGTTGGCCTCCGTGGGCGGCGCCTGGCGGCCGCTCAGGTCGAGGGTGTTGACGATCGTCATCAGTCCGGGCTGGTAGTCGGCCTTGAGGCCGATCGCCGCGACGGACACGAAGTCCTTCGGCAGGGCCCACATCTGGGCCGTGAAGGCGTCGCCACCGCAGTTGATCTGCCACTGCGACTTGCGTGCGGCACGGCCTGCCACGGTGGGTGTGCTCCTGGTCGGGCCGACACTGTCGATCTGTCCGCTCCTGGCGAGCGTGGGGGAGTAGGACCACGCCGGGCACCAGGGCTGCGTGGACCAACCGCTGTCGGAATCCAGGTCGGGCAGCCTCGGCCAGGACTCCGACTCCTGGTCCAGGACCGTCAGAAGCACGCCGTGCGGCAGGCAGTCCCCGGCCGACGCGTCCTGCGGAGCACTCGGGCTCAGGATGCAGAGGCTGTTGGCGGCGGGATCCGGATTGACGGCCCGCCAGCCCGGCGGGATCTTGAACTTGACGCCCCGGAAGGGGTACGTCGTCCCGGCCGGCGCGGTGGTGGCCGGGGTGGTGGCGGGGGTGGTGGGCGGCGCCGTCGTCCGGGTGCCGGCCGACGTCGGGTCGGAGAGCGGGGCCCCGGTCTCCGGGTCGGCGGCGGGACTGCCGGTGTCCGGCGAGGGGGCCGTGGGGGTCGGGGCGGCCGTCGGTTCTGGGGCCGGGCTCGGCGAGGTCGTCGTGGTGGCGGCCGGCGGGGGGACGTCCTTCCTGGCCAGCGGGTCGCCGTGGAAGGTGAGCAGGCCGATCGCCAGGGAGGCGGCCAGCGCGAAGACCGGCACGGCGGTCAGGTACACCGGGCGCAAGCGCCGCACCCGGCCGCGCGGCGGTTGCGCCGGGCGCAGGTCGTGCGCGGTGATCAGCGAGGTGCGGGCGCTCATCGCCTCGCGCAGCAGCCGTTCGGTCGCCGTCTCGGCCGGCCCGTCACCGTCTCGGCCTCCGCTCTCGCGGCCGGGGAGCTTGTCGGTCATCGAACCTTCTCCAGATGCTTTTCCAAGGCGTCCAGGGCCCGGCTGGCGGTGGACTTCACGGCGCCCCGGGACAGCCCCAGGGTCTCGGCGATCTGCGCCTCCGACAGGTCGGACCAGTAGCGCAGCACCAGCACCTCGCGCTGGCGGGGGGTCAGCTCCTGCATGGCCGCGAGCACCCGCCGGTGCTCGTCGTTGAGCACCGCGTGGTCCTCCGCGGAGGCGGCGTCGGGCTCGTGCGGCGGGACGTACTCGCGGGCGGTCTTCCGGCGGCGCAGCACCGACCGGGCGCCGTTGACCACCGCGGTACGCAGGTACCCGAGCGCGTTGTCCAGGTCGTCCAGGTGCTCGCCGTACCGCTGGTAGAGCTGGGTGAAGGCCTCCTGGACGACGTCCTCGGCCAGGTCCTGGTGGTCGACCAGGAGGACGGCCATCCGCACCAGGCCCAGCCGGTGGGCGTGGTACAGGTCGGTCAGGGTGGGCCGGTCCTGCGCGGGCCTGCGCCCGCCGCGCAGCAGCCGGAAGCCGGAACGGCGCTGCGCCGCCTGCTCGTCACCCGGACCGGTGGGCACCTCGTCGGCCTCCTGCGCGCCGAACAGCACGGCGACCACTCCGCGAACGGAGAAACCGCGCCCCCTCGTCGGCCCGGCGATCGGCCCGATGGCCATGGACATGCGCGTTTCCGCTTTCCCCCGGGACGGTGGCGGCTCTCGCCGGACCGTCAGGACTCCTGATCAAGATCGTGATCGGGGAGATCCTGACAGCCGCCCTCGGCCCGCCCCTCTCCGCCCCCGTACCAATGGACGTGTGACCGGGGTGGAGGTTGCAGGTGGATTCGAGCAGGATTCCCGGCCGGCCGGAACGGCTACACTCACCGCCATCCCGCCACCCGTCAGCAGGGGGTCCGCATGACCGAGCAGCACGTCGAGGGCCCGGTCGGCACCGGGCCGGGCCCGGTGCCCGTCGTCATCGGCCCCCGCCCGGAGCCGGTGCACCACGTCGCGGTGTACGCCTTCGCGGGCATGGCGCCCTTCGAACTCGGCGTGGTGGTGGAGGTGTTCGGGCTGGCCCGGCCCGAACTGGGCGGCCTGCTGGCAGCGCCCTGGTACGGGCTGAAGGTGTGCGCCGACCGGCCCGGGACGGCGCTGGATGCGGTGGGCGGGTTCGCGCTGACCGCCCGGCACGGGCTGGACGAACTGGCCTCGGCCGACACCGTGGTGGTCCCCGGGGTACCGAACGCGTTCAGCGGCGCGGTCTCCCCCGGGCTGGTCACCGCGCTGCGGACGGCGCACGAGCGCGGCGCCCGGATCGTCTCGATCTGCTCGGGCGCCTTCGCGCTGGCCGCCGCCGGACTGCTCGACGGGCAGGAGGCGACCACCCACTGGCGGTACGCCGACCTGCTCCAGCAGCGCCACCCGGACGTGCGGGTCAACCCGGACGTGCTGTACGTCGACAACGGGAACGTGCTCACCAGCGCGGGCAGCGCCGCCGGGATCGACCTCTGCCTGCACCTGGTCCGCCGCGACCACGGCGCCAAGGTCGCCAACAGCGTGGCCCGCCGCTTCGTGGTGGCGCCGCACCGGGACGGCGGGCAGGCCCAGTTCATCGAGGCCGCCGTCCGCCCGGTCGAGGAGGAGGACGACGGGGTCGCCCGCAGCATGCAGTGGGCGATGGGCCACCTGGCGTCCCCGCTGACCGTCCCGCTGCTGGCCCGCGCCGCCCGGATGTCGGACCGCTCGTACCTGCGGCACTTCACGGCCCGCAACGGCACCAGCCCGATGCGCTGGGTCGTCACCCAGCGCATCGCGGCCAGCCTGCCGTTGCTGGAGTCACCGGAGGGGACGGTGGAGGAGATCGCGGCGGCGGTCGGCTTCGAGAGCGCCGCGACCTTCCGCCACCACTTCGGCCGGGTGATGCGCACCTCCCCGACCGCCTACCGGCGCTCCTTCGGGCGCGGGGTCGCGTAGCCCCCCCGCCACGCGGCCCGGCATCCGGCATCCGGCATCCGGCATCCGGCATCCGGCATCCGGCGGCGACTATGCCTTCTCGTGCCGGTCCGCGTTGGCGAGGATGGCGTCGTGCAGCCACTGCGCCAGGCCCGGGGCGAGGTTCTCGTAGGTGGTGGTCCACCGCGGGTCGGAGACGTACAGCCCGGCCAGGCCGCGGTGGATGGTGAACGTGCAGTCGTAGAAGTTCTGGCAGATGTGCTGCCGGTGCGCCTCGGCGAGGTCCGTGGCGGCGGCGCCGTCGGCGGGTTCGCCGGCGGCGAGCGCCTCGACCAGGCGGGTGTTGAGGTCGGCCATCTCCGTCTGGATCCGCTGCCAGTCGGCCTTGCCGTAGCCGCCGGTGCGGCGCTGCGACTCGGCCCAGGCCGCGGTGTCGCCCCAGCGCTGTTCGGCCTCCTGCTCCCACTCCTCCTGGTAGCCCTCGCCGAAGATCTCGAACTTCTCCTCCGGGCTCAGCTGAATGCCCATTCTTCGTGCCTCCATGGCGTGTTCGACGGCTGTGGCGAGGTCCTGGAGGTGCCTGATCCGGTCGGTCAGCAGTCGGTGCTGCCGCCGGAGGTGCTCGCTCGGGCTGACCGAGTCGTCGTCCAGGATCGCCGCGATCTCTTCCAGGGGGAACCCGAGTTCGCGGTAGAAGAGGATCTGCTGCAACCGGTCGAGGTCGGCGTCCTGGTAGCGGCGGTAGCCGGTCCGGGTGCGGCCCGCGGGGGACAACAGGCCGATCTCGTCGTAGTGGTGCAGGGTGCGGACGGTCACCTTGGCGATCTTGGCCACGGCGCCGACCGAGTAGCCCTCGCTGCTCATCCGGGTTCTCCCTTCGTGCTGACCACCAGCCTCCGCTCTCACGCCGCGTGAGGGTCAAGCCGTCCTCGGGAGGGAGGGCACCGACGCCGTGACTGCGCCCGTGACTGCGCCCGTGCCTGTGCCTGTGCCTGTGCCTGTGCCGGTCAGGCTCCGGTGCCGGTCAGGACGCGCTCACGCCGCCGGGAGGAACGGCGCCGCCCCTCGCCGTCCGCCGGGGTCCGCGGGCGGCGCGTCTGCTGGGTGGGCCAGAACAGCACGTACGCGGCGGAGACCACCACGAAGGCCAGCCGGACGAAGCCGCGGCCCGCGTCGGACGGGATGAACAACGTCCCGCCGTACAGCGCCGCCAGCGCTATCCAGCTCCACCACGGGACGAGCCGCTTCTGCCCGACCGCGTCCCAGAGCAGGGTGCCGAGCAGGATCGAGGCCGTGTAGTAGGTGTAGACGCTCGGGTCGAGCAGGATCCGGGCGTCCGCACCGAGCAGCACCACGGCCGGCCAGCGGCCGCGCCAGACCGCGATGGTGCCGAGGCCGAGGCCGAGGGCGAACTGGGTCGGACGGTCCCACCAGGGGGTGGCCGGGTCGGTCACCCCGAACCAGCGCAGTGCGGAGGCCGGCTGGTTGGGGATGGTGAACTTGGCGGCCGCCAGGGTGTCCAGATTGCCCAGGTAGAAGGGCAGCCAGGCGATCGCCACCAGTCCGACGAACCAGAGCGCGCTGCGCAGCCAGGCGGGCCTGGGCAGCGCCAGGATCAGCGGGGCGAAGGCGATCGCCCAGGGCTTGGAGTCCACCGCCAGCGCCAGGTAGACGCCGACCATGGTGGGTTTGCCGCGGGCCAGGGCGTGCACGGCGAGGGTGGTGAAGAACAGCGCCAGGACGTCGTCCAGGTGCGCGAAGCGGACCGAGACCTCGACCCACATCGGGATGAACGCCAGCCCGGCGATCAGCAGGCGCTGCTGGAGCCGGCGGTGGTTGGTGCCGGTGCCCAGGTAGTACAGGGCGGCGGTGCGACCGATCAGGACCAGCATCACCAGGCCGAGCCCGGACATCGCCGCCTCGGCGATCAGCTGGCCGGTGTGGGCCGAGAACGGGGCCGTGAGCCGGGCCACGGCCAGGCTGACCGGGCCGATCTGCAGCTCCGGGTGGTGGGCGTAGAGCGCCAGCCCGCCGTCCGGGTGGTCGCTGAAGAGCAGCTGCTCACCCTGGCGCAGGTAATGCCAGGAGAAGCCTCCGCTGGGCTCGACCAGGAAGAACCAGAGCACCGTCCAGGCCACCAGCAGAACGTGGTGCCTGCGCAGCGGCAGCCCCGCGATCCGCCCGGTCGCCGACTCGTAGTCGGTGGCCGTCCGTGCCGTGCGTGATCCCCGCACCTGTCCCTCTCCCCGCCGGTTCCGCCCCCCTCCGGCCGGACATCCTATGTGACGGAGGTGTCCCGCCCGCGCCGCCCGGAAAGCCCTCTAACAGACAGACCAGCGGGACCAGGGGGTGTCCAGCAGGTGACACCCCCGCGTTGCGGGTGGGG
>NZ_JBHVWW010000084.1:26730-33277 GCF_042882025.1 Kitasatospora sp. NPDC058243
CCCGCGTGGAGCCCCCACCACTGCCCCCCCCCCATCCGTCTCTTCCCCCCTCCGAAAGGACACCCGGTGCAAGGGAGGGGCCCCCCCGACGCCCCCGGAAGGTCCGTAAACAAGACGGCCGGGCGGCGCGGGCGGTTGTCAGGCGGGTACCGCCTCGGTGTGACGGCTGGAGCGTGCCTTGCGGCCGCGGTCAGCCCTGCGGGGCCGACTTGCGGCGGCGCAGCGCCACGAGGGTGCCGACACCGGCGAGCAGCACGGCGCCGCCGGCCACGGCGATGGCGGTGGTGTCGTCACCGCCACCGGTCTGGGCCAGGGCCTTGTCGCCGTTGTCGGCGGCGGCCTTGGCCTTGGTGACGGCGGCCGGGGTGAGCGGCGGCGGGGTGAGGGTCGGGACGGCCACCGGGAAGTCGATCGGGCCGGCGGTGTCGCCGTTGCCGTCGGCCGGGGCCGGGGCGGAGGTCGACGCGGAGGCGGAGCCGGACGGCTCGCCCGTGGCCGGGGTGGTCGGGGTGGTCGGCGGGACCGAGGGCGACGGCGTGGTCGGCTCGGCGCTCGGGGTGGCCGAGGTGGTGGCCGTGGCCGTGGCGGTGGCCGTGGCCGTCGGCGACGTGCTCGCGGTCGCCGAGTGGGAGGGCGTCGGCGAGGTGGAGGTGGTCGGCGAGGTGGAGGTGGTCGGCGAGGTGCTCGCGGTCGGGCTGGGCTTGCCGGTGTGGGTCGGGGTGATGGTCGGGCTCGGCTTTCCGCCACCGCCCGCCTTGATCACGAAGCCCGCGCCGCGGACGCCGTCGCAGCTGAGGTGGCCCCCGTCGACCGGCGCGTGGGTCTCGTCGTCGAGCTCGGCGGAGAACACCACGGGGACGACGCCGGCCCGGCCGAGCGGCGCCTCCGAGGTGAAGGAGACCCGGACCTTGATCGAGAAGCTCTTGCCGTGGTTCACGACGAGCAGGTCGTCGTCGGTGGGGTTGCCGTCCTGGCCGAGGGCGCCGAGCAGGGTGAGGACGGACTTGTCCTTGTCCTCGCCGCCGTCGGCGGCGACCGAACCGGTCTGCCACTGGCCGCCGGGCAGCTGGTACTGGACCTTGAGGTCCTTCGCCTTGAGCGAGCCCGCCTTGTTCTTGAACTTGAGCAGCGGGAGGAAGAGGAAGTCGTGCTTCGTCGAGTTGTCGATCTTGAAGGTGAAGTCGCGGGCGTCGCCGCCGGCGATGAAGGTGCCGGGCACGCCGTTCACCGAGAGGTCGAGGCTCTGGTGGGAGGCCTTGCCGGCCGCCTGGGCGGCGGCGGACGGGGAACCGGTGGTGCCGACGGCCATGGCGCCCTGGGCGCCGGACAGCACGAGCGAGGACGCGAGCGCGGCGACGCCGGCAAGGGCAAGACTGCGACGTATGGACAAGGGAGACCTCACGGAAGAGTCCGGGCGAGGCCCGGGGCGCGGCGGGGCGGGCGGCCGTGGACGCCTCGAACCCCTCGCGAAGCTTGAAAGTCCGACGGAGATTACCGAAGGATCCGGCCACTCCGGAAGGCGGGTGTCACGCTGGGGACCACTCACGGGACGGGAGTGCCCGAATCGCCCAATTCCGTCCTGCGGTAAGGCTTTTGCTCTTTGCCGAAAGATGACCGGAGAGTGACGGGTACACGCCCGGAGGACCGTATCGCACGGCCTCGCGTAGCGTGAAGCGATCGGTTGTGTGAACGTCCGGTGAGCGCCCGTGTGAGCGCCCGCCGGAACGGGTGCGCGGGCTCAGCCCGTGAAGAAGGACTTGGCCGCGATCAGCGCCCGCTCGTCGCGCAGCACGTCCCCGGGGCGGGTGCCGTTGCCGAGCAGCGCGCCGCCCCAGCGCATCCCCATGTACTCGGCCGTCAGCCGGAGCGTGCCGATCAGCGGTTCGGCCTTGTCGTCCTCGGTGGCGAGGGCGGTGACGCCCCAGATGGTGCCGCCGCGCATCCGGGCACGGAAGTCCGCCCCGGGCTGCCGGAGCCAGGACGACCAGTGGTCGAGGTAGAGCTTCGCGCTGGTCGGCAGCGAGTACCAGTACAGCGGTGCGACGAAGACCAGGTCGGTGGCCGCCGACGTGGCGTCCAGCAAGGTCCGTTCATGACCGACCGGCTCGGGGTAGCGGCCGTCCCCGACGTGCCGCAGGTCCTCGAAGGGCGGCAGCGGGTGCTCGCTCAGCCGCAGCCAGCGCTGCTCCGACCCGGCCGGCAGGCTCGCCTCGGCGGCCAGCCGGGCGAGTTGCTCGGAGTTGCCGCCGGCACGCGAACTGGCGTCGAGGAACAGAAAGGTGCGCGGCGCCTCGGCGCCCGCCGGCTGGTCAGCCATCGAAACTCCCCCGGTCGGTGGTGCGGATGGAGGTGCGAGCACCCCCCGCACCCCGGTTATTCCACGTCCGGAGCCCGGGAGTTCACTCAGGCGGGCAGGCCGGCCCGGCGCCGGGCGACGGCCGCGACGGCCGCCCAGTCCTTGTCCGCGTCGCCGTGGGCCAGCGCGTCCAGGAAGGCGTCCCGCAGGATGCCGCCGAACGGGAGCGGGACGTTCCGCGCGGCCCCGGCCTCCAGGGCCAGGCCGACGTCCTTGAGTCCCAGCGGCAGTCTGAACCCGGCCGGCTCGTAGCGGCGTTCGGCCACCATCGCCCCGTAGCCGGAGTAGACCGGCCCCGGGAACAGCGTGCCGGTGAGCATCTCGACCAGGTCGGTCGGCCGGACGCCGTGGGCCTCGGCCAGGCTGCACGCCTCGGCCATCGACTCGATCGCGCAGGCCAGCAGGAAGTTGGTGCTGATCTTGGCGGTGTTGGCCTGTCGCGGGCTCGCACCGAAGTGCCAGGTGCGCTCCCCCATCGCGGCGAACAGCGGCTCCGCGCGGGCCAGCAGCTCCGGCGCGCCGGCGGTCAGGATGTTCAACCGGCCGGCCGCCGCGACCGGCGGACGGCCGAGGACCGGGGCGGCCAGGTAGCCGATGCCGTGCTCGGTGTGCAGCGCCTCGGCGCGCTCGGCGAGCCCGACGGAGATGCTGGCCATGTTGACGTGCAGGGTCGTCGCGGCGCCCGCGAGCAGGGCGGGGTCGAGCAGCAGCCGTTCGACCGCCTCGTCGTTGGCGAGCATGGAGACCACGGTGTCGGCGGCGTACACCTCGGCGAGCGTGCCGGCCGCCTCGGCGCCCTCGGCCACCAGGGCGGCCACCGGCTCGGGCGAGCGGTTCCAGACCCGGACGGCGTGGCCGGCCCGCAGCAGGCTGCCGGCCATGCCCCGCCCCATCGCGCCCAACCCCACGAAGCCGATCGTCGCCCCGGCCATCGCACACTCCCGTCGCCGTCACCGCCACCGTCACCGCACTGCGGATGACTGTACGTCAGGAGACGGTGGCCCCTGCGTACTGGACGGACTCACGCGCAGGCGCGCTCCGGCAGCCGGACGCGGCCGCGCTCCAGTTCGGTGACCACCCGGTGGCTCAGCAGCTCGTACTGGGCCTGGAGCCGGCCGGGGCGGGCCGGGCGGGCGACCGGACGGCCGGGGCTGACCAGTTCGTCCGGCCCGAACTGCTCGCGGGTGAGGTCGATCTCGATGCCGGTGGCGAAGCGGTTCCACCAGTGCAGATCCGTCCGGATCCCGCCGACGTGCACCTCGCCCATCATCAGCTCGCCGCCGAGCAGGTCGTGCACCACCATCGCCGTCACCCCGCACTGGCCGCGGGCGGGATTGTCGGGACGCCAGTGGGCCAGATCCTCGGGCGCACAGGTGTCGACACCCCAGGAGGAGCGGATCGCACGTTCGATGTCGTTGAGGGTCCACGCCGTCATACCGGGAAGCCTGCCATGCACCACTGACAGCGGCACCGGCTTTTCAGAGGGCCACCCCGTGTTCTGCGGAGACCTTCTCGATCTTCACCCGAACGAGCAGTTCCCCCGGCACGCCGTTCCGGGCCCCGTACTGCTCCGCGACGTCCTCCCCCATGTACCGGGCGGCGATCCGGGTGGCCCAGGCGCGCACCTCGGCCAGGTCCTCGCTCAGCCGGGCGGTGCCCTGCACGAGGACGTACGCGAAGGGCGGCCGGTCGTCGTCCACGCAGATCATCACCCGGCCGTCGCGGGCCAGGGTGCGGCCCTTGACGGTGCCCGCACCGGTGTTGAAGACGAGCTCGTCGCCGTCCAGCAGGAACCAGACCGGCGCGACGTGCGGGCGGCCGTCGGCCCGGGTGGTGGCGAGCTTGGCGGTGCGGGTGCCCTCGGAGAGGAACGCCCGCCACTGGTCATCGGTCATCGTCGGCATACCGCCCATCCTGGCCGGTCGGCCCGCCCCGCGCACCAGGGGACGGGCCGACCGGCCAGGGGGTCACTTCGCCAGTGCGGCGACACCCGCCTGCGCGAACTGCTCGTCCAGGTCGCCGCTCGGCGCGCCCGCGACACCGATCGCCGCGACCGGGGCGCCCTTGGACTGCACCGGGGCGCCGCCGGCCAGGAACAGCGTGCCCGGGATGTCCTTGAGGGTCGGGGCCTGGGCCAGTCGCTTGGTCAGCTCCGAGGTCGGCGCGTTCCAGGAGACCGCCGTGAACGCCTTGCGCTGCGCCGACTCCGGGGACTGCGGGCCGGCGCCGTCGCCCTTGAGCAGCACCCGGGTGACGCCGTCCCGGTCGACGACCGCGACCGAGACGTGCTGGCCGGCCTTGGCCGCCGCGTCCAGGGTCGCCTGGGCGGCGCGGGTCGCGGCGTCGAGGGTCAGACCGGTGCTCTGGGCGAGGTTCTTGTTCTGGGTGTCGACCTTCACCGCGGCCGGCGCGGCCGGGGTCTCGGAGGTCTCGGCGCTGGCCGAGACGGCGCCCACGGTGGCGGCGAGCGCGGCGGCGGCGAGGGTGCCGGTCAGCACCCGGGTGCGCACGGAGATCTTCTTCATGGTCCAGCTCCTCAGCGGATCGGCGAACGGGATCGGGGCCGCCGGGCGGCAGGGGGTCCGCCCGGCTCCACCTCGATCCTCCGGCCGGGGCGGAGCCCGCCACATCGACGCTCCGGCGCGACCGCGCGGGCATGATGGAGGACAACCCCGTCAACCGATCGGCTGATGCGGGACCGGGCCGAACGGGCCACCATCGAGGGATCGGTGCAGGTCGGTGCGCCGGGCGCACCGGGCGCACCGTCGAGGCGGCCGGTGCCCGTCCCGGCGCCGATCGCCCGCCGAGGCGCCCAGGTGCCGACCGCCCGTCCAGCCAGGAGCCACCCGTGCAGCAGCCCCGCCCCGCCGCCGGTCACGACGCCGGCGACCCGGACGCGGGCCGCCTGGCGGTGCTGCTCGACTCCGCCTTCCTGCTGCTGCTCGCCGCCTCGCTCAGCCGCTACCTCACCCACCACCCCGGCAACCCCCGGATCCCCTGGGTGATCGGGCTGAGCATCGCCCTCGCCCTCGCCCAGCCGGCCGGCTCCTGGCTCGCGCACCGCCACCCGCCACCACCGCCGTCACCAGTGCCCACACCCACGCCCGGGGCTGAAGCTGCGCCCGACAAACGGGTTCCGCGTCGGCGCCGGTGGCCGCTGGCACTGGTGGTCGCGCTCTGGGTGGTGCTGGTGCTGCTCGCGCCGAGCTTCGCCTGGTGCGCCGTCCCGCTGATCTACACCGCGCTGCGCACGCTCCCCGCCCGGGCGGCGATCCCGCTGGTGGCGGCCCTGACGCTGCTGGTGGTGATCGCCGAGCTCCGGCTGGCCGGCGGGGCGGACGCCACCCTCGTCCTGCTGCCGTTCGCGGTAACCGCGCTCGCCACCGGCGTGTTCCTGTTCATGGACCGGCAGGACGCCCGGCAGCGCGCCCTGATCACCGACCTGGTCCGCACCCGGCGCGAACTCGCCGCCACCGAACGGCGGCAGGGCACCCACGCGGAGCGCGAGCGGCTGGCCATGGAGATCCACGACACCCTGGCCCAGGGGCTGTCCAGCCAGCAGATGCTGTTGCAGGCCGCCGAGCGCACCTGGGACACCGAGCCGACGACCGCCCGCACCCACGTCCGGACCGCCGCCGAGGTGGCGGCCCGCAACCTGGCCGAGGCCCGCCGCTTCGTCCACGACCTCGCGCCGGCCGAACTCGCCGACGGCCGTCCGCTCGACCAGGCGCTGCGCGCGCTCGCCGGGCGGGAGGCCGCCGAGAGCGGTCTGCCGGTCCGCTTCCACTTGGACGGCACGCCCGTCCCGCTGCCCGCCGCCGCGCAGTCCGCGCTGCTGCGGATCGCCCAGGGCGCGCTGGCCAACGTCCGGGAGCACGCCGGAGCGTCGGCCGCGGCGATCACCCTGTCCTACCTGGGCGACCAGGCCGTCCTGGACGTCGCCGACGACGGGCAGGGCTTCGACCCTGGCGCGGTCGGGGCGGCCGGCGGCCGCGGGTACGGGCTGCCCGCGATGCGCGCCCGGCTACGGCAGTTCGGTGGCACCCTGACCGTGGAGAGCACCCCCGGCGAGGGCACCGTCGTCTCCGCCGCGATCCCCCTGGAGTCTCAATGATGAAGTCAAGATGCCTGCGCGACCGGTGGGGCGGAGGTGAAGATCCGGTTGTCGCGCAGGAGCGCCCACAGCACGTT
>NZ_JBHVWW010000085.1:0-30914 GCF_042882025.1 Kitasatospora sp. NPDC058243
AGGCGGGGATCCGCTGTTGCCAGCGGGAGGTGGTGGGCGGGAGGCGGGGAGGGTGGGGGCGGGGGGGGAGGGGGCCCCAGAGATCAGGCAAAGGACCACGCGCAGGAAGTCGGCCCGCCCGACTTCCTGCGCACCACCGCCCCACCCCACCGCGCCGAAGGCCGGTGCCCCCAGGGGCACCGGCCTTCGCGGCAAGGTGGACCAGCCAGGTCCAGCGGAGTCAGGCGGCGATCCCGGTGTCCTCCACCGACGCCCCGGCCACCGGCTCCCCCGCCGCCGTCCCGGCCTTCCGGTCGCGCATCACCAGCGTGGCCACCACCGCCGCCGCCAGCACCCCGATCGCGCTGATCGTGAAGGTCGTCGACATCGCCGAGGTGAAGGCCTCCCGGGCGGTCCGGACGAGCCCGGCGTCCCCGTTGGCCAGTGCCAGCGCCCCGCCGACGGAGTGCTTCGCCTCCTCCGGCATCCCGGCGGGCATCTCGGCGGCGAAACCGCTCGACAGCAGCGAGCCCAGGATGGCGATGCCGAGCGCGGTACCGGCCTGCTGGATGGTGTCGTTCAGCGCCGAGCCGACGCCCGCCTGCTCCGGCGGGATGGTGCCCATCAGCGAGCCCACCGCCGCCGGCATCGCCAGGCCCGCGCCGAGGCCGAGCAGCCCGAGGGCGACCGCCGGGACGGTGAAGCCGGTGCCGGCGGTGACGGTGGTCAGCAGGGCGAAGGAGGCGGCCATGACGAGCATCCCGGTGAGGATGAGCAGGCGGTTGCCGATCGTGGCGGCGAACTTGGCGCCGACCCCGTTGCCGATCAGGGCGGCGATGGCCAGCGGCACGAACGCGAGGCCCGCCTTGACCGGCGAGTAGCCGAGCACGAACTGCAGGTACTGGGTGAGCACGAGCAGCAGGCCGCCGTTGCCGATCTGCACCAGGGTCAGCGACAGCGAGCCCCCGCTGAAGTTGCGGTGTTTGAAGAGCGCCAGCGGAACCATGGGCGCGGAGGTGATGTTCTCCCACGCCACGAACCCGCCGAGCGCGAGCACCGCGATGGCCAGGGTGACCAGGGACTGGCCGCCGAAGGCGCCGTACTGAGGGATCTCGATGATCCACCAGACCAGGGCGGTCATGCCGGCCGCGGAGAGCACCGCGCCGAGCGGGTCGGGCTTCTGCCACGGGCCCTTGGACTCCGGCATCAGCAGCAGGCCGGCCAGGATCGCCAGGGCGACGACCGGGACGTTGATGAAGAAGATCGAGTGCCAGGAGAAGTGGTTGATCAGCACGCCGCCGAGGACCGGGCTGCCGACCAGCCCCAGCATCGCCACCGAGCTCCAGGCGGCCATCGCCTTGTTGCGCTCGTCCTCGTCGAAGACGGTGATGAGGATCGACAGCGTCGAGGGCATGATCAGCGATCCGCCGACGCCCATGGCGACCCGGGCCGCGATCACCTCGCCGGGGTTGGTGCAGAAGGTGGCCGCGAGGGAGGCCGCCCCGAAGAGCAGCAGCCCGATGATCATGATCTTCCGGCGGCCGAAGCGGTCCCCGAGGCTGCCGGCGGTGAGCAGCAGCCCGGCGAAGACCAGGACGTAGGAGTCGAGGATCCACTGGGTGTCCTGGGCGCTGGCGCCGAGGTCCGCCGTCATCGAGGGCACGGCGACCGTGAGCGCCATGCTGTCGACCACCAGGACGAGCGAGCTCAGGCACAGCACGATCAGGATCCACCAGCGGTGCGGATTGCGGCCCTCGGTCGCGTTGAGCGCTGTCATCAGCCACCCCTCCATTCTGCGCACACCGTTCCCCCGGTGCGCACCCCGTTCCTTCGTTGCGCACACTGTACGCATGTCGGAACAGCGTGCGCAATATCCGAATCCTGTACGCTCAATGCGAACGGTGTACGCAGCGGAGCAGGAGCAGAGGGAAGGGGAGCCGCCATGGCCGCCGAAACGAACCCGATCCCGTCCGTATGGGCCCGTCGGCAGCGCGAGCCCGACCAGCCCGCACTCAGCCGGGCCGCGATCGTCCGCGAGGCGATCACCATGCTGGACGCCGAGGGCATCGAGGCCCTGAGCATGCGCAAGCTCGCCACCCGGCTGAACGCGGGCGCCACCTCCCTGTACCGGCACGTGGCGACCAAGGACGAGCTGATGGAGCTCGCGGTGGACGAGGTCTTCGGCGAGATCACCCTCCCACCCGCCGACAGCCCCGACTGGCGCGCCGCCGCCACCGAGGCCGCCGGCGCCTTCCGGACGACGGCCCTGCGCCACCCCTGGCTGTCGTCCGTCCTCGGCCAGGCCGGCCTCGCCCACCTCGGCCCCAACCTGCTGTCCTACGGCGAGCGGCTGACCGCCTTCTTCACCTCGGCCGGCTTCCCCGAGCCGGTCCGGGCGATCGACACGGTCATCTCCTACGTCGTCGGCATGAGCACCACGGAGGCGGCCTGGCTCACCACCGTCGCCCGGGCCGGTGAGAGCGAGGCCGCGTTCGTCGCCCGGCTGATGCCCGCCGCCCGGGAGGCCACCGCGGGCTTCGCCCACCTCGCCGCCGCCTACTCGGCCGCTTCCGCGGACCCGGACCCGGCCGCCACGCGCGACGCCAAGTTCGCCTACGGCCTCGCCGTGGTCCTGGACGGCCTGGCCCTCCGTCTGCCCCGCTGACCCGCCGGCCGGACGACCCGCGGGCACTCCACTCGGCGCGCAGCCACCGCCCGCCCACCACGCCGGGCCGACCGGACCAAGCCGTCCAACTCCCCCGCAAAGGGACAGCGGTCGCGGCCCACGTACGGGCGCCCCCTCCCCGCCTGGCGAAATACCGGCGGTCGCGGGGTGGGGAGCGGGCACAATGGCCTAGTGATGGTGGGCCGTCCGGTGTCGGGGGGCCAGGGAATGGAGGCCCGGGTGAGCGATCTTCCGCGCAAGGCAGTGACCCGCACGGCACGGCTCGCCGCCCTGCCGCTGGGGATAGCCGGACGCGCCACACTCGGTCTGGGCAAGCGCATCGGCGGGCGCTCCGCCGAGGTGGTGACGGCCGAGCTCCAGCAGGCCACCGCCGACCAGCTGTTCAAGGTCCTGGGTGAACTCAAGGGCGGGGCCATGAAGTTCGGGCAGGTGCTGTCCGTCTTCGAGGCCGCGCTGCCCGAGGAGGTCGCCGGGCCGTACCGGGCCGCGCTCACCAAGCTGCAGGACGCCGCTCCCCCGATGCCCGCCGCCAAGGTGCACACCGCGCTCGCCCAGCGGCTCGGGGACGGCTGGCGCGAGCTGTTCCGGGAGTTCGACGACCGGCCGGCCGCGGCCGCCTCGATCGGGCAGGTGCACCGGGCCGTCTGGCACGACGGGCGCCGGGTCGCGGTCAAGGTGCAGTACCCGGGCGCGGGCGACGCGCTGCTCGCCGACCTGACGCAACTGAGCCGGGTGGCCTGGCTGTTGGGCCCGCTGATCCCGGGGCTGGACATCAAGCCGCTGATCGCCGAGCTGCGCGAACGGGTGTCGGAGGAACTGGACTACGAGCTGGAGGCGCAGGCCCAGCGCCGCCACGCCGAGGAGTTCGCCGGCGACCCGGACATCGTGGTGCCCGGCGTGGTGGCGCAGGCCGACCAGGTGCTGGTCACCGAGTGGATGGACGGCACCCCGCTGGCCGAGGTGATCACGGGCGGCACCCAGGAGGAGCGAGACCGTGCCGGGCAGTTGCTGGCCCGGTTCCTGTTCGCGGGCCCGTCCCGGACCGGCCTGCTGCACGCGGACCCGCACCCGGGCAACTTCCGGCTGCTGAAGGACGACGGCCCGGCGTCGGGCTGGCGGCTGGGGGTGCTGGACTTCGGCACGGTGGACCGGCTGCCGGGCGGGCTGCCCGCGCCGATCGGGGCGTCGCTGCGGATGGCCCTGGACGGCGACGCGGCGGGCGTGCTGAAGATGCTGCGCGAGGAGGGCTTCGTCAAGCCCTCGATCGAGCTGGACCCGGACGCGGTGCTGGACTACCTGCGGCCGATCATCGAGCCGGCCGCCGTGGACAGCTTCCACTTCACCCGGGCCTGGATGCGCGCGCAGGCGGCCCGGATCGCCGATCCGCGCTCGCCCGCCTACAACCTGGGCAAGCAACTGAACCTGCCGCCCGCGTACCTGCTGATCCATCGGGTGACGCTGAGCACCATCGGGGTGCTCTGCCAGTTGGGCGCCCAGGCGCCGTTCCGGGCGGAGATGCTGGCGTGGCTGCCCCAGTTCGCCGGTCGGGAGCCGGCGGGGACGGCGAAGCCGGCCGACCCAGTGGGGACGGCGAGACCGGCGGGGACGGCGAAGCCGGCCGGTCGCAAGCCGGCAGGCGGCGAGCCCGCCAACCGCACCCGCAAGAGCTGACCACAACGCCCCCGACGAACCGCAGGCCGCTCCCCGTGACGGGGGGCGGCCTGCGGCACGACGGGGGTGGAACGCGGGGAGGCCCCGCGCCGCGACGAAAGCCGCGACGACAGCCGCGGCTACATCAGGGCGACGGCGATCGCCTTGCGGGCCCGCAGCGAGGCGCGCTCGGCCCGCTGCTTGAGCCGGCGGGCCCGGGCGACCCGGGTGACGAGGCGTTGGTGCTCGGCCTCGTGCAGGCGCTCTTGCATATGGGCCCGGGCCAGGGATTCGTGGAGGAGTTGCATTTCGAGGGTCCTGTTCTGGATCTGAAGTTCGGTGGTCTGCTCAGCGCGGACGGTCGGATCGATGGCGGCGGCGGTCATGTGGTGGTCCTGCTCGTGGTGCGTGCTCGGGAAGGGGGCTGGCCGGGCTGCGTCGGCCTTGGCGGCGGCGATCCGGACGGAACGGCGGAGGGAGCTGTCCAGCAGGGGCTGCTCTCCCCGGCGGACGGCCCTGGCGCCGTGGGCGGGGTTCACGCCATGACCTCGGTCTTGCGCGGACGGCCACGCGGCCGCTTGCGGGCCACGACGACACCCTGGACGAAGAGCTCGCCACCCCAGACGCCCCACGGCTCGCGCCGCTCCAGCGCACCGGTCAGACAGGCGTCCTTGACCGGGCAGGTGCCGCAGAGGGACTTCGCGTACTCGACGTCGGCGGGCGTCTCGGCGAAGAAGACCTCGGGGTCGAAGGCGCGGCAGGGGATGGGGAGCCCGAGCGCCTCGGCCTGCTCGATGGAGCTGATCTGCATGGAAAGAACCTCCGGGGGGTCGGCCTGGTCGGCCTTGGTGATCTGGCTTGTCGGCGGTACGGACGGGATGGGCGGCGTGATGACCGTGGACACTGTGGCGTCTTCCTCGTCTTCTCAGTGGTTCCGGCCCAGATGGCTGGTGGGTCTGGGCCGGAGGCCCCGGGGGGCCTGGGTGGTCTTGCGTACCGGACAAAACAGAAGGGCCGCGGATCCCGGTGTGACGGGTTCCGCGGCCCTGGAGGTGCCGACCTGAGGCTTACTCAGGTTCGTTCTCTCCAGGGTTCAGGCCCGCGGAAGGCCCGCATCCGGATGGCCGTGGCGCCCGCAAAGGCGGCCATGGCCTGGTTAATCTGCTGCTCGTTCTGCTTCTGGGCGTTTCCGGCACCGACGACCTGCGCATAGTCGCCATGCATGGCGGCTGCTACGACTGCCTTCGGTGCCTGGGTCGGTCGCTCATCACGCAGGGAGCGCGACGTGCCGAACGACGCCCAGTCGCCGGACAGACCGGCCTCGACGGAGGTGCCTTCGACGTTCCTGCCGCCCGCGGCGCAGACATCAGTGTGTCCAAGGCCACTGACAACGGGGACGACGGAGACACCGGTGGTGTCGAGACCCAGACCGGTTCCACCGAGCTCGGCGAGCGCCCGCAGACGGGCGGCACGCAGGGAGGCAGCAACAACGGTCTGGCCAGTCATTTTGGTGATCATGATGTTTCCCACTGTCATCGCCTCCTCTCGGCGTCTCGCGGAGCCAGGTCGCCCCGGCTCCGAATGTTCGGATGTCTGTCTCGGTGAAGCTGTTGGGTGCAGGGGATTCGGCACAGGTGTCACCCCGTGCGATCTCGTCCCCTTGACCGCTCCGGCAGGCTATTGCGCTCCCGGTATGCCGCGCAAACTATTTTTCACGGCGGGTTCGGATGTCCCCCGAGCGGCCCCCGGGAGACTCCCCTGGACCGCGCCCGGACCGGCTCACGCCGGATCGACCGGCTCGCCGTCCTCGACGCCGTCCGGATCCTCCTCGGGCTCCTCCCCCGCACACAACGAGAGCACGGCCGCCCCGTACTTGTCCAGCTTCATCGCGCCGACCCCGGAGATCACGGCCAGCTCCTGGCGGCTGGCCGGCACGTCCTCGGCGATGGCCATGAGCGTGGCGTCGGTGAACACCACGTAGGCCGGCGCCCCCTGCTTCTTGGCCTGCCGGGCCCGCCACTCGCGCAGCCGCTCGTACAGCGCCTCGTCCATCGTGGACGGGCAGCTCTCGCAGCGGCGCAGCTTGCGCTCGACCGCCTCGGTGAGCACCTTCTCGCAGACCCGGCACTTGACCGGGCCGCGGACCCGCCGTCCGGCGGAGCGCTCGCCGGGCTCCACGCCCCCGCGCCCGCCCCGCCCGCCGGTGCGTGCGCCGGGGGCGCTGGAGCCGGGACGCAGCCCGTCCAGGAAGCGGCTGGGCTTGCGGCTGGCCCGGCCGCCCGGGGAGCGGCTGAGCGCCCAGGAGAGGGAGAGGTGCCTGCGGGCGCGGGTGACGCCGACGTAGAGGAGTCGGCGCTCCTCCTCGATCTGCTCGTCGGTCTTGGCGTAGATGATCGGCAGGGTGCCCTCGGTGAGGCCGACGAGGAAGACGGCGTCCCATTCGAGGCCCTTGGCGGCGTGCAGCGAGGCGAGGGTGACGCCTTCGACGGCGGGGGCGTGCTGGGCGGCGGCGCGGGCGTCGAGTTCGGCGACGTAGGCGGCGAGGTCGGCGCCGTGGCCGGCGGCGGTGCGGGTGCGCTCGAACTCCTCGGCGAGCCGGACGAGGGCGGCGAGGGACTCCCAGCGGTCGCGGACGGCGCCGGAGCCGGCGGGCGGTTCGGCGGTGAAGCCGCGGGCGGCGAGGACGGCGCGGACCTGGCCGGCGAGGTCGGGGGCGTCGGCGGTGAGCGGGTCGGCGCCGGCCCGGGCGGCGCCGCGCAGCAGGACGCCGGCGTCGCGGACCTCGGGGCGTTCGAAGAACCGCTCGGCGCCCTTGAGCTGGTAGGGGACGCCGAGGTCGGCGAGGGCCTGCTCGTAGACCTCGGACTGGCCGTTGGTGCGGAACAGGACGGCGACCTCGCTGGCGCGCACGCCGGTGGCGAGCAGGTCCTTGATCCGGCGGGCGGTGGTCTCGGCCTCGGTGGGCTCGTCCTCGTACTCGGTGTAGACGGGTTCGGGGCCGGCCTCGCGCTGGGAGACGAGTTCGAGGCGGTGGCGGGCGGCCTCGCCACGGGCCTGGCTGAGCAGTCCGTTGGCGAGGTGGACGACCTGCGGGGTGGAGCGGTAGTCGCGGACCAGCTTGACGACCGTGGCCTCGGGGTGGTGGGTGCGGAAGTTGAGCAGGTAGTCGGGGGTGGCGCCGGTGAAGGAGTAGATGGTCTGGCTGGCGTCGCCGACGACGCAGAGGCTGGCGCCGCCGCCGGGGCCGGTCCACTGGTCGAGCAGCCGCTGCTGGAGCGGCGAGACGTCCTGGTACTCGTCGACGGTGAAGTGCCGGTACTGGGAGCGGACCTGGTCCGCGATGTCGGGGCGGTCCTCCAGGATGGCGGCGGTGAGCAGCAGGACGTCCTCGAAGTCGATGACGCCGCGGCGGCTCTTGGTCTCCTCGTAGACGCGGTAGACCTGGGCGGTCTCGGCCGGGTCGCGGGGGGCTTCGCGGCCGGACTTCTGGACGGCGGCGGGGTAGTCGTCGGGGCCGAGCTGGGTGACCTTGGCCCATTCGATCTCGGCGGTGAGGTCGCGCAGTTCGGTGCGCTGGACGCGCAGGCCGCAGCGGCCGGCGGATTCGGCGACGAGCTGGACCTTGCGTTCGAGCAGCTGGGGCACGGGGCCGCCGACGGCGCGCGGCCAGAAGTACTGGAGCTGGCGCAGGGCGGCGGCGTGGAAGGTGCGGGCCTGGACGCCGTCGGCGCCGAGTTGGCGCAGTCGGCCGCGCATCTCGCCGGCGGCGCGGGCGGTGAAGGTGACAGCGAGGACCTGCTGGGGCTGGTACACGCCGCTGCGCACGCCGTAGGCGATCCGGTGGGTGATGGCGCGGGTCTTGCCGGTGCCGGCGCCGGCGAGGACGCAGACGGGCCCGTGCAGGGCGGTGGCGACGGCGCGCTGTTCGGGGTCGAGCCCGGCGAGCACGGCGTCGGGGCCCGTGGCGGCGGTGGGGTCGGCCCAGAGGGAGCCGTGGGGGCCGTCGGACGGGCTGCCGCTCAAGAGGTCTTCCTGCATGCTTTCCATCCTCTCAGCCCGCTGGGACAACGGGGGCGGGGTTGTCCACAGGCACGGTGTGATCGCAGGATGATCGCTGCGCACCGGGGCGCGCGGGGCCGTTCGGGCGCCGTCGTGGTGCGACGGAGCGTGGCCGTGCGGAATGACCGTCGCGCGGTGGGCGTTCCTGCCCTGAGACCGTACGCCCTCTTCCTGAAGGAGCCTCCTCGATGTCCGGCAGCGTGACGATGTACAGCACGACCTGGTGCGGGTACTGCAACCGACTCAAGAGCCAGATGGACCGGGAGGGGATCGGCTACACGGAGGTCAACATCGAGGAGGACCCGGCGTCGGCGTCGTTCGTCGAGTCGGTCAACGGCGGCAACCAGACCGTGCCGACGGTGCTGGTGACGCCGAACGCCGGCGGCGAGCGGGTCGTGATGACCAACCCGAGCCTGCTGCAGGTGAAGAAGGCCCTCGGGGTCTGAGTGGTCCGAGCGGCCCGCATGGTCCGAACGGCCTGAACGGTCCGAGCGGCCCGCGCGGGCTTGAACGGCCTGAGCGGGCTTGAACGGCCTGAGCGGGGCCGGCCCGGCCCGGGGTCCGGGCCGGCGCGCGTCACTGCGCGTCGGCCCTGGCGGGGTCGACGGGTGCGGCGGGCGCGGGCAGGGTGGCGCGCGCGCCGAGGTCGCCGATGCCGTAGACGAGCCGGCTGCGGTCGGCCGAGTAGCGGGTCTCGATGACCCGGACGGGCCCGCGCCGGTCGTAGGTGACGCGGGTCTGGACCATCAGCGGCACGCCGGGGCCGCCCTGGAACCACTGGGCCTCCTCGGGGCCGGGCATCCGGGCGACCAGGTGGTCGACGGCGCCGATCTCGGTGCGGCCGAGTTCGTTGAGGACGGCCTCGTCGCCGCCCTCGACCGGGTCGGGTTCCATCAGCGGGGTGCCGGCGGCGAGTCCGGCCCGGTAGTGGCTCTCCTCGATGGAGTACGGCTCGCGGTCGAGCAGGCGCAGTTGGCGGCGGACCACGATGGCCTCGCCGGGGCGCAGTCCGAGCCGTTCGGCGATGTCGACCCGGGCCCGGACGATCATCATCTCGAAGTCGGTGGTGAGTTCGCGGCCGGCTTCGGCGGCCTCGCCGAGGTAGACGGCGGAGGGCACGGCCAGGCAGTCCCGGGGGGCGGGGGCCAGGGTGGGGCCGTAGGCGCGGTGGTCCAGGACGGGGTGTTCCCGCAGGTAGGTGCCCTTGCCCTGGAGGCGGACCAGGCGGCCTTCGTTGACCAGGACGTCGACGGCGAGCCGGACGGTGTTGCGGGCGACTCCGTACTGGCGTTCCAGTTCGCTCTCGACCGGGAGTGCGGCGTCGGCGGTGAACTCGCCCTCGGCGATCCGGCGGCGCAGGTCGGCGGCGAGACGCTGGTATTTGGGGGATTGGGCGGTGCCCCGGGGGATTGTCACCCGAGTGAATGTAGCGAGCGCGATGGCGGGGTTTCAGCCGTTTCCGGCAATGTCGTCCGCGCGGGTTGACGACGGCCGCGGGGTGGCGGGTGGCGGTAGCAGAACTGGCCCGTCCGGCCACGAACATCTGATCGTGTCGGATTCGGGAAGGAAGGGAAAAGAAAAACGGGGGCGCGTGGGATAACCCGCACGCCCCCCATTCGTCGGGGATTACCAGCGCGCCGCCGACGGCAGCGGTCCGCCGTACCAGAGCTCGACCAGGTGGCGTGCGATCGAGATCCCGGAGGGCGGCAGGATCTCCCCCGCCTCCATCCCGGCCCGCAGCTCGTCACGGGAGAACCAGCGCGCCTCGGCCAGCTCCTCGCCGTCCACGGTGATCGCCGTGCCGCCCGGCAGCGCCCGGCCCGTGAAGCCGAGCATCAGGCTCGACGGGAAGGGCCAGGGCTGGCTGGCGACGTAGCGCACCTCGCCGACCCGCACGCCGGCCTCCTCGTGCACCTCGCGCACCACCGCCTGCTCGATCGACTCCCCCGGCTCGACGAAGCCGGCCAGGGTGGACCAGCGGCCCTCCGGCCACAGCGCCTGGCGGCCGAGCAGGCAGCGGTCCTGCTCGTCGGTGATCACCATGATCACCGCCGGGTCGGTGCGCGGGTAGTGCTCGGCCGCGCAGGAGGTGCAGCGCCGCACGTGCCCGGCGCCGGCCTTCTCGGTCGGGTGCCCGCAGCGCGAGCAGAAGCTGTGCAGCCGGTGCCAGTGCTCCAGCGCGACGGCGTGCACCAGCAGTCCGGCGTCCCGGTCCGACAGCAGCGCGCCGACCTCGCGCAGCCCGGCCGGGCGGGCGTCGCCGTCCAGCCGCCCGGGCAGGCTCTCCCCGGCCAGCGCGAAGTACGAGACGCCGTCCTCGTCGGTGCCGAGGAAGTACCGGTCCCCGGTCTGCGGCGCCTCGAAGGAGGGCATCAGCACGAGTTCGGTGCCCTGCGCGGTGTCGACGACGAACGCCTCGCCGCCGGCGATCGGCAGCACCCGGGTGGCCGGGTGGCTCCAGGCCGCGGCCAGCCAGGGCTCGTCGAGCCGGTGCTCGGCCGCCCGGTCCACCCCGGCCCGGGCCAGTGCCAGGTTCAGTGGGCGTTCGGTCTCAGGCACGGTGCTCACTTCGTTCCATCCCCACGTGATGAATCATCCGGATGAGTGATCTGACTGCCATGGTGTGCCCGCGCGGGATCACGCGCCGGGCCGGAAGTTCTCGGCCAGGTCCCCCCACAGGTACGCGGCCGTCTCCACGCCCTTGGCCAGCAGGTCCAGTTCGACCTTCTCGTTGACCGAGTGCCAGCCGTCCGAGGGCACCGAGATGCCGAGGAACAGCACCGGCGCGCCGAGCACGTCCTGGAGGTCGGCGGCCGGGCCGGAGCCGCCCTCGCGAGTGAAGAGGATCTTCTGCCCGAAGGCCCGGCCCATGGCGCGGACGGTGGACTGCAGCGCCGGGTGGTCCAGCGGGGTCAGGCAGGGCCGGGTCGCGCCCGGGAAGGTCAGCTCGTGGCGGACGCCCTCGGGCACCCTCGCGGCCACCCACTCCCGGACGGCCTCGCGCACCTTCTCCACCTCCTGCCCGGCGACCAGCCGGAAGGACAGCTTGAGGTGCGCCGAGGACGGCACGATGGTCTTGCCGCCGGGGCCGGTGTAGCCGCCCCAGACGCCGTTGACCTCGGCGGTCGGGCGGGCCCAGACCCGCTCCAGGGTGGAGTAGCCGGCCTCGCCCCGGGTGCCGTACGACTTGGCGACCCTGAGCCACTGCGCCTCGTCGAAGGGCAGTTCGGCGAACAGCTCGCGCTCGCGGTCGGTCAGCTCGATCACGCCGTCGTAGAAGCCCGGGATGTCCACCCGGCGGTCGGCGTCGTGCAGGCCGGCCGCCAGCTCGGCGGCGACCTGCGCCGGGTTGGGGACGGCGCCGCCGAAGGAGCCGGAGTGGATGTCGGTGTCCGGGCCGTACAGGTCGATCTGGGCGTCGGCCAGGCCCCGCATGCCGGTGCACACGGTCGGCGTGGTCTCGGACCACATGCCGGTGTCCGAGATGACCACCACGTCGGCGGCCAGCCGCCCTGCCTCGCGCCGGACCAGGTCGGCGAAGTGCGGCGAGCCGGACTCCTCCTCGCCCTCGATCAGCAGCTTGAGGTTGACGGCCGGCGCGGTGCGGCCGGTCGCGGCCAGGTGGGCGCGCACGCCCAGGGCGTGGAAGAACACCTGGCCCTTGTCGTCGGCCGCGCCGCGGGCGAACAGCCGCCCGCCGACCACGGTCGGGGTGAACGGCTCCGTCTCCCAGCCGTCCTCCTTCGCGGCGGGCTGCACGTCGTGGTGCCCGTAGACCAGGACGGTCGGCGCGGACGAGTCCCCGGAGGGCCACTCGGCGAACACTGCCGGCAGGCCGTCGGTCTCCCACACCTCGGCCACCGGGAAGCCGGTGTCGCGCAGCTTGGCGGCCAGCCACTCGGCGGAGCGCCGCACGTCGCCGGCGCGGGCCGGGTCGGCGGAGACCGAGGGAATGGCCAGCCACTCGGAGAGGTCGGCGAGGAAGCCGGCCTGGTGCTGGTCGATGAAGGAGCGGACGACGCTGTCCGGAGTTCTCGTCATACCGACGACTTTAGTTCGCCCGTGCGGGTGCCCGCCCCGGCCGTCCGGCTGCCGGGCGCCGTTGGGGCTGTAACCTCCGTCACCCCCGCCCGCGCCCCCGGATTGGAGGGGGCGCGGACGGGGGTGACGGGAGGGTGCACGGACCTCAGCCGGAGCGGCGCAGCAGCGAGATCCGCGAGCGGGTGAGCAGCGCGGCCAGGCCCGCCGCGAGCAGCGGCAGCGCCACCACGGTGAACCCGATGGTGAGCCACGGGAGGACCACGACCGACTTGTTGGCGATCATCTCGGCGGGCATCCCGGGGACGGTGGCCGCCGCACCCTGGACCTTGCGCAGGGCCACCGCCGGCACGATCCCGCAGACGGTGCCGAGCAGGGTGCCCATGGCCGCGATCACCCCGCACTGGAAGCCGGACAGCGTGCGCCGGATCCGGGGCTCGGCGCCGACCGCCGCGAGGGTGGTCAGGTCGCGCTGGGAGTCGGCGGCGGCGAGTCCGGTGGCGATGCCGGCCGCGCCGAGGGCGACGATGCCGGCGAAGATCGACAGCCCGAGGCCGATCAGGTCGGCCCTGGACTGGTAGCCGCGCTCGATCGAGAGGACCTCCTGGTCGGTGAGCTTGGCCAGCGCCCCGTTGGCCTTCTGCTGGGAGCCGTCGGAGGGGGAGCTGTCGGGCAGCCAGACCGAGCCGGCCGGGGCGGTGGTGAGGCCGAGCCGGGTGGCGGTGTCGGGGCTGATCACGGCCTGGCCGCTGGCCGGCACCGCCGCGGACGCGAGGACGGCGTCGACGGAGATCTCGGTGTGGCCGCGCTTCCTGGGGGACGGCCCGTGGGACGACCCGTCGGTCTCCTCCATCGGATCGTTCAACTCGACCGCGATCTTGCCGTCCTTGAGGTAGCGCGCGTCGAAGACCACGGCCTTGCCGGCGGCGAGGGCCTGCCCGGCGGCCGGGTCGGTGACGCCGTAGAGGTTGTGCAGCAGGGTGGCGTCGCCCGCGGAGAGGTTGCTGAACTGGTTGCCGCGGTGGCCCGAGACCTGGCAGCGCGGGTCGGTGCCGAGGATGCGCTCCGTCTCGCTGGTGCTCCGCTCGGTGTCGTCGAGGACGGGGCAGCGCAGTTCCTCGGGCAGCGCGACCTGGATGTAGCCGCAGCTGCTGCCGCCGTCGGCGCAGTCGCCCTTGTAGTTGACGCGCTGGACGTCGGCGCGCGGCCCGAGGGCGGGGATGTTGCGTTCCACCGCGTCGCGCATCTGCGGCAGCAGATTGCCCTCGGAGGCGGGCAGCCAGCCGCTGCCGAGCAGGACGGCGCCGGAGGGGGCGGCGGCGGTGTACTCGCGGCGGTTCCCCTCGTCGTAGCTGGCGAGGTAGACGCTGACCGCGACGGTGCCGGCGACGGCGGCCATCACGGCGGCGACGGCGGGCGCGGTGCGGCCGCGGTGGCGCACCGAGTCGCGCAGGGCGAGCCGGGGGCCGAGCGAGAGCCAGCGGCCGAGCCGGCCGAACAGGCCGACCAGGTAGGGCGTCAGGGCGACCATGCCGAGTTCGGCGACGGCCGAGCCGCCGAGGACGGACAGGCTGCGGTTGGCGAAGCCGCTGGTGGCGCCGAGCAGGGCGAGCGCGGAGCCGCCGCCGAGCATCAGCAGGCCGACCACGGCGAGCCTGCGGCTCGGGGGCTTGAGCGAGTCGCGGCCGGTGAGCGCGGCGACGACGTCCTGGCGGGAGGCCTGGACGGCGGGCACGACGGCGGCGAGCAGGCCGGTGACCAGGCCGACCAGGAGCACGCCGAGCAGGTCGAGCGGCTGGAGGTTGAAGTGGCCGAAGCGCTGGCCGGCGTACTCCTCGGCCCGGGTGCGCAGCAGGGCGACCAGGCCGATGCCGAGTCCGAGGCCGACGACGGCGCCGGTGACGCCGAGGACGATGCCGCCGCCGAGGACGACGGCGCGGATGTTGGCGCGCTCACCGCCGCCGGCGGCGAGCAGGCCGAGCTGCCGCCGGGAGCGCCTGGCCCCGACGGCGAAGGCGGGGCCCGCGAGGAGGACGATCTCCAGCAGGGCCATGCCGACGACGGTGGCGAGGATGACGACGGAGGTGCGGTCGAGGTAGCCGGGGGTGGGGCCGCCGCGCTTGTCGGCCTCGACGTAGTAGGGGACATCGGCGCGGGCCGGCGGGTCGAGCAGGACGGCGCGGGAGGCGAGGGCGAAGCCGTAGCCGCCCAGTTCGGTGACCTTGGGCCAGTCGAGGGTGGCGCCGGCGGGGAGCTTGACGAGCCAGCGGGTGGGCGCGTCGGTGCCGGCGTTGCGGCTGCGGTCGGCGCCGGGGAGCTTGGCAAGCTTGCTGATCAGGGTGCCGGGCCGGGCGATGATCTCGGTGGCCGTCAGTTCACCGGGGTACTCGACGACGCCGGTGATGGTGAAGGGGCTGTCCTCCAGGCCGCGGACGGCGGTCCGGTCGCCGATCTTGAGGCCGGAGCGGGTGAGGAAGTCCCGGGTGACGGCGGCTTCGCCGTCGGTGGCGGGGGCGCGGCCCTTGACCAGGTTGACGCGGCCGTTCCAGACCGGGTCGGTGAGGTCCAGTTCGGTGGTCCCGGTGCTGAGCAGGCCCTGGGAGCTGCCGGCGGCGATGTAGGGGCCCTGCCGCTCGGGTACGAGGGTGGCGCCGGGCGGGAGCAGCTGCTTCGCCAGTTCGGCGGGCTCGGTGTCGAGGCTGCGCTGCTGGGCGGGGGTGTACTGGGGGGCGGCGCCGTTCTTCGCCTCGTCCTTGGCGCTCTTGGTGGTCATTCCCTTGTCGGGGTCGGGCGCCTGGAGGACGGTGGAGCCGCGTTCGACCATCTGCAGTTCGCCGGCGGCCTGGCCCATGACGCGCACGACGTGTTCAGCGGGTTCGAGGTCGGCGCTGCGGAAGACCACGTCGGCGCCGGTGACGCCGAGGACGGGCAGCGCGACCATGGCGATGACCAGGGCGCTGCGGCCCTTGGCCCGCAGGGCGTCGCGGCGGGCGATGCGCAGGGCGACCCGCCAGGCGCTGAGCTTCACTCGTCCACCTTCATGCTGTTGGTGGCGGCGCTGACGAGCAGGCTGGCGGCGTCCTGGCTGACGCTCTCGTCGACCATGCGGCCGTCGCGCAGGAAGACCACGCGGTCGGCCCAGGCGGCATGCCGGGCCTCGTGGGTGACCATCATGGCGGCGGCGCCGGCGTCGCAGCGGGCGCGCAGGACGGCGAGGACGGCCTCGCCGGTGGTGGAGTCGAGGGCGCCGGTGGGCTCGTCGGCGAGGACGAGGCGGCGCTCGCCGATGAGGGCGCGGGCGATGGCGACGCGCTGCTGCTGGCCGCCGGACATGTCGTCGGGGAAGCGGTCGGCGAGCTCGGGGATGCCGAGCTCCTCCAGGGCGGCGAGCGCCTCGCGGCGGGCGGCGCGGGCGGAGAGGCCGTCGAGTTCGCGCGGCAGCGAGATGTTCTCGCCGGCGGTGAGGGCCGGTATCAGGTTGTAGTCCTGGAAGACGTAGCCGATGGAGCGGCGGCGGACCTGGGCGAGCCGCTTGCGGTTGAGCCCGCCGAGGGCGACGCCCTCGACGAGGACCTGGCCGGTGGTCGGGGTGTCCAGTCCGCCGGCGAGGGTGAGGAGCGTCGACTTGCCGGAGCCGGACGGGCCCATGACGGCGACGAACTCGCCGGGGTGGACCTTGAGGTCGATGCCGCGCAGGGCTTGGACCTCCGCGGCGCCTTGGCCGTGGACTCGGGTGACGTTCTCCAGGTGCAGTACCGGCGTCTGCCGGGCCGGGTCGGTGTGGGACATGGTTCCCCCCTTGTGCTGGTGGTGGGCTCGGCGTCGGGTCCGGGCCGATGGTTCGGGTGGCCGCCGGGGTCAGGTGCGTCAGCGGCGGGCGGGGTCGGGTACGTGGGCTACGGCGGGCGCGGTCGGGTGCGCGCGGTCAGGTGCGCGAGCGGCGGCGGGTGGGCCGGGCGGCCGTGGCGCCGCCGTCGCGGGCGGCTTCGGCGGCGCGGGCCTGTTCGGTCTCCGCGTGCTGGTGGAGCCGGGTCTCGCAGTGGTCGAGCCAGCGGATCTCGGCCTCGGTCTGGAAGATCAGCTGGTCGAGGACGAGCAGCCAGGCCAGGTCGTTGCTCGCGGAGGGCGCGATGCCGGGCCGTGACTCCCCGGCCAGCGCGCGGCCCTTGAGTCGGGTGTAGTCCTGGAGTGCCTTGATGCTGTGGCGGCGCTGGCCCTGGACGACGGCGGAGACGTCCACCCCGGGGACGGTGACGGCCATGGCGAGCTTGATGGCCAGTTCGTCGCGCGGGGGGTTGGTCCGGGGCACCGGGGTGTCGAACCAGGCCCGCAGCTCGGTGCGCCCCTCCTCGGTGACGGCGTAGAACTGGTGGCCCTCGTCGTCCTCTCCGGCGGGCTCGACCAGGCCGTCCCGCTCCAGTCGGGACAGCGTGGTGTAGACCTGCCCGACGTTGAGCGGCCAGGTGGCGCCGGTGCGCGCCTCGAACTCGGTGCGCAGTTGGTAGCCGTAGCGCGGGCCCTGGTCGAGCAGGGCGAGCAGACCGTGTCGGATGGACATACTCAGTATGTATACCCGGTATGCCCTACAGGCTCAAGCCGCGCCCCCTCCCCCGGCGAGCGGGTACCGTCGTGCGGTGTGAGCCAGTTGCGCATCGCCACCTTCAACCTGCTGCACGGTCAGCCGCTCGCCCCGGACGGCGCCCCGCGGCCCTACCCCGCCGACGCCGGCGGGCCGCTGGCGGAGGCGGTGGCCGCGCTGGACGCCGACGTACTGGCCCTGCAGGAGGTGGACCGCCACCAGTCCCGCTCCGGCGGCACCGACCAGGCCGCGGTGGCCGCCAAAGCCATGGGGGCCGCCGACTGGCGGTTCGCCGCCGCCCTGCACGGGCGCCCGGCGCCGGTCGCGGGCTGGGTGCCGGAGCCCTCCGTGCCCGGCGGCCTGCGGGTGTACGGGCCCGGCGACGTCGGCGACGGCGCCCCGCCCTCGTACGGCACCGCGCTGCTGACCCGGCTCCCGGTGCGGCACTGGCGGGCCCGCCGGTTCGCCCCGGCTCCGTTCGGGCTGCCGCTGCGGGTGGCCGGCCGGCGCGGGCTCACCCCGGTGCCGGACGAGCCGCGGGCGGCGCTGGCGGCCGTGCTGGAGGGCGACCACGGCCCGTTCACCGTGGTGGCGGCGCACCTGTCCTTCGTCCCCGGGTGGAACATGGCGCAGCTGGCCGGCATCCGGCGGTGGATCGCGGACCTGCCGCAGCCGTACCTGGTGCTGGGCGACTTCAACCTGGTCGGCGCGGTGCCGCGCACCGTCCTCGGCGGGGCGACCGCGCTGGAGCGCACCGCGCCCCGGGCACGGGTCCGGGTCCGGGAGCTGCGGGCGGCCCGGCGGGCCCGGCCGGCCCTGGCCGAGCCGCGCCGGCGCCGGGTGCGCGAGCCCCGCCCCCGGCTGCAGGGCTGGTACGACCTGGCCCGCACCCCGACGTACCCCTCGCACCGCCCGGCGGTGCAGTTCGACCACGTGCTGGCGGTCGGCGTGCCGCGCGCCGCGGTCGGCCCGGCGGCGGCGCCGCGCGCGGCGGTGTCGGACCACCGGCCGCTGCTGGTGGAGGTCTCGCTCTAGATCCTCTCCGAGCCTAGCGCTGGCGGGACAGGATGCCGTGCTGGTGCGGTAGTTGGGGGCCGGCGGCGGGGGCCGGCGCGTACTGGAGGAGCAGCATGGCCGCGTCGTCGCCGAGTTGGCGGCCGACGTGGCGCACCACGTCCTCGTGCAGGCGCTGCAGGACGTCCGCCGGGCGGCCGTCGGCGCAGCGCGGGAGGCGTTCGGCGAGCGGGTAGAAGGCGCCGGAGCGGTCGCGGGCCTCGATCACCCCGTCGGTGAACAGCAGGACCCGGTCGCCGGGCCGCAGTGCCACCCGGTGCACCGGCGGCCGGACGTCGGCCGGGTCGAGGACGCCCAGCGGCGGGACGGTCTCGGCGAGTTCGAGCGGCCGGACGTCCCCGCCGCGCAGCAGCAGCGGCGAGGGGTGGCCGCAGTTGACCAGTTCCGCGGTGCCGTCCGCCCCGACGCCGATCAGCACCAGGGTGACGAACTCCTCCTCCACGCCCGGGTGGTCGTTCTCGTGCAGGGCCCGGTCGAGGCTGACGGCCAGCCAGCCGGCGACCCGGTCCAGTGCGGGCTCCTGGTGCGCGGCCTCGCGGAAGGCGCCGAGGACGGCGGCGGCGGTCTCGACCGCGCCGAGGCCCTTGCCGCGGACGTCGCCGACCACGGCCCGCACCCCGTGCCGGGTGTTGACCACCTCGTACAGGTCGCCGCCGATCCTGGCGTGCGCGGCGGCGGCCTCGTAGTGGACGGCCGCCTGGACGGTGCCGACCCGCTCGGGGACGGGCCGCAGCAGCACCCGGCGGGCGATCGAGGCGACGAGCTGGGCGTCGGCCAGCGCCCGCTCCTGGCGCAGCCGAAGGGTGGCGCTGACCCAGCCGATCAGGGCGACCAGCAGGATCGCGAAGACGCTGGCGGCGTGCACGGACTGGTCGAGGGCGTCGCTGCGGAAGGCCATCAGGAAGGCCACCGCCTCGGTGAAGAGGCCGATGGCGAGCGGGTACCAGGTTCGGTGGCTGACCACGGCGGCCAGCGCGGGGACGGCGGTGAGGGCCGGTTCGACCGTCACCTCGGTGTTGCTGACGAAGTCGAGGGCGACGATCAGCGCCATGCCGATGAAGGGCAGCGCGAGCGCCGTCCTCGGCCAGGTGCCGGTCGTGCCCGGAGCGGGTCCCGGGGTCGGCCCGGTGAACCGCTCTCTGATCCATCCGGTCGCGCTCAACGTCGGTTACTCCAGCAGAAGACGCCGATGCCCGGGGGCACCTGCGGTGATGACTGAGGGTTAGGGAATGCGGGCCTCGCTGGCGGCCGGAGCACGGGGGTTGACCGGTTACCGACCCCACAATAGGCACGAAACGTGCATGGCGCACAGGTTTCGGGCGCTGCCGTGATGACTTGAATGCTCTGCGTGACTCATTCTTCACTGTTCCCGATCAGGAGCCGTTCCAACTCTTTTCGGTCGGGAAGTCCTGTCGGACGGACGATCCGCCCGCTGCGGACGTACAGGAAGGAAGCCGTGACCTGCTCCGGCGGAACGCCCGCCTGCTCGGCCCAGGCGATCCGGTAGACCGCGAGCTGCAACGGGTCGGCGGTCTCCTCGCGGTGGGTCTTCCAGTCCACCACTTCGTAGCGTGACGCGCCACCGGTTACTGACGTCACGTCACCGTCCCGGTACACCGCGTCGATCCGGCCGCGCACCACCCGACCCCCGAGCACCAGCTGGAACGGCGCCTCCACCCGGTGCGGCCGGCGCTGGGCGTACGGGGTGCGCAGGAACGCCTCCTTGAGCCGCTCCAGGTCCTGCTCGTCCTCGATGCCGTCGTCGTCGGCGCCGGGCAGCGCGCCCGGCTCGATCAGCAGCAGCGGTTCGATCCGGGACTGCACCCAGGCGTGGAAGCGGGTGCCCCGCCGGGCGGCCGGCTGCGGCGGGCGCGGCATCGGCCGGGCCAGGTCGCGCGCGAAGCCGTCCGGGTCGGCGGCCAGGCGCAGCAGTTGGGTGGCGGACAGCGCGGCGGGCAGCGGCACGTCGCGGGCGGTGCGCCGGGAGCGCTCCAACTCGCCCAGCAGCGCGGTGAGGTCGCGGTCCCAGGAGGCCGCCTGGCGCTGGTCCTCGGCGGCCATCGGCTCGGGTTCGGGGGCGGGCGCGCCGGCCAGCCGGGCGTGCACCACCTCGGCGACCCGGCGGCGGGCCAGCTGGGCGGCCGGGTCCAGCGGCAGCGGCCAGGGGCGCTCGACGGGATCGGCCAGCGCCGGGTTCTCGGCGCCCTTCTCCGGCTGCTCGGCCCAGTGCTCGACCTCCCCGGCGCCGGGCCGCTCGCAGTGCTCGCGCAGCTGCTCCAGGAAGGCGGACGGACCGCGGACGGTCTTCTGGCTGGGCCCCCACCAGTGCCCGGAGGCCAGCAGCAGCGTGCGCGGGCGGGTGAACGCGACGTAGCCCAGGCGCAGTTCCTCGGTGCCGGAGTGCTCGGCCAGCTGCCGCTTGAACGCGGTCATGGCCTTGCCGTCCCACCCGCCGCGCACGTCGGGCAGGGTGTCCGCGTCGCCGCGCAGGGCGTGCGGGAGCACCCGTTTGCTGCTGGTCCAGCGCTCGCGCGAGGTGGTGGACGGGAACGAGCCCTTGACCAGGCCGGGGACGGCGACGACGTCCCACTCCAGGCCCTTGGACTTGTGCGCGGTGAGCACCTTCACGGTGTCCTCGCCGCCGGGCAGGCTGCTGTCCAGGCCGCGCTCGTACTCCTGGGCGGCGCGCAGGAAGCCGAGGAAGGCGGCCAGGCCGGGGTCGCCGTCGAGGTCGGCGAAGGAGGCGGCGACGTCCAGGAAGGCGTGCAGGGTCTCGCGCCGCCGGGCGGCCAGCGCCTGCGGGGAGGCGGCGAGTTCGACCTCCAGGCCGGTGACGGCCAGCACCCGGTGCAGCACGTCCATCAGCGGGTCGGCGAGCGAGCGGCGCAGGTCGCGCAGCTCCTGGCCGAGGCGGGCCAGGCGGACCCTGGCCTCGGCGGAGAAGGGCAGTTCGTCGGGCTGCTCCGCGTCGAGGAAGGTCTCCACCGCGTCGGCGAGCGAGACCACCTCGGTGGGGTCGGCCTCGGCGACGGCCGCCGTCAGCGCCTCCACGCCCTCGGGCCGGTCGGTGCGCACCAGGTCGGCGGCCCGGCGCCCGAGCAGGGCGAGGTCGCGCGGGCCGATCCGCCAGCGCGGGCCGATCAGCAGGCGCACCAGCGCGGCGTTGGCGGTCGGGTCCTGGAGCACCTCGCAGACCGCCACCAGGTCGGCCACCTCGGGCAGTTGCAGCAGCCCGCCCAAGCCCACCACCTCGACCGGCACCTCGCGGGCGACCAGGGCGGCGTGGATGTCCGGGAAGGCCGCGCCGCCGCGGCACAGCACGGCGATCCGGCCGGGCGCGGTGCCGGTGCGCACCAGGTGGGCGATCGAGTCGGCGAGCCAGTCGACCTCCTCGGCGTGGGTGGGCAGCAGCGCCGCCCGCACGTAGCCGTCCTGCTCGGCGCCGGGGGCCGGGCGCAGCGCCTCGACGCCCTCGTGCATGGCCCGCAGCGGCGCGGCGAGTTCGTTGGCGAAGGCGAGCAGCCGGCCGCCGCTGCGGCGGTTCTCGCTGAGCGCGTAGCGGGCGGCGGGGCGGCCGTCGGCCTTCGGGAAGTGCCGGGGGAACTCGTCGAGGTTGGCGACGGAGGCGCCGCGCCAGCCGTAGATCGCCTGGCAGGGGTCGCCGACGGCGGTGACGGGGTGGCCGGCAAAAGGATGGCCGGGACCGGGGCCGGCGCCGAACAGGCCGGCCAGCATCAGCCGCTGGGCGACCGAGGTGTCCTGGTACTCGTCGAGCAGCACGACCCGGAACTGGCCGCGGAGCAGCGCGCCGACCTCGGGCCGCTGCTGGGCGAGCCGGGCGGCGGCGGCTATCTGGTCGCCGAAGTCCATCAGCCCGGCGGTGTGCTTGCGGCGCCGGTAGTCCTCGACCAGGCGCAGCAGTTCCAGCCGGGCCCGGGCGGTGGCGGGGACGGCCCGCAGGTCGTCGTTGGTGAGCTTGACGGTGGCGAGGGTGTCCAGCAGGTCCTCGTCGTGGGCGCGCAGGGTGTCCGGCTCGACCAGGTGCTCGGCGAGTTCGCCGTCCAGGGCGATCAGGTCGGCGACCAGGTTGGCGAAGGTGCCGGTGAGCGCGGGGAACGGGCCGCGGGCGGTGCGCAGCACCTTGGCGGCGAGCTGGAAGCGGGTGGCGTCGGCGAGCAGCCGCACGTCGGGTTCGATGCCGATCCGCAGGCCGTGCTCCTTGAGCAGCCGGCCGGCGAAGGCGTGGTAGGTGGAGATCTCCGGTTCGCCGAGCGGCTCCGCGCCGTCCTGCCCGGTGACGCCGGCCCGCAGCAGGGCGGTGCGCACGCGTTCGGCGAGTTCGCCGGCGGCCTTGTTGGTGAAGGTGAGGCCGAGCACCTCCTCGGGCCGGACGGCGCCGGAGCCGACCAGCCAGACCACCCGGGCGGCCATCACCGTGGTCTTGCCGGAGCCGGCGCCGGCCACGATCACGGCCGGTTCCAGGGGGGCGCCGATGGCCGCCATCTGCTCCCGGTTGAACGGGATGCCCAGCAGCTCCTTGAGCTGGTCGGGATGGCTGAGCACGGCGGTCACCCCGCAACGTTAACCGGAGCGGCGGACAACCTTCACTCGACGAGTTGCGCCCCGTCCCGCTGGGCGGAGCAGCTGCGGCGGAAGGTGCAGCGGTCGCAGCCGCCGCCGGTCTGCGGGACGAAGCGCTCGGCGAGGACCCGGCCGGCCGCGTCGGCGAGCAGGTTCTCGATCCACGGCTCGCCCTCCGGCGGGTCCTGCCGCTGCACCTTGGGGGCGTCCTGGGCGGCCTTGGCGGCGGGCTCGCGCAGGTGGACGAGTTCGGCGCCGCCGGTGGCCGGGGGGCGGTCGGCGAAGCCGGGCAGTTCGTTGAGGGCCCCGGCGCGGACGGCGAGCTGGTAGACGGCGAGCTGCTTGTGCTCGGGCAGCGACTTGTCGGTGGGGATCTGCTTGCCGGTCTTGAAGTCGACGACGTAGGCGCGCCCGGCCGCGTCCTTCTCGACCCGGTCCATCGAGCCGCGGATGCGCACCGAGACGCCGCCGGCGTCGAGGGTGACGTCGAAGCCGTGCTCGGTGGCGACGAGGTCGCGGCCGCGTTCCAGCACGTGCCAGTTGAGGAAGCGCTCCAGGGCGGCGCGGGCCTGGGTCTTCTCCTGGTGGGATTTCCAGGGCGCGTCGAAGGCCAGCGCGTCCCAGACGGTGTCCAGGCGTTCCATCAGGACGGCGAGGTCGGCGGGGGTGCGCCCGGAGCCGACCTCGTCGGCGAGCGCGTGCACGACGTTGCCGAAGCCCTGGGCGGCGGAGCCGGCTGCGCGGGCCTTGACCTCCTTGTCCAGGAACCACTGCAGCGAGCAGTTCTCCAGTTGTTCCAGGCCGCTGCCGGACAGCCGCACCGGCAGGTCGGCGCTGCGCAGCGGGTCGGGGGCGGCGGTGGCGTCGGCCAGGCCCCACCAGCGGTCGGGGCGGGCGGCGGGCACCAGCGGCTGGCCCTCGTCGTCGGTGGCGGTGGCGAGGAGGGCGAGCCGTTCGGCGGCGGCCCGGCGCAGTTCGGGCGAGCGGGCCGGGTCGACGGTGACGGCCCGCAGTTCGGCGACCAGTGCGGCGACGGACAGCGGGCGGCGCGGGCGGTGGGTGACGTCCTCGACGACGACGGGCGGGGTGCGGCGCACGACCTTGCCGGTACGCGGGTCGACGTCCTCTCGGTAGAGCTCGCGCAGGAAGCGGGAGGGCTCGTCGCCGTCGTCGGCGGGGGCCTTGACGGCGGTGACGATCAGCCGTTCCCGGGCGCGGGTCGCGGCGACGTAGAAGAGCCGGCGCTCCTCGCCGAGCAGGGCGCCCGGGGAGAGCGGTTCGGCGAGGCCGTCGCGGCCGATCCGGTCGGCTTCCAGCAGGGAGCCGCGGCGGCGCAGGTCGGGCCAGAGGCCGTCCTGGACGCCGGCGACGACGACCAGGCGCCACTCCAGGCCCTTGGAGCGGTGGGCGGTCATCAGCCGGACGGCCTCGGGGCGCACGGCCCGGACGGTGAGGGTGTCGGCGGCGATGTCCTGGGCGTCGAGCTCGGCGAGCAGGTCGAGGGCGCCGCGGTGGCCGGTGACCTGCTCCTCGGCGCGGGCGGCGGTCTCGAACAGGGCGCACAGCGCGTCGAGGTCGCGGTCGGCGTTGCGGCCAGCGGCGCCGCCGCGCAGGGCGGCCCGTTCCAGGCGCTCGCGCCAGCGGCGGCTGCCGTCCCACAGCTCCCAGAGCGCCTCCTCGGCGGTGCAGCCGCCGGCGAGGCGCTCGCGGACCTTGCGCAGCAGGGTGCCGAGGTCGCGGGCCCGACGGGCGTGGGCGGGGTCGAGGGCGATCAGCCGCTCGGGTTCGGCGAGGGCCTCGCGCAGCAGGTCGCCGGCCGGGCGGGGGGCGGCCGGGTCCCCGTCGGCGCGCAGGGCGGCGCGTTCCTCCTCGCGCAGGGCGCGGCCGAGGCGGCGCAGGTCGGAGCCGTCGAGGCCGCCGAGCGGGCCGGTGAGCAGGGCGTGGGCCAGGTCGGTGGTGAGCGGGTCGGGTGTGTCGGGGTCGCCGTGCCGGTCGCGGGCGGCCTGCTCGGCGCAGACCCGCAGGGCGAGCAGCAGGTGGGCGACGGCCGGCTCCTCGCGCAGCGGCAGGTCGTCGCCGTCGATCTCCAGCGGGACGCCGGCCGCGCTGAGCGCCCGCCGTACGCCGGGGATGGAGCGGGCGCCGGCCCGGACCAGGACGGCCATCTCGCCCCAGGGCACGCCGTCCTCCAGGTGGGCGCGGCGCAGCAGGTCGGCGATCGAGTCGAGTTCGGCGCCGGGGGTGGGGTAGGTGTAGACCTCGGCCCGGCCGCCCTCGCGGGAGGGCAGCAGCGCGCGGTGCTGGGCGAGCTTGTCGGCGGGCAGCCGGCCCATCGGCATCCGCCGGGCGAGCTCCCGGGAGGCGGCGAGCAGGACGGCGCCGGAGCGGCGGGAGACGCGCAGCACCTTGACGTCGGCGGGTTCGCCGTCGGCCCGGCGGAAGGTCTGCGGGAAGTCGAGGATGCCGTTGATGTCGGCGCCGCGGAAGGCGTAGATCGACTGGTCGGGGTCGCCGACCGCGACGAGTTCGCGGCCGCCGCCGGCCAGCTGGCGCAGCAGCCGGACCTGGGAGGGGTCGGTGTCCTGGTACTCGTCGACGAACACCACCTCGTAGCGCCGCCGCAGTTGTTCGGCGACCTCGGGGCGTTCGGCGAGCAGGACGGCCCGGTGGACGAGTTCGGCGTAGTCGAGGACGCCGCGCAGGTCGAGCACGTCGAGGTAGTCGGCGAGGAAGTGCGCGGCGGCGGCCCAGTCGGGGCGCTGGACGCCCTGGGCGAAGCGCTCCAGTTCGGCTTCGCCCAGGCCCAGCTCGCGGCTGCGGGCGAGGACGGCGCGGACCTCGTCGGCGAAGCCGCGGGTGGTCAGGCAGGCCCGCAGGTCGAGCGGCCAGTGGATCCGGGAGCTGCCGAGCTTCGCGTCCTCGGCGCCGCCGGCCAGCAGTTCGCGGACCATGACGTCCTGCTCGGGGCCGGAGAGCAGCCGCAGCGGTTCGGCGTAGTCCTGCGGGTCCTGGTGGGCGCGCAGCAGGGCGTAGCTGAAGGAGTGGAAGGTGGTGGCCTGGGGGGCGGCCGAGGAGGAGCCGAGCCGGGCGGACATCCGGTCGCGCAGTTCCGTCGCGGCCTTGCGGCTGAAGGTGAGGACGAGGATGCGCTCGGGGTCGGTGCCGTGCTCGATCCGCCGGGCGACGGCCTCGACCAGGGTGGTGGTCTTGCCCGTCCCGGGGCCGGCGAGCACCAGCAGCGGCCCGCCGCCGTGCTCGACCACGGCGCGCTGGTACTCGTCCAGCACGGGTGGGGCGGGCTGGACGAGCGGGCTGCGCACGAGCCGGTACGGGGAACTCACGGAGGCGGATCCTGGGGTTGTGCTGGAGGCGTGGCCGGGCGGGCCCGCCGGGGCCCGCCCGTATCGAGCCTACGATCCTGCCCCGTCATTCCCGTCCGCGCGGCCGTTTCGCGGCATCCCCCGGTCCGCGGCATCCCCATTTTGCGGCGACCTCATTGCTCGCCGCCCGGATCCCGCCCGTCCCAGCGGGCCCGCCGCAGGTCGACCCGGGGCGGGTCGGCGAGTTCGCGCAGCGGGGTGCCCTCCTCGCCGTAGTGGGCGAGGGCTCGGTGCTCGTGTCCGGGCAGGAAGCGGCCGTCGGCGCGGATGACCCGCCACCAGGGGACCGAGCCGCCGTACAGGGCCATCACCCGGCCGACCTGCCGGGGGCCGCCCTGGCCGAGGTACTCGGCAACGTCCCCGTAGGTCATCACCCTGCCGGGTGGAATCCGCTCGGTCAGGTCGAGCACCAGTTCGGCGAAGGGTGGCAGGGTGTCCGGGAGGCCGTCGTCTGTTACGTCCGTCACCTGCGGCATTCTTCCTCACGGGGGCGCACCCGCGGCCCCGTACGAACGATCCGCCGCGCCCGATCCGGCCCCTGTCCAGCACGGGGCGCCGAGGCATGCCACCATCTTCGGGGCGGTGAGTGGTGATACGAGGACAAGACCAGATGACCGGGACGGCTGACGTGGGTGTGGACGAGGACTCCGACGAGTCCGCCGCCGCCGTGCCCTCGGCTCCCGGTGATGGGCCCGCGACCGGGCCGACACCGGAAGTCTCCCTGATCAAGGACCTGACGATCAAGACCCCCCCGCCCGCCGAGGCCTCCGAAGAACCCGCCGAACCCGCCGAAGCCCCCGGGGAACCGGCCGCCGCCGCGCCGCCGGCCCGGCGCCCGCTGCCCGACTACCACGACCCGCTGGGCGACACCCCGCACCTGGACGTCGACGAGCCCCTGCTCGCCGCCCGGGCGCACCGCCCGTCCGACCTGATCCGCTTCCTGGCCGGCGTCCTCGGCATAGTCGCCGTCTTCGTGCTGGCGGGCATCGCCACCTCGACCACCACCGGCATCGAACAGGACATCGCCACCAACGCGCCGCACTTCTCCGCGGTGCTCTCCACGATCACCGGCCTGCTCTCCAGCGTCGCGGTGCTCGCCGTACCGCTGGCCTTCGCGGTCGAGCGGCTGATCAAACGCGACGGCCTGCGGGTCGCCGACGGCGTGCTCGCCTCGGTGCTCGCCTACGGCGTCTCACTGGGCATCGACTGGTGGGTGGCCGAGGGCGCCTCCGACCACATCCGGGACGCGCTGACCAGGCTGCCGATGGACAGCAACGGCACCCTCACCGACCCGGTGCACGGCTACCTCGCCCCGGTGATCGCCTACATGACCGCGGTCGGCATGTCGAGCCGCCCCCGGTGGCGGGTCGCCCTGTGGGTGGTGGTGGTCTTCAGCGGGATCACCGAACTGCTCGGCGGCTACACCACCCCGCTGTCGCTGCTGCTCACCGTCCTGATCGGCTGGTCCGTCGCGTACGGCACGCTGTACGCGATCGGCTCCCCGAACATCCGGCCCACCGGCCAGCACCTGATGATCGGCCTGCGCAAGGTCGGCTTCACCCCGGAGAGCGCCCACCGCGCCCCGGACGCACCCGGCGGCACCCGCCGCTACTACGTCACCCAGCAGAGCGGCCCGCCGCTGGACGTCCACATCATCGACCGCGAGCAGCAGGCCTCCGGCTTCTTCTACCGGGCCTGGCGGCGGCTGCGGCTGCGCTCGGTGGCGGTGCGCCGCAGCCCGCAGTCGCTGCGCCAGGCGCTGGAGCAGGAGGCCCTGATCGCCTACGCGGCGGCCGCCTCGGGCGCCCGCGCGCCGCAGCTGGTCGCCACCTCCGAGCTGGGTCCGGACGCCGCGATCCTGGTCTACGGCAAGGTCGAGGGCCGCATCCTGGACGAGCTCTCCGACGAGGAGGTCACCGACCAGGTGATGGCCTCGCTCTGGGAGTCGGTGGCGGCCCTGCACGAGCGCCGGATCGCCCACCGCCGGCTGACCGGCGAGTCGCTGCTGGTGGTGGACGAGAAGACGGCCTGCCTGGTCAACCTCTCCGGCGGCGACATCGCCGCCACCGACCTGACGCTGCGCATCGACGTCGCCCAGCTGGTCACCACCTTCGCGCTGCGGATCGGCCCGGAGCGGGCCGTCGCCACCGCCAACGCGGTGCTCGGCGCCGACCGGGTCGCCCAGGCGCTGCCGCTGCTCCAGCCGGTCGGGATGAGCCGCTCCACCCGGGTCGACCTCTCGCGGCTCACCAAGGAACGCAAGACCGTCGCCCGGGCCAGGGCGCTGGAGCAGGTCGCGGCCGGCGAGCGCACCCAGCAGCAGGCCGAGGAGGACATCGCGGTGGCCGGCGAGGACCTGCTGAGCCGCATCCGCGGCCAGATCCTCCAGATCGCCCCCGAGGCACCGATGGAGCCGGCCAAGCTGGAGCGGCTGAAGCCGAAGAGCCTGATCATGGTGATCGCGCTCACCTTCGCCGCCTACCTGGCGCTGACCACCATCAAGCCGGCCCAGCTCAAGCTCTCCCAGATGGACTGGGTCTGGGCGGCGGCGGCCCTGCTGGCGGCCGCGTTCAGCTACGTCGCCGCCGCGATGAGCCTGACCGGCTTCGTCCCGGAGAAGCTGCCGTTCCGGCGCACCGTCGCGGCCCAGCTGGCCGGCTCCTTCGTCAAGCTGGTCGCGCCCGCCGCGATCGGCGGCATCGCGCTCAACACCCGCTACCTGCAGAAGGCCGGGATCCGCTCCGGCCAGGCGGTGGCCTCGGTCGGCGCCTCCCAGCTGGCCGGCCTGGCCGGGCACCTGCTGCTGCTGTTCAGCTTCGGCCTGATCACCGGCAGCCAGACCAACGGCGACCTGTCCGCCTCCCGCGCGGTGATCATCGGCGTGCTGACCGCCGCCGTGCTCGCCCTGGTGGTGGCGGCGGTCGCTCCGCTGCGCCGGTTCGTGCTGGGCCGGCTGCGCTCGCTGTTCTTCGGCGTGGTGCCGCGGATGCTCGACCTGATGCAGACGCCCAGCAAGCTGGTCACCGGCTTCGGCGGCATCCTGCTGCTGACCCTGTCCTTCACCGCCTGCCTGGACGCCTCGGTGCAGGCCTTCGGCGGCGACGTCAGCTTCTCGGCGGTCGCGGTGGTCTTCCTGACCGCCAACGCGGCCGGCTCGGCGATCCCCACCCCGGGCGGCATCGGCCCGGTCGAGGTCGCCCTGATCGGCGCCCTGACGGTCGCGGACGTGTCGCCGGCGGTCGCCACCCCGGCGGTCTTCCTCTACCGGGCGCTCACCTTCTGGCTGCCGGTGCTGCCGGGCTGGATCTCCTACAACGTGCTGCAGCGCCGCGGCGCGCTCTGACGTCCACCGGATACGCGGAAGGGCCCGCCGAGGCGGGCCCTTCCTGCACGTTCCGGCGTCCTAGTAGACCGGCTTGTGCGGCTCGATCTGGTTGACCCAGCCGAGCACGCCGCCGCCCAGGTGGACGGCGTTGGCGAAGCCGGCCGCCTTGACCACGGCCAGCACCTCGGCCGAGCGCACGCCCGACTTGCAGTGCAGCACGATCTTGCGGTCCTGCGGCAGCTTCTCCAGGGCGTCGCCCATGAGGAACTCGTTCTTCGGGATCAGCACCGCGCCGGGGATGTTGACGATCTCGTACTCGCCGGGCTCGCGGACGTCGATCAGGAAGATGTCCTCCTCGTCGTCCTGCCACTGCTTGAGCTGCGCCGAGGTGACGGTCGAGCCCGCGGCGGCGGCCTGCGCCTCCTCCGACACGACGCCGCAGAAGGCCTCGTAGTCGATCAACTCGGTGACCGTCGGGTGCTCGGAGCAGACGGCGCAGTCCGGGTCCTTGCGGACCTTCACCTGGCGGTAGTTCATCTCCAGGGCGTCGTAGATCATCAGCCGGCCGACCAGCGGGTCGCCCACGCCGGCCAGCAGCTTGATCGCCTCGGTGACCTGGATCGAGCCGATGGACGCGCACAGCACGCCCAGCACGCCGCCCTCCGCGCAGGAGGGGACCATGCCCGCCGGCGGGGCCTCCGGGTAGAGGCAGCGGTAGCAGGGGCCGTGCTCGGCCCAGAACACGCTGGCCTGGCCGTCGAAGCGGTAGATCGAGCCCCACACGTACGGCTTGCCGAGCAGCACCGCGGCGTCGTTCACCAGGTAGCGGGTGGCGAAGTTGTCGGTGCCGTCCACGATCAGGTCGTAGCCGGAGAAGATCTCCATGACGTTGGAGTTGTCGAGGCGCTCCTCGTGGAGGATCACGTCGACGTAGGGGTTGATCTCCTTGACCGAGTCCCGCGCCGACTCCGCCTTGGAGCGGCCCACGTCCGACTGGCCGTGGATGATCTGGCGCTGCAGGTTCGACTCGTCGACCACGTCGAACTCGACGATGCCCAGCGTGCCGACACCGGCCGCGGCCAGGTACATCAGCGCGGGCGAGCCCAGGCCGCCGGCGCCGACGCACAGCACCTTGGCGTTCTTCAGCCGCTTCTGCCCGGCCATGCCCACGTCGGGGATGATCAGGTGGCGGGAGTACCTGCGGACCTCGTCAACGGTGAGCTCGTCGGCCGGCTCGACCAGGGGTGGCAACGACACGGGGACTCCGATGGGTGTCTGGTTCAGGTGGCCTGGGCCAGCCTCATGGTGGTTGCTGCGCCGCCACGCGGGTGGCTCCTAGGCCAACAGTGTCACGCCCCTCCGGTATTCCGAGACAGCTCGTCCGATGGGCGAGACAGCCGGCGTCGGATCGTGGGACCGCCCGCCGGAGCCCGGAAAAGCGCCCCGGGCCTGTGCCGACCGGCCCCGGGCGCTCCCCGTGGCCGCTCCAACCCCGCAGGCCGTCCCCAACCAAACATCCCCGAGCAACCCCTCCCACAGCACCCGTGTCCGCCAACCGAACAG
>NZ_JBHVWW010000085.1:30924-32862 GCF_042882025.1 Kitasatospora sp. NPDC058243
GGGCTTAGAAGACGTTGTGTAGAGGGGGAGAAAAGGTGGGAGGGGAGTAGAGAAACCCCCAACAAAACCAAAAAACCCCCCCCCCCCCCTCCCCCCCCCCCCCCCCCCCGCTCCCGGTGACCGCTCAGACCCGGCAGGCCGTCTCCAGCCAGACGTCCCCGAGCGACTCCTCCAGCGGCACCTGTGTCCGCCAGCCGAGACGGTCCCGGGCGGTGCGCACGTCCGCCTGCCGCCACGGCACCGGCTCCCCCGCCGCGACCCGGCCCTCCGGCCGGTGGCCCTCCACCCGGTGGCCCGGCAGGTGGTGGCCGGGCAGGTGGTCGCCGACCGGGCCGCCGGCCTGCGCGGGCAGCAGGACCTGCCGGTTCTCCTCGACGATCGCCCCCTCGAAGCCGGACGCCCGGACCAGCAGCTGGGCCGCGTCCCGGGCCCGGACGGCGTGCCCGCTGCCGATGTTGACCACCCCGGTGGCGGCCGACACCGCCGCCGCCTGGATCGCCCGCGCGACGTCCCGCACGTCCACGAAATCCCGGTATCCGGACAGGTCCGGCATCCGCACCTGGGCCTCGTCCCGCTCCAGGGCCCGCCGCAGCCCCTCCGCGAGCCGCCCGAACAGCGAGGCGGTCGGCGCCCCCGGGCCCACCACGTCGAACACCCGCAGCACCGCCGCGTCCAGGCCCGACGCCAGCACCAGCTCCGTCCCGGCCAGCTTGGACACCCCGTACGGGCCGACCGGCCGCGGCTCGGCCTGCTCCGACACCGGCACCCCACCCGGCACCGGGCCGTACTCGGCGGCCGAGCCGACGTGCACCAGCCGGGCCGGCTCCCGGCTGCGCCGGATCGCCTCGCAGACGGTGGCGACGGCCAGCGTGTTCGACCGGATCAGGGTGCGCGAGCTGCCGTAGGTGGCGCCCGCGCAGTTGATCACCACCTGCGGCGCGACCGCGTCCAGGAACCGGGCCAGCGCGCCCGGGCTTCCGGTGGTCAGGTCGAAGCGGATGTCGGCCGAGTCGCGCCGGCCGAGCACCGTCACCTGCAACTCCTGGTCCATGAGCAGACGATCGGTGACCCGGCGGCCGATGAAACCGTCGGCGCCCAGCAGCAGCACCCTCATCGGGGGCGTCCTTCCACGAAGCGAGGTCGGGGACGACCTGGCGGACTGAAATCAAGAGCGGACTGAGTGAGAGCAACGAGAAGGGGGCGGCACCCGGGGCCGCACCGGCGGGCGGGGCTCAGCGGTGCGAACCGGCCCGGCCGAGCACGGCCCAGGCGTACGCCAGCAGCACCGCGGCGACCGCGCCGCCGCCGAGCAGCCCGGCCGTCGGCCCGGAGCGGCCCAGGGCGAGCAGCCCGAGCACCACGGCGGGCCCGGCCAGCGCCCCCGCCGCCGCGGCCGTCGTCCGGCCGCAGCGGGCCAGCAGCGCGGGCAGCACCAGCAGCAGGCCCAGCACGCCCTGCGCCGCCCACTGCGCGGCGTCGGCCCGTTCGGCCGCCAGGTGCAGCAGGCCCCCGCCGTGGCCCGGCCCGGGGCGCGGCGCGAGGACGGTCAGCACCGCCAGCGCGGCGAAGGTCAGCACCGCGAGCACCGCCAGGTGCAGGGCGACCGCCACCGGGAGCACCGGCCGCATCCGGGACCGGAACTCGGCCAGCGTGGCCGCCGCGCCGAGATGGCCGCGGCCGACCTGCCGGTACCAGCGGGCCGCCCGCTCGGCCGACCCGGCCGACACCGCCCCGGCCAGCACCAGCGCGGCGGTCAGCCGCCGGTCCCCGTCCGCCGCGGCCAGCGGGAGCAGAAGCAGCGCGGCCAGGCCCAGCCCGTACCCCAGCGCCGCCGGGCGCCACCGGGAGCCGGCCCGCCGCGGCGCCCGCGCCGGGCCCAGCCCGTCCACCGCGCGGCAGGGGCCGGTGCACGGCGGGCCGGGCTCGACGGCGGGGTCC
>NZ_JBHVWW010000086.1:0-32039 GCF_042882025.1 Kitasatospora sp. NPDC058243
CGGGTGCCGCGACGGCCGCGGCGGCGCTGGCCGGGGTGGCCATCGGCGTCGGCATCATCAAGACCCAGTACGACGACCCCGCCCCGGCCGTCGCCGCCGGGCCGTCCGCCGCGCCCGTCCCGACCGCGACCGCCACGCCGTTCGGCGCCAAGTCCAACGGCAACCACTTCGGTTCGCTGCGCGACCTGCTGCTGCCCGTCCCGGCCGGCTACGAACCCGGCCCGGACGAGGGCGGCTACGGCAACGACACCGAACTCGGCGCCGAGTTCCTGTCCGCCGAACTGGACGACGAACTCCAGCAGATCCCCAAGGACAAGCGCGACAAGCTCCGCTCCTACTGGGAGGGCCTGCACGTCAAGGCCACCGGCGTGCGCACGTACCGGACCACCGAGGACGACCTGGTGGTCGGCCTGAAGCTGCGCCAGTTCAACCAGCAGGAAGTGCAGAAGCTCAACGAGTACACCGCGGTCTTCACCGGCGACACCGGCCTGTTCCGGATCGGCCCGGAGATCCCGGGCCACCCCGAGGCGCACTGCTACCTGATGCCGGCGCCGCCGTCCGCGCCGATCGACTACCTGGAGTGCTCGGCCGCCGAGGGCGACCTCCTGGTGGTCATGAACGTCGAGGGCGTGGCACCGCTGCCCAAGGACCGGATCGTCGCCCTCTTCACCCTGCAGCTCGACCGCCTCGCCCGCCCGGGAGCGTCCGCATGACCGACCACGCCACCCCGCACGAGCCCGCCGCCCTCGCCGAGACCCCTGCGGGCACCTCCGCCGAGGCCGCCACGGAGACCCTTGCCGAGAACCCCGCAGGCACCCCCGCCGAGATCCCCGCCGCTCCCGGCGCGGAGACCCCCGCGGAGACTCCCGAGGAGCACGAGGCCCGCCTCGCCCGGCGCAGCGCCCGCCGCAGGGCGGCCGCGCGCTGGGCCACCGCCACCCTGGTGTTCGCCCTCGCGGGCACCGGCGCCGCGCTGGCCGTCACCGCCCCCGAGCGCACCGACCTGCCCGGCCTGGCCACCCCGGGCGACGGCCGCTACACCTTCCCGCCGCTGACGCTGCCGCCACTGCCCTCCGGCAGCAGCGCGCCGGACCGTACGGGCGGCAAGGGCGCCCTGCACGCCGCGGACCTGCGCTACCTGCTGCTGCCCTCCCCCAAGGAGGCCGGCGGCAGCCTCACCCCGGCGCTCTACCCGGTCCCCACCGCCTCGGCCACCGGCACCCCGTCGGCGAGCGCGACCCCGAGCCCGACCGCCACCGCCACCGCCTCCGACTCCGCCTCGGCGTCGGCCTCGGCGGGCGCGAGCCCGTCCACGGCCCCCGCCGGCCAGGCCCCGGCCGACTGGGTCACCTGCGACGCGATCCTCGCCGACCAGCGGGACCCGGCCGCGCTCCGCGAGCTGCTCCTGCGGGACGCCTGCCGGGCGGCCACCGTCCGGGAGTGGACGGCCTCCGACGGCACCCGCACCCAGATCCGGCTGCTGCGCTTCGGCGCCTCCTTCGAGTCCTGGAACGTCTTCTCCTCCCTGCGCTCCGACGCCAGGCCCAATGCCCTGCCCGGCGCGAAGAGCACCTCCCACAGCGCCTGGGACACCGTCGAGGGCGTCCACCTGGACGCCCAGGAGAGCACGGCGAAGGGCACCAAGGGCACCCCGAACGCCCGCGTCGCCTACCTCTGCGCCTCCGACCTCGTCGCCGTCGTCACGATGACCAACCCCGACGGCGTCCCGGACGCGGCCTTCCGCCAGGTGGTCACCCTCCAGTCCGACCTCCTGGCCTGACACCGGCTCCCGCGCCCGCCGCCACCCCCGCGCCTGCCGCCCCTCACGCCGTCAGCCGGGCGGCGGCGGGCAGGTGGTCGCTGGAGGTGGCGGGCAGGGTCCAGGCGGCGGTCGCGGACAGGCCCCGGGTCATGACGTGATCGATCCGGGCCAGCGGGAAGACCGCCGGCCAGGTGAACCCGAAGCCGCCGCCCGCGCTGTCCTGCGCGGAGCTCAGCCGACTGGTGACCGGGGCGAGCGCGTGGTCCCCGGCGGCGGTGTTGAGGTCGCCCAGCATCAGCACCCGGGGCAGGGGCTCCTCGTCCAGCGCGGCGCCGAGCGCGGCGAGGTTGCGGTCGCGGTGAGCGGTGGCGAAGCCGGTGACGTTGAGCCGGACGGAGGCGAGATGGACCACGTACACGGCCAACGGCCCACCGGGGGCCTGGACTTCGGCCCGCAGCGAACGGCTCCAGCCCGGGTCGATGGTCAGCCGCCGTGCGTCGGTCAGCGGGTGGCGGCTCCACAGCGCGACGGTGCCGATCCGCGTGCGGTGCGGCAGTTCGGCGTCCAGCACGTGCTGGTAGACGGGCAGCGCGGCGTCGGTGACCTCCTCCAGGGCGACCAGGTCGGGGCGGGCGGCGAGCAGCGCCCGGGCCGTGCCGGCGGGGTCCGGGTTCTGCGCGCTCACGTTGTGGGTGACCACGGTCAGGCCCGCACCGCCGGCCGGGCCCGCACCGCCCCCCGGCGGCGGGCCGCCGTCGGCGAGCACCGGCCCGAGCACGACGGCCCACACCGCGGCCAGCACCACCGCGGCGCACGCCGGCACCGGCGCGCGGCGCAGCGCGGCGACGAGCAGGACGGCGGGCACCACGACGCCGGCCCAGGGCAGGGCGCTCTCCCACAGGCTCCCCAAGTGGACGCCCAGGCTCGGCACCCGCCGGTGACCGGCCAGGGCGAGGGCGGTCAGCAGGGCCACGGTGGCGGCCACGCGGCCGCGCCGCCAGCGCCCGACCGGCGGGCGTTGCTGCCGCTCCCGACGGCATCGACGGCCGCCCGGGCGGGAGACACCCGCCGGAGCGCTCCCCGCCCCCGCCTGCGGGCCCGCTCCCGCCCCCGGCGCGAGCCCCTCCTGCGATCGGATCATGAACGGCCCCCTACCCGGCCGCGTCGGGCAACAGGGCCGGGCAGGTCCCGCCAGGGCTGGTCAGCAGCTCGAAGTGCCAGATCTCGTTGGCGTACACCTGGCAGAGCCCGTACCGCGCGCCGTGCTGGATCAGCCAGTAGTCGGTATTGGTCGGGCCGATGTCGATCGCCTTGCCCGAGACGTGCGCCGACTTCTCCGGCGTGTTCACGAACTGCCTGGCCCGCTCCAGACTCCCGTACCTGGCCACCCCCTTGTCGAGCAGCCGCTGCTGGTACTCCTTGCTGCGCCAGCCCGAGGTGACGGTCATCTCGATGCCCTGGGCGCGCGCGTCCCGGGCGGCCTGCTGGACGGCTTCCAGCAGCGGCCCGTCCAGGTTGCCCACCGCCGGCGCCCCGGTGTCGAACGGGGTCAGCGTCGTGCCGTCGGGAATGTCGCCGTCCGCCCCCGCCGAGGAGCCAGGCCCCGGAGCGAGGGAGGAGGAGAACGGCGCGACGGTGGCCGCCAGGGTCCGCAGCGCCGCCTCGGTCGCCGGCGGATCGGCGGCCGCGCAGGCGCCGGCCAGCGCCAGCACCACCACCGCCCCGGTGCCCACGGCCACCGCCCGCCGGCCACCTCCCGCCGTCCGCCACCGCGTCGCCTCCTGGCGCGTCGTCCCGTCCATCGCTGCCTCCCGGCGCTCGTCATCTCGCCGCGACGGGGAAACCCGGCGGCCACACCATGGGAGGAAATGCGGTGTTACCAGGACGTCTGCACTAACCGATACGTTTTCGATAGGCCCGTTCGTGTCCAATGGACACCAACGGCAACGGCAACGACAACGGCAACGGCAACGGCAACGACAGCAAGAGCGGGACGGGAGAACAGCGCGTGCGGGTCCTGGTGGTGGAGGACGAGATCTACCTCGCCGAGGCGGTCCAGGCGGGCCTGCGCCTGGAGGCGATCGCCTGCGACATCGTCACGGACGGCGACGCCGCCCTCGAACGCCTCGCCGTCCACACCTACGACGTCGTCGTCCTGGACCGCGACATCCCCGGCACCCACGGCGACGACGTCTGCCGCACCATCGTCGAGCACCGCCTGGGCTGCCGCGTCCTCATGCTCACCGCCGCCGCCCGCCTCAACGAGAAGGTCGCCGGCTTCGAACTCGGCGCCGACGACTACCTGACCAAACCCTTCGACCTCGCCGAACTCGTCGTCCGGCTTCGCTCCCTGGCCCGCCGCCCCGCCCAGGCCGCGCCCCCCGTCCTCGAATACGCCGGACTGCGCCTGGACCCCTTCCGCCGCGAGGTCTACCGCGACGGCCGCTACGTCGCCCTCTCCCGCAAGCAGTTCGCCGTCCTGGAGGTCCTGATGACCGCACGCGGCGGCGTCATCAGCGCCGAGAACCTCCTCGAACGCGCCTGGGACGAGAACGCCGACCCGTTCACCAACGCCGTCCGCATCACCATCTCCGGCCTGCGCAAACGACTCGGCGAACCCTGGGTGATCCAGACCGTGCCCGGCGTCGGCTACCGCCTCACCGACGGCACCCCCACGTGAGCGCCCCGCCCCGCACCCGCCCCGCGCCGCGACCGCGCCGCCTGACCGCCCGCCTGCGGCTCACCCTCAGCTACACCCTCTTCGCCGTCATCACCGGCACCCTCTGCCTGGCCGTCGTCTACATCGGCATGCGCTACATCCCCAACTACCCGCTCACCTCCTCCAACCCCCGCGACCGCCTCTCCGCCCCCTCCCGCCAGGAGATCCTCCGCTCCCTGCTCACCATCTCCGGCTACGCCCTGGCCCTGCTCACCGCCGTCGGCACGATCGGCGGCTGGTTCATCGCCGGCCGCGTCCTGCGCCCCCTCCAGGACATCACCGGTGCCGCCCACCGCGCCGCGAGCGGAGCACTCGAACACCGCATCGCCCTCGCCGGCCCCCGCGACGAGTTCACCGACCTCTCCGACGCCTTCGACGAGATGCTCGAACGCCTCCAGCGCTCCTTCGACGCCCAGCAGCGCTTCGCCGCCAACGCCTCCCACGAACTGCGCACCCCCCTGGCCATCACCCGCACCATGCTCCAGGTCGCCGCCGCCGACCCGGCCCGCCAGGACTGGACCACCCTCGTCACCCGCCTCCAGGACACCAACCAGCGCGGCATCGAGATCAGCGAAGCGCTCCTCCAACTCGCCGACCTCGGCCACACCGCCCCCGAACTCGAACCCCTCGACCTCGCCCGCACCACCCGCGACGCCCTCGCCGCCGTCCAGGAGGAGGCCGCCGCCCTGGGCGTCACCGTCACCACCGACTGCCGGCCCGCCCCCGCCACCGGCAACCCGGTCCTGCTGCGCCAGGCCGCCGTCAACCTGCTGCAGAACGCGCTGCGCCACAACCTGCCGACCGGCGGATCCGTCACCGTCACCACCGGGGCGGACCCCGCCGACCCCGGCCGGGTCCGGCTCGCCGTCACCAACACCGGCCCCCGCCTGGCCCCCGAGACGGTCCCCACCCTCACCGAGCCCTTCCTGCGGGGCCGCGGCCGCACCGCCCAGTCCGACCCCGCCCGCCGCGGTCACGGCCTCGGCCTGGCCATCGTCGCGGCCATCACCGACGCCCACCACGGCGACCTCGGCCTCACCCCCGCCCCCGGCGGCGGCCTGCACGCCACCCTCAGCCTCCCGGCCCGCTGAGCCCCGGCCGCCGAACCGCCGAACCACTGAGCCGCCGGCCTCACCCCGTCGGCTGCCCCGGCCGGCCCGGCACCCACAGCGGCACCGGGCCGCCGAGCGCCATGTACCGGGCCGCGTCCTCCTCCAGCCACCCGTCCACCCGGCCCGGATCGCCGCCGCACGACTCCACCAGCGCGGCGGCCGCGATCCGGGCACAGGCCAGCATCAGCGCCAGGGTGTCCCGGCGGTGGTACCGCTCGCGGACGTAGGCCTCGCCCCGCTCGTCGATGCGCCGGCCGTGCGCCTCCCGGCCCTCGGCCGCCGAAGCGCCCCCGCCCCCGTCCCCGCCGTCGGCGGTGACCGCCTGGACGCCGTGCCACACCAGGGCGAGCGCGGCCGGTTCGGCCGGGTGCGTCACCTCCGCCCGGCCCGCCTGCTCACGGGCCTCCGCCGACCGCCGGCCCAGCCACTCCAGCACCGCCGGCACGTCCCCCTCGCGCGCCTGGAGCACCAGCTCCGCCGCCCGGTACGCGAGCGCCCGCAGGACCTCCCCGGCCGGCACCCGCAGCCCCGGCGCCGGCGGCTCGCCGAACGCCAGCCAGGCGTCCGCGAACGACGCCGCCCGCATCCGCCCCAGCCACGCCGGAGCCCCGGCCGCGTCGCCCACCCACTCCTGCGCACCCAGCCGGACCAGGCCCGCCGCGGCAAGCCGCGCCGCGTCCCCGTCCAGCCCGCACAGCCGTCCACCCCTCACCGCGCACCCCCGTCAGCGCCCTCAAATCCCGTGACGGGCACATCCCACCACACCAGGACGCAAGCGAACTAGACAGGGACCCGACAAAAATTCCGGACGCCGCCCAGCCGCCGATCAGCGGCAACCGCCCCGACGGCCCGCCCGGCGCGGCCCGCTCACAGGGCGGTGAGCTCGCCCAGCCCCAGTGTGCGCAGCGTGTGGTCGGCCAGGTGCAGGTGGCCGACGCCGTTGGGGTGCGTGGGGTCGTCCAGCCACGGGATCGCCTCGCCGCCGGGGAACTCGGCGAGCCAGTACGCCTCGTGGTCGACGAGCAACGCGCCCGTCGCCGCGGCGAGTTCGCGCACGGCCTGGCAGTACGCGGGCAGCTCGGGGCGGGCGACGCGCCCGGCGTGGCTGGCCACGAGCGGCGTGTGCAGCACGATCTGCGCGCCGGCGGACCGGGCGACGATCTCGCGCATGGCGTCGCGGAACTCCCCGAGCCCCTCCAGCCCGGCGGGGGCGTCGTTGGTCCCCAGCGAGAGCGACAGCACGTCCGGTGCGAACCGCCCGATGACGAAGTCGTACGCCCCGAGGACGTCGGTGGCCCGCCAGCCGGACACGCCGGTGTTGACCACGACGTCCGTCAGCCGGCCGAGCTGCCAGCAGAGGCGTTCCTGCACGTGCTCCACCCAGCCGCGCGCGCCGTGGGTGTGCAGGGCGGCCCGGGTGATGCTGTCCCCGGCCGCCACCCAGGTCATCGCACCGTTCGACAGTTCGACCATGTGACCATCCCCCTTTGATGGTTCGTCCTGTGCCGCGGTCCCCGCCACGGTACCCGAAGAGTTGATCACAGGTGCGCGGGACCGGCGGGCGGCGGGGCGGGCCTCCACGGGGAACCGGGCCGCCGGAACCGCAGGGCCCCGGCCGCACGCGCACGAGTGCCAGGGGCGCGATGGGCTGTGCGGGAAGTATGTCCAGAGGCCAGGACAGCTGTGCCGGAAATGCCGGTAGGAGACGACGAGACCCCGCCGCTCCGGAAAGGGGCGGCGGGGTCTCAGGGCAGCACACCGACGTCAGACGTCGCCGAACTCTCCGGAACGGACGGCGGTGACGAACGACTGCCAGGCGTCGGCAGGGAAGACGAGGGCAGGACCCTCGGGGTCCTTGGAGTCACGGACGGGCGCCAGGCCAGGGAAGTCGGCAGTGGTCTCTACGCAGGTGCCCCCGTTGTCGCTGTAAGTCGACTTGTACCAGGCAGCACGAGACAGCTCGTCAGGGTGGGGAGTCATGGTCGCTCAGTTCCTCTCGTGCCTTGCGAATCATCTCCAGCGAAGCGACCTGGGATGGCGCTTCAACCTGGAGTCGATGGTAGTCGTCCTCCCAGGCTGCGACAGTGCGAGGGCTCCGCACCACGTAGCCGCGTTCAAGGGACTCGGAGTAGCCAACCACCTTTCGGTTCGCGAAGCCGAGCAGGGTCATGGAGACGCGAAACGGCGCCTGTTCCGCGAGGTAGAACGGTGAGATCTGGATGATCACGTTTGGGCGGGCGGCTAGGGCCTCCAGGTGAGACAGCTGTTCCGCCATCAGGGCCCGGCCTCCTATGGCTCGACGGATGCAGCTTTCATCCAGAACAGCGTGGATCAGTGGGGGCTTGTCACGATCAAGTAGCTGTTGCCGGTTCGCGAGGACCCTCAACCGCTCGGCGGCCTGAGCCTCCGTGATTCGGCCCCGTCGAACAGAGGCGGCGGCCAACGCGGCGGCGTAGCTCTCGGTCTGGAGCAGCCCAGGCACGATGTTTGCTTCGAAGACCATGATGCGGGTTGCGCGAGCTTCTTGTGCCGCGTGCTCCGGGAACCCTTCCAGCAGGGCGGAAGCCCTCAGTCCCCACCACATCGTCTCTAGGGTCGCTTCCAGCCCAAGGTGCTCATCGCATTTTCGCGCGAAGTCAAGGCTGGGGGATTTGGTGGCCGTTTCGACGGCAGAGATGTGCGTGTCTGAGTAGCCAATCAGGGCGCCGAGTTCATGCTGCTTCAGGCCCGCTGCCTCGCGTGACATGCGAAGACGGACCCCGAAGGCATCTCGCGGAGACTTCTGTGGATCAAGCTTCTTGCGGTTCACAAGATCAACTCCAAATCCCCTGGGTTAACTGGGAAGTTGAGGACCTTCCGATGGTAGGGGAGAGTGGGCCACCCTGGTAGTCACGCAGCCACGGAGCGCAGTTGTCCGTTGGCGAGACGCTGAAGCGCTCATCCCCCATGGCATCTTTGCGGAGACCCCCATGTCCGAAGACCCGAAGTCCGTGCCCGTGCTGTCCAGCCTCGTTCGACACGAGGTGGTGAAGGACTTGGCGCACTGCGACGACGACGGCAAGCCGCGGGAAGAGGTCTTCGTGGAACTCCTCTGCGGGGCCGCCTTCCTGAGGCCGCTCGGTGGGGGCCGGAGTGGACGACCAAGCCCGATCAGCTGCGACAGTGCAACCCGAGGGAGATCGCGCCGGGTACGGGATGCAACCCGCACCGCCGGCCGCTCTCGTGACGGTCGAACTGGCCGCCGCAACGGCCGTCAAGCGGGGAAGGTAACGCCCTTGAAGCGAAGTTTCGTTGCTAGGCGGGTTGCTGCGGCGACCCTCGCCATTCGTGGCCGCGTTGGCGAGATGGCGTTCCGTACTCGGAGCCGGCTGATCGGTCGGTGGCGCGCGGGCCGGTGGCGGCTCGCGTCGCCCCGGGGTCGCATCCGGCTGCAAGACCGGGACATTGAGCGGTTTCTCTCCAGCCCGAGGTGCGCCCCCGCCCTCGCTCGAAGAAGGGGTGAAGTCCCTTGAACGCCAGTCGAGTTGACGTACTTGCCGCCAATCCGCGAGACCTTCGATGTACTCCTGAGGCGCTGGCCGCGATCCGGTTGCGCATGGGACTGAGGGCCGAGCCGGCTGCCCGCCCGCAGCGCGAGCAGGGCAGCGGTCGTGAGTGGGTGGTGGAGTCTCCGGCCGGCCAGTGGTGCGGATGGGAACCGGGCCCGCCGGACTGACAAGTTCCCGTCGTCGCAGCGCGAGTGCTCATCCTCTGTGACGACGGGGTTCAACGTCCGTTCGCGAAAGATGGCCGCGAACGGACGGGTACCGGCAGGAAGACCTCCCCTGCCGGATGGGTCCGAGGGCAGTTGGCGAACGGCCCTTGTTGAGCCGCACCGCTCCCCGCCAACGCGCCTTGGCGGGGAGCGGTCGCCCCTCAACCACCGGCCAGAGGAGTCCTGATCCTCTGGCCGGAACCCCCGCCCCGGGGACGGTACTTACGCACTGGTCGCGGCCGGATGCCCGGGGCGGGCCCATCTATCTACCACCATCGAGGGACCACCCGTGGCATACAGCACCATCCCCCCCACGCCCGCCGCGACGTCGCATCGGCGTTCTGGTCTTGATCCGCCGCCAGAACGGCGACGTCCTGCTGGTTAGGCCGCGCTACCGGGAGGATCACATCCTGCCAGGTGGGGGCGTCCATCCCGGCGAGCAGCTTGCTGACGCCGCCGCTCGTGAACTGGCGGAGGGGATCGGGTTGAAGCGCGAGTTCACGCACGCGTTGGCGATTGATCAGATCCCGGCCAACCCGGACACGGCGCGTCCGAGGGGCTGAACATCGTGCTCGACGGCGGAGTCATGCCCGACGCCGCGGCCGCCGCTCTCTCGGTACCCATTGGGGCCGCCGCGGAGATCGAAGAACTCCGGTGGGTCCCGATGGACAAACTCCCCATGTTCACACTGCCGTTCATGGAACGCAGGATTCGCCAGGCCGTCGCCGCCGCGTTGGTCGGCATCAGGCTGCCGCTGCTCTACGTCGGCGAGCCGGCCGACGAGCGTCACGCCGCGTAAGCCCCGAAGACTCCCGCGCCGCCACTCCGGGTGGCTGCACCCGTGAAGTGGGCTTCCCTGCGCGGGACCGGTCCCGTCCGTACGCGCATCCCCCGTCGCGGACGGGCGGGACCACCAGACCTACAGGGAGACGAGAACCATGCCGACCCCGAGACGGCACCGACTCCACCACGCAGAGCCGGACCCGCACGAGACGTTCGAGACCGCCGCATATGCGCTGGAGGTGGAACTGAACGCGAGCGGTTGTCAGTGCCACCGCCGGGCGTCCGGTTTGTGTGTCAACGCCCTTGGGCGGCTGGTACGTCCACCACGACGGACGCAGGGGCGAAGTGGTCCGGCGTGCGACGAAGCACAACCCGATCACCGGAATCATCACGCGGACCGCCGTGCAGTTCCGCCACTTCGACCAGAACGGCCAGGAAAAGTTCTGGGCCCTCGCGTGTGCGGGCCCCCCGCACGTTGAGAACCCGTACGAGGCGAGGCACCCCAACCGGCCGCCGAAGTCCGCCCAGTAGCACCCCACAGACTCCCGTTCCGTCCGTGACCACGGCAGTGACGGGCCATCACCATCCCCGAGAAACGCCGCGGCTCCGCCCGGAGCTGCGGACGGTCCTGCCCGCCCCCCGGCGGGCACTCTCAAGGAGGCGCACATGAGTACCAAGACCCTCCCCAGCCGGTTGGAGTTCGTGTGGTTGGAGGTGACCGGGTTCTGTAACGAATCCTGCTCCCACTGCTACGCGGACTCGGGTCCGCAGGGCGACCACGGCATCATGACCGAACTCGACTGGCGGTCGGTGATCGATCAGATCGCCGACATGGGCGGTGCGCACGTGCAGTTCATCGGCGGCGAACCGACGCTGTACCCCGGTCTCGCCGACCTGATCGGCCACGCCCGCGACCGTGAACTGTCCGTCGAAGTCTTCAGCAACATGACCCACATCACGCCGGAGCTGTGGGAGACGTTCGCGAGCCGGAACGTCAGCCTCGCGACGTCCTACTACAGCGACCAGGGCGACGACCACGACGCCGTGACTAAGACCCGCGGGTCGCACCGGAAGACCCGCTCGAACGTCGAGAGGGCCGTCTCCCTCGGAATCCCCATCCGGGGCGGGGTGATCGCCGTCAACCCCGGTCAGCGGACCGTCCAGGCCGCAACCGACCTCCTGAGTCTGGGGCTCACGGAGGTAGGCGGCGACCGAACGAGGGCGTTCGGCAGGGCGAGCCGAGGGGTGCAACCGAAGGTGTCCGACCTGTGTGGGCACTGCGCGCACGAGAAGTGCGCCGTACTGCCGAGCGGCGACGTGGTGCCCTGCGTCCTCGGTCGGTTCATGCCGGTCGGGAACGTGCTCGAAATGTCGCTGGCGGACATCTGGTCGGGCGAACGCCTCGCCGCTGCCCTCGCCGAGATCGAACGGAAGTGCGACAAGGCTCAAGCCTGCCCGCCGCCGCAGTTCCTTCCGATGTGCGGCCCGTGTCAGCCGTGTGTGCCGACGCTGGGCCACTGCGACCCGCCCGGGGCGTCGATCGCCTAGGCTCGGAGCCCCATCAGGCGGAGTAGGGAGCGGAAGTGGACGACCACGGCGACGGGATCGGCCAGGACTGGACACCATGGCCCGGCGACATGGCCAACGGGTGGCAGCCGGCTCGGACCCCTGATCAGTGGCTCGATGTCGCTCGGTATGTCCGCCACTCGGCGAACAAGATCGGCGACCCGCTTCCGCTCTGCCTCCCCGGGGAGCCGCACGAGTGCGGGCGCAGTGCTCAGCAGCACGCCGTGGTGTGGGGCGCCGTACTCAAGGCGAGAGCGCACCACGTCATCGAGATGGCCGCACCCACACAGGAGTACGGGACGTGGGCAGCAAAAACCCACTTCCGTCGACTGCTGGACAAGCTGCGGGCAAAGCCCGTCGAAGGTACCGAGATCGAGTGACAAGCGGGCGCGGGATTCCGTACGACATCGCACTCCACGCAGCAGAGCCCCCGGAGACACTTGGTGGTGTCATTCCGGGGGCTCTGTGCTACGTCGTGGCTGGTCAGCTAACTGATGGATGACCTGATAGTCGGAACAACTGGCGTGGGCGAGCTGGAGGGCCGGCACGGTGCCCTGCGCCGTCAGGAAGGAGGTGATCCGCCGGAAGGCCGCGACCTGGGTGTCGTTCCAGATCCCGAGGTCGTAGGGGGTGATGCGGCCTTCGGGGCTGACGGCGGTGGCCTCCATGATGATCATCCCCGTGCCGCCGGTGGCGCGTGCCGCGACGTGGGCGAAGTGCCAGTCCGTCGGGGCGCCGGCCGCGTCGCCGTCCGGAGCGGCGCTGTACTGGCACATCGCCGCCATCCAGACGCGGTTGGGGACGGTCAGGGTCCTCAGGGCGTAGGGGGTGAAGAGGGTGGTGCTCATGGGCGGACTCCTGTCGGCGGAGGCGGGGCCGGAGGCGGGAGGGGCGAGGGGAAGCCTTCTCGAATGATTGCAGGTGCACTTTGCGTGACACCACAATAGTTGTGTGCGCCGATTGTTTGCAAGCGCTGGCAATTTCACCCGGCGTCGCCACTGCCGGCCGGACGCGCTCCCGCGCGATCCTGGTCCCCACGGCCGTCGGCGCTGCGCCGCCCGCGTCCACCGTCCGGGCGGCGGATCCGACCATGCGTCACCAGGAGGTCCGATGAAGATCCCCGGTCCCGACCCCCGGCCGGACGGCGGGGTCGGCGCCATCGCGCAGGCGGGCGGGCTGCACGCCTACCAGCTGCGGCTGCACGCCGAGTACGGCCCCGTGGCACGGTTCCAGCTGCCCGGCGCCGAGACGGCCGTGTCGGTCGCCGACCCGGTGCTGCTGGAGGCCACCGCGCACCTGGACCGCCGCCCCGAGCGCCTGTTCTCCTTCCTGGACCCGCTGTTCGAGGCCGGCAACCTGCAAGTGCTCCCGGCGGACGAACACGCCCCGTGGCGCCGCACCCTGTTCTCGGTCCTGGCCAGCCGCCCCTCGCACGAGCAGGCCTTCGACCGCTTCACCGCGCTCGCGACCGGCCTCGCGGACCGCTGGGTCGCGCGGGGCGCCCGGGGCGAGGCCGTCGCGCTGCAGCAGGACCTGACCGCCCTGTCCCTGCGGATGATCTGCGCGTACGCCCTGGGCGGCGAGGTCGAGGGCCCGGACGTCGTCGCCGCCGCCTTCGAGGAGGTGCTCGCCGACTACCTGGAACGGCTCTACCAGGTGCCCCCCGCCGTCGACCCGCAGGAGCGCGCCGAGCGGACCGCGCGGGCGCTCGCCCTCCTGCGCGCGACGGTCGACCGGGTGATCGCGGCCCACCGCGACGGCGGCCGCGCCGACCGCGGCGACCTGGTCGGCGCACTGGTCGAGGCCGGCGAGCGCCCCGCCCGGATCCGCGACACCGTCCTCGCGACGATGCTCGCCGCCCACCACACCACCGGCGTGGCCGTCTCCTGGACCCTGCACCTGCTGGGCCGCCACCCCGAGGCGGCCGAACGCGTCACCGGGGAACTGGACCGCGTGCTCGGCGACCGCCCGGCCCCCGGGTACGCCGACCTGCGGCGCCTGCCGTACCTGCGGACGGTCCTCCAGGAGTCGATGCGCCTCTACCCGCCCGGCCCGTACGGCGCGCGCCAGACCACTGAAGCGCTCACCCTCGGCGCGTACGAGGTCCCCGCCGGGGCGGTGGTCTTCTACCCGTTCTGGGCCATCCACCTGAACCCCGACCACTGGCCCGAGCCCGAACGGTTTCGCCCCGAGCGCTTCACCCCGGAGCAGGCGGCCGGACGCGCGCGGCTGGCCTGGGTCCCCTTCGGGTTCGGCCCGCGCAGCTGCGAGGGCGCCGCCCTGGCCATGGTCGAGTGCGAACTGCTGCTGGCCGTCCTCCTCAAGCGCCTGCGCTTTCGGCCCGTGCCGGGCCACCGGGTGGTCCCGATCGAACGGTTCGTCCTCTGGGCGGCCGACGACATCCGCATGCTCGTCAGCCCGCGCGGGGGCGGGTGAACGCCGCCGCCCCGCGCGGCCCCCGGCTCCGGGCGTGCGGGTGCCCCGGGACGGTTCGTCCCGGGGCACCCGGCATGGGGAGAGCGGAGGGGATCAGCCCCCGATGCCGATACCGGTCTCGGTGGCGTAGCCGGCGACACCGTTGGGGCCCACCGCGACGGCGGCGTCGAGGAACGAGGCACCGTCAGGACCGAACTGGACATCGGTGATGTGCAGGGCACTGCCGTTCGGGCCGACGGAGAACGCCCCGTGGTCGTAGTTCAGGGAGGGGATGTTGTCGGGCGTGTCGGCGGAGGCGATGGTCGCCCCGCCGAGAACGAGCGGGAGGCAGAGGGCGGAGACGGTCAGGACGCGGCGCGCAGTACGCATGGGGGAAGAGCCCTTCCAGATAAGGGTGGTGATGGTCGATCGGACTGCCACGAAATGGCGTCCTGTCACCATCCACACACATTCGTATGCGGAGCGCTACCGGGGATGGCTGTCCGGGGCTACCGGTTCACCCGGGCCCCCCCATCGCCGCCCCCAGGAGGTGAAGGGCGACCCGCCGGAGCCGGGGGAGCGCGCCGCCCGCGCGCCGCCCGGCGACTTGACGCTCGAACCGGTGCTGCTGCGATAGTGACCCGGTGCGCGTCGGCCTGCTTGGACCCCTGGTACTGGACGCCGGAGCGGGCCCGCTGCCGATCGGCGGCGCGCGGCTGCGGGCGCTGCTGGCCTACCTCGCGCTGGACGCCGGCCGCGCCGTCCGGCCCCAGGTCCTGGTGGACGCGCTGTGGGCCGAGGCGCCACCGGCCGACCAGGCGAACGCCCTGCAGTCACTGGTGTCCCGCCTGCGGGGCGTCCTGGGCGACCCCGCGCTGCTCACCTTCGGACCGGCCGGGTACCGGCTGGCCGTCGAGGCCGGTGCGGTGGATACTGCCCGGTTCGAGCAACTGGCCCGCTCCGGCAGGCACTTGCACGCACAGGGCCGGCCGGCCGAGGCCGCCGCCGCCCTGCGGGAGGCCCTGGCCCTGTGGCGCGGCCCCGCGCTGGCGGACGTGCGCGAGGCGCCGTTCGCCGACACCGAGGCCGGGCGGCTGGAGCGGGCGCGGCTGGCCGCCCTGGAGGACCGGATCGAGGCCGACCTCGCGCTGGGCGCCGGACCGGAGCTGATCGCCGAACTCGAATCGCTGACCGCGCGGCACCCGCTGCACGAACGGCTGCACGCCCAGCTGATCCGGGCCCTGGCCGCCGGTGGCCGGGGCGCCGAGGCACTGGCCGCCTACCAGCGGCTGCGCGCCCGGCTGGCCGACACCTTCGGCAGCGACCCCGGACCGCAGCTGCGGGCGGCCCATCTCGCGGTCCTGCGCGGCGAGCTCCCGGCACCCCCCGACCACCGGCCGCCCTCCGGCCACCGCACGCCCGACGACCAGCCGCCACCCCAACAGCCGCCACCCCAACGGCCGGAACCCCGCCGACCACGGCCGCCCGGCAACCCGGACGCGCCGCTGACCAGCTTCGTGGGCCGCGAGGACGACATCCGCCGGGTGGCCGAGCTGCTCGGCCGAGCCCGCCTGGTCACCCTGGTCGGCCCCGGCGGGTCCGGCAAGACCCGGCTGGCCACCACCGCCGGCCGCCGGCTCACACCGCCCGGCGGGGTGTGGTTCGTCGCCCTGGCCCCGGCCGGCCCGGCGGACGTGCCCCGCGCGGTGCTCGACGCCCTGCGCACGCGCGAGGCAGACCTGCCCAAGAACGCCGCGGCCCCGACCCGCCGCCCCGGCACCCCCGAGGAGATCCTGGACCGCCTGACCGAGGTGCTCACGCACGACGACCCGGTCCTGGTGCTGGACAACTGCGAACACGTGATCGACGCGGCGGCCACGCTGGCCGAGACCCTGCTCGGCCGGTGCCCCGGGCTGCGGGTCCTGGCCACCAGCCGGGAGCCGCTGCGGATCGACGGCGAGAACCTGCACCCGGTACTCCCCCTGGAACTGCCCGAACCCGGCTCGACGCCCGAACAGGCCCGCGCCTGCGCGGCGGTCCGGCTGTTCCACGACCGGGCCACCGCCGTGTACCCAGGCTTCGCCGAGGAGGACGGCTCGCTGGCGGCGGCGGTCGAGATCTGCCGCCGCCTGGACGGCCTGCCACTGGCGATCGAACTGGCCGCCGCCCAACTGCGCACCCTGCCCGCCGAGGTGGTCGCCGCCCGGCTGGACGACCGGTTCCGGCTACTCACCCGGGGCAGCCGCACCGCCCTGCCCCGGCACCAGACGCTGCGCGCCGTGGTGGCCTGGAGCTGGAAGCTGCTGGCCGCCGACGAACGGGCGCTGCTGGAACGGCTGTCGGTGGCGCCCGGCAGCTTCACCGAGGACGCGGCGCAGGCGGTCGGCGGGCTCGCCGCCCCGCACGCCGACCACCACTCGGGCGACCGTGAGGCCCACGACGCCCCCACCCCCGACGCCCCGGCCCGCGACGTCCGGGAGCTACTGGCGGCGCTGGTCGACAAGTCGCTGCTGCACCCGCTCGGAGCCGCCGCCACGGGCGAGCCGCGCTACCGGATGCTGGAGACCATCCGGGAGTACGGCCTGGAGCAGCTCACCCGCCACGGGGAGGCCGGCGCCGCCCGCGAACGCCACTGCGGGTTCTTCCTCGCCCTGGCCGAGACCGCGGAGCCGCGGCTGCGCACCCGCGACCAGCTGCGCTGGCTGGCCCGGCTGTCGGCCGAGCGGGACGACCTGCTGGCGGCGATCCGCTGGGCGGTGGAGTCCGGGGACGCCGCGACGGCGGTCCGGTTCGGCGCCGCGCTGTGCTGGTTCTGGTCCATGCGGGGCTATCCGCCGGAGTCGCTGGACCTGCTCGAACGGGTCCTGGAGGTCCCCGGGCCGGCCGATCCGGCGGCCCGCGCGCTGGTGATCGCGACGTACGAGGTCGGCACCGAGTCCATCGGCCGACCGGAGGACAGGACGGCCGCCTTCGGCCGGATCGAGGCGGCGATGGCGGGCGTCGACCCCGGTGTCCACCCCCTGCTGGAGCTGGCCCGGCTGGCCGCGGCCATCGCCGGCCCGCAGCCGCCGCCGCACACGCCCGACCCTCCGGCCCCCGCGGATTCCCCGGACTTCCCGGACGGCGAGCGCAAGGACCCCTCCAGCGGCCCGTTCGCCCTGCTCGTGCGGGGCCTGCTGACCCTGCACACCGGGGACGTCACCGAGGCGGCGGGCTTCCTCGCCCACGCGCTGGCCGGTTTCGAGGCGCTCGGCGAGCGGTGGGGCATGGCGACCGCCCTGAGCACCCTCGGTTCGCTGCGGCGGCGCTCCGGCGACCTGGCCGGCGCGCTGGCGATGAACGAGCGGGCCACCCGGTACTTCCAGGAGCTCGGGATGCAGGAGGACACGGTCGACAGCGATGTCCAGGCCGCCCTGATGCGCGCCCAGGCCGGGGACGCGGACGGCGCGCGGCGGCAGCTGGAGGGCCTGCTCGACCAGGTGGCGCAGGCCGGATGGGCCGAGCCCAGGGCCCTGGTGTGCCTGGGCCTGGCCCAGCTGGAGTGGCGGGCCGGGCAGCGGGAGCAGGCCCGCGCACACGCCCTGGCCGCCCTGGCCCAGGCTCCCGGCGTCCAGCCGGTGCCCTCGCACCTCACCGCCTTGCTGCTGGGCGTGCTCGCGCAGCTGGACGCCGCGGACGGCCTGCCCGACGCGGCGGTGCGCCGGCTCGACCACCCGGCGGTGCACCTGGTGCTGACCTGGAACTCGGCGGTCGCGGCCCGGATCGCGGTGGCGGCCGCCGACATCGAGCTGTGCCGCGGCCGGCCGGGGGAGGCGGCGCTCCTGCTCGGCGCCGCCGACCTGCTGCGGGGCTCGGACGACCTCGGCGACACCGACGTGCACAGGATCGCCGGGCGGGCCACGGCCGACCTGGGAGCCGCCGGGTTCGCGTCCGCGCACGCCGCGGGTGCGGCGATGGCGCGGACCGAGGCCAGGGACCTGCTGTCCGCGATCATCACCGCACCCGCACCCGCACCCGCGGCCGGGCCGCCCCCGTCAGTGAGCCGGAACTGAAGCCGGACCCGGAGCAGGGGCCGGAGCAGGGGCCGGCTTGCCGAACATGGCGCAGGTCACCGCACTCTGCAGGGCCTGGCCGGCCGCGGTGAGCTTCGCGTCGGCCCCGAACTCGAACAGGAACTCGGTCGCGATCAGGACGGTGGCCGTACGGCTGCCGGTGCCGTCGGTGAGGTTGGTGCTGGAGTAGCCGGTGATCCCCCCGTCGTGGGCCCAGACGGTGCCGCAGGGGGTGCGGCCCGTCTCGATGCCCAGGCCGGAGCCGGGCCCGTCCACCGGGTTCTGCGGGTCCATCGGCACGGTGGTGCGCAGCTGCGCCAGCTGGGCCGCGGGCAGCAGCCCGCCGGACATCAGCGCGTTGTAGAAGCGCGACCAGTCCTGCGCGGTGGACACCACGGCCCCGGCCGCCCCGCCCCAGCCCGGGTCGTTGCCGGAGACGTCCACCCGGCCGTCGCGGTGCACCCCGGCCACGTCCCGGAACGCCGCGGGCACCTGCGCCGGCATGTGGGCGGAGTCCGGCTCGTAGCCGCGCACGTACCGGCCGCGCCAGCTGCCGTCCGTGGCGAGGTAGGTGTGCTTCAGGTTCAGGGGCCGGGCGATCCGGTCGCGGACCAGGTCGGCGAGGCTCGCCCCGGTGACCCGCTCCAGGACGGCGCCGACCGCCGCGTAGTCGGTGTTGCTGTAGGACCACCGGGTGCCCGGCGGGAACAGCGCCGGGCGCTTGACGCCCACGGCGAGCAGTTCGGCGGAGGTCCACCGGTGCGGGTCCTTGCCGAGGATCGACGGCAGGACGGCGGGGTCCTCGGTGTAGTCGGCCAGGCCGCTGGTGTGGTTCAGCAGCATCCGCAGCGTGATCGCCCGGCCGTCGGGCACCTGGCCCGGCAGCCACGCCTCCACCGGGTCGGTCAGCGCGAGCCGCCCCTCGGCGGCCAGTTGCAGGGCGATCACGGCCATCATGGTCTTGGTGTTGGAGCCCATCCGGAACTCGTCCCCCACCGCGAGCCGCTGGTCCGCCGCGGCCCAGGGGGCCTGCTCGGCGATCTCGACGGGCCGGCCCCGGCCGTCGTCCACCCGCACCACCACCCCCGGCGCCCCGGCAGCCACCAACTGCCGTGCCAATTCCTCCAGTTGAGCCAGCTGCGCCTCGGCCCCGCCCCGGGTCGCGGAGGGCGCGGACCCGGCGGTGGTCAGGGGGGCCGGGAGCGCCGGACCGGCGGCCAGTCCCACGGTGAGGGCCGACGCGGTCAGCACGAGCGGCGCCAGCCGCAGGCGGCGCGACCACCCCGTCCGGGACGGCGAAGGGGCAGCCGAAGAAGGAGTGGAAGAAGGAGAAGCAGCTGGCGACATGGATCAGTTCCCTCTGGTTGCCGGGTGACCTGGACGGCCCCAGCCTGTGGCCCGCCGCTGGCAGACCGCGCACAGCGCGCTGGCACCCGCCGTCCACCCCGGATCCGCTGCCCGCCTCGCCGTCCGCCCCGGTGCCCGCCGGCACCGGGGCGAACGACGCGGCCGCGCTCGGATCAGCAGGACCCGGCCGGGCGGTCGCGGACCACGAGGTCGTTGCGCCCGGCGGTGGCGTCCAGCCAGACCGCCCGGGTGCCCTGGTCGGCGGCGGCGTGGAACTGGCTGCCCCGGTTGCAGGAGACCCGCACGGGGGTGCCGCCGCCGACCGGCAGCTGGTACAGCTTGGGCAGCGCGGCGTTCGACCAGCCGCTGCTCGGCTGGGCGCCGCGGTGCAGGAAGGTGACGGCCTGGTCGGTGGCGGTGAGCTCCATGTCCGCCGGGGTGTACGGCGAGTCGGCGGAGAGCAGGTCGCGCACGCCGGAGCCGTCCAGGGCGCCGGAGCGCAGGGCGGTCGGGCGGGTGCGGTCGGCCGGGGCGGCCAGCCAGAGCAGCCGGTCGCCCGCGAGCAGCGGGGAGGCGAGGTACGGCGGGTCGGTGCCGTTCGGGGTGCTCACCGGGTACTGGGCGGCGACCTTGCCGGTGGCGGTCGAGAAGACCGTCGGCGCCTGGACGCCGGCCCCGTCGGCCGTCCAGGACTCGATCCAGCCGAGCAGGCCGTCCTTGAACGCGAGGGACGTGAAGGACGTGAGGTTGTGGCCTTCGGGCAGCGGGAGTTCCACGGGCGGGGCGCCGTCGTGGGAGAGGCGGACCCGGGTGCGGCCGGTGTCGTTGTCGGTCACCGTGAAGGCGATGTCCCCGCCGGACACCCGGACGCTGCCGGGCGACTGGTCGGGGGAGTGGAACACGCTGCGCACCGGGCCGCCGGACAGCGGGCGGGTCAGCACCTCCGTCCCCCACGTGCCGGTGGCGTCGGGCCCGATCGCCAGCCAGACGGCGGACGTGCCGTCGGTGGCGGCCCAGCCGTGGATCCGCCCGTCGTCCGGGCTGAGCCGGGTCGGGGTGCCGGGGGCGGTGGTGGAGCCGGTGTACAGGGCCGTCGCGCCCTTGCCGTTCGGGTCGGTGTTGCCCATCACCCAGTGGCCTCCGCCCGCGGCCGGTCCGACCGGGGCGGAGGTGCCGGGCAGCAGCGGGCGGGTGTCCGTCCCGAGCCGGTTCTGCCAGCCGGCCTTGATCCCGTGTGCGTCGAACGCGGCCGCCACCTTGCGCAGTTGGGCTCCGCTGAGTTTGAGGGCCCGGCCGGCGGCGAGCACCGCGTTGCGTCCGTCGACGAAGTCGTCGAGCGGGGTGAGGTATTCGGCCATCGCCCGGTAGACGAGGCGGTCGGCGGTGAGCGGGTCGAGGGTGCGCCGGATGTCCCACAGGGCGCCGCTGAAGATGGTGGCGTTGAGGTGCGCGCCGCCGTTGTCCAGGTCGAGCCCGGCGCCGAGGTAGTCGTCCACGGTGGTGCGGTGGTCGTCCAGGCGGCGGTTCGCGCAGTCCTGCGGTGTGCCGGTGCGGCACAGGTTCTCGCCCATCAGCGCGGCCGCCGGGTCGTCCATGGACATGCCTCGGGCGGTGACCTCGATGGCGTTGCCGAAGTAGTCGGCGAGTCCCTCGTTCATGGCCCCGGACTGGCCGTCGCCGACGAGGTTGGCGGTGTGCTGGATGACGCCGTGGGTCATCTCGTGCCCGGCCACGTCGAGGGCGGCGGAGAACGGCAGGAACCTGGCGTTGCCGTTGCCGTAGAGCATCTTCTGCCCGTCCCAGGCGGCGTTCGGGAAGGGCTTGCCGCGGTTGCTCACGTTCACCACGGAGGTGATCGCGCCGCCCTTGCCGTCCAGGCCGTCGCGGCCGAGCCGGTCGTGGTAGAAGCCGTACACGGCGGCGGCGTTGAGGTGGGCGTCGGTGGCGCCGCTGGTGCCGGTGGAGGCGGGGAAGGCCGGGCCCGGGGAGGCGACGGGGAGGCTGCCGTCGGGCAGTCGGCCGCTGAACTCGTTGTAGTCCCGTCCGGTCGCGTCGTAGGTGGTGATGGTGACGGGCCGGGTGAGGTCGACGAGTTGGTAACTTCCGTCCGGCTGGCGGGAGATGTTCACCGGCACGGTACGGCCCAGGAGGTCGGGTGCGGTCCCGGTGGCGGGCTCGGCGGCGGCCGCGCCACGGGCGGCGCCGGCCCCTGTGTCGTCGGCGCCGCCGACCTGGTACGGGGCCGAGGAGTCGTGGGCGAGGGCGACCACGCCGAGCGTGGCGTCCGCGTAGACCTCGCGGACCAGCGGTTCGCCGTTGCCCGGGCCGGCGGTGTGCACGGTGAAGTGCCGGGCGAGTCGGCCGGTGCCGCCCGGCAGGACGACCAGGCCGCGGTCCTCGGCGGTGGCCCCGGCCCGGGCGCGCGGGTCGGGGAGCGAGTCGAGCGCCAGCTTGCGCAGCACCGCGTCCGGCACGGCGGGCGCGGTCGGCGCGGTCAGCCCGGTGAAGTACTTGCCGCCGACCGACTCCACCCGCTGGCCGGCCCCCTCGCCGGTGAGGCGGACCAGGTACTGCCCGCCGAGCACCGGTATGCCGCCGTGGTACTGCTGGAACCTGACGGTGCGCCGGTCGGCGGCCGTGCGCTCGACCGCGAGCTCGGTCAGCTGCCCCGGATCGACCCGGTACCGGTCCAGGTGGGCCGCGAGATGGGCCCGGGCCGCCTCGACCGGACCGCCGGGCGCCGCCTCGGACAGCCCGGTCACCAACTGCGGGGCGGCGGTGCCCTCACCGGCCACCAGGGCGGGGACGGGATCGGACTCGGCGGTCGGGCCCGGCGGCGCGGCCAGGGCGGGGGAGGCGGTCACGGTGAGCGCCAGCGCCAGACTCAGGGCGGCGCCCGAGCCGAGCACCCTGGCCACTGGACGGGAACGGTGATGCACTGCGGTCCTCCACGGAAATCGGCAGTGACGGCAGCACGACAGAGCTGCCTTTCACGGAGGAACGGGGCACCGGACAGGCCCGGTTCAGCCGGTCGCCGCCCTCCGGCCGCCCCCGCGGGGCCGCGCCCTCCCACCGGGTTCGTCGCCCCCCGCCCGGCGCACCCGCCCCGGACGAACGCTCTCCCGGGGCCCCCGGGGTGTCGCCCGGCAGCGCCGAGACGCAACTGCGCACCCGGCTCTACCCCGGCGGTCGGCCTCCGGCCCCACGGCCTGAACCAGCCCCCACCGGGCCGCCGGCACGCCCCGGGGGCCGACGGCCGGTCCACCGCGGCCACCCTGTCGAAGAACCCGCCGCGTATCCGCGGATACGGCACCCGATCGGGTGCGGAGCCCCACCCGCCCGGACCATTGCGCATCTCACCCGACCGCCCCGCAGGGGGCGTCCGGGATCAGCCGGTCCGCGATCCGGGCCGGCTCTCCTCCCGCCACTGCCGCACGGAGCGCACGATGTCCTGGCCGATCCGGTCCAGGAAGGCTGCGGCGTCGTCCATCCGGGCGCCGGCCGGTGTGCCGGGGCCGAGCGTCTCGGCGCCCTGGCGGGCGACGCCGGCGAGCATCGTGTTCCGTTCGGCGCTGGCCAGCAGTGCCCGGTACCAGACGTCGTCGTCGATGACGTACCGCTCCCGGCGCTGCTGTTCGCCGCGTTCGCGGCGGATCAGCGCCTGGCCCTCCAGGTAGCCGACGGCCTTGGAGACGGCGGCCGGGCTGACCTGCAGCCGTTGCACCAGTTCGCCCGCGGTGAGGCTGCCGTCGTCGGTGACGTACAGGCAGGCGAGGACCCGGGCGACCATGCGGGGCAGGCCGCTGTGCACCAGCAGTTCGGCCAGTTCGTCGGCGAATTCGCTCACCGCCTGCGGGTCGCGGCCCTCGGCCGGCGGCGTGGCGGCGGCGGCCGGTCGGGCGGTCGTGCCGCTGCGGCGGGAGCGCTGTGCGGTGGCGCGCTGGGCGTGTTCGGCCCGGTAGTCGGAGGGCCCGCCGTTGCGGGCGATCTCGCGGGTGACGGTCGAGGTCGGCCGTTCGATCTGCCGGGCGATCTCGCCGTAGCCCAGCCCTTCGGCCAGTCCGGCGGCGATCCGGTGGCGGTCCTGCGGGGTCAGCCTGGCTCCGGGCATCCGTCCTCGTCTCCTTCCGTCGCGTGAACAGTATCCGTCCGGCTCGCCCACTGTTGCAATGGAGTTGCGACGTTCTGTTGCATTAACCGGGAGGGTCATTGCAAGAATATTGTGGTATCTACCTGCGAATACATCCACCATCGGCAGGTTTCGTATTGACCATTATGTGAATTTGCTCGTAGCTTCTTCCCGAACCGCGACACCACATCGAGGGGGAACACGCCATGGGAACCACCACGCGCGCAGCCGTCGCCACCCTGCTCGCCGGGGCCGTGCTGGCCGGCGCCGCCGTCGCACCGGCGTTCGCCGCGCCCGCGCCGGGCGGCAGGGGCGGGCACCCGGGGGTCCAGCGGGTGCTGGACGGGGCGGTGGCCACGGGCGGTCTGCCCGGCGCGGTCGCCGAGGTCCGGGACGGCGACCGCCGGTGGTTCGCCAGTGCGGGCGTCGCCGACCTCGCCACCGGGCGGGCCCGTCTCGTGCAGGACCGGTTCCGCATCGGCAGCACCACCAAGACCTTCGTCGCCACCGTCGTCCTCCAGCTCGCCGCCGAGGGGCGGCTGAGCCTCGACGACAGCGTGGAGCGCTGGCTGCCCGGCCTCCTCGACGCCCCCGGCTACGACGGCGAGCGGATCACCGTGCGCCAGCTCCTCAACCACACCAGCGGCATCTACAACTACGCGATGGACGAGAAGGTCCGGCAGGAGGCGAGCGGCCTGCCCTTCCTGCGGCACCGCTTCGACAGCTACACCCCCGGACAGCTCGTCCGGATCGCGCTCGCCCACCGGCCCGACTTCGCGCCCGGTACCGGCTGGACCTACTCCGACACCAACTACGTCCTCGCCGGCCTGATCGTCGAGCGGGCCTCCGGCGGCACCCTGGCCGCGCAGATCGAGCAGCGGATCACCACCCCGCTGGGCCTCACCGGCACCTACGAACCCTCCTCCGACGACACCGCCATCCACGGGCCGCACGGGCGCGAGTACTCGCGTCTGGGGCTCACCGGGCCGAACGCCACCGCCTACGACGTGACGGAGCTGAGCCCGTCCTGGGGCTGGGCCGCCGGCGACATGGTCTCCGACGTCCGCGACCTGAACACCTTCTTCGCCGCCCTGCTGGGCGGACGGCTCCTGCCGCCCGCCCAGCAGCGGGAGATGTTCACGATGATCCCGACCGGGCACCAGTGGATCGACCAGGCGGAATACGGTCTGGGCGTCGCGGGCATCAGGCTCGACTGCGGCCCCACCGTCTGGGGCATGGGCGGCGCCATCAACGGCTCGTGGTCCTACGTGTTCGGCACCCGCGACGGCCGGCACCTGCTCGCCACCAACGTCAACGGCGACTGGGTCGAGGGGAGTTGGCCGATCGCGGTGTTCACCTCCGAGCTGGAGGCGGAGTTCTGCCCCGGCTCGTGACGGCCCCGCCTCGCGACGCCCCCGCTCGTGACGGCCGGGCACGATTCGTCCCCGCCCGCCCGGGCGTCATGGCAGCGCGGCCGCCTTGCGCAGCAGTACCGACCGCTCGCGGGTGTTGCGGCACAGCCGGGCGGCGAGTTCCAGTTCGGCGCGGGCCTCGGCGGTGCGGCCGAGCCGGGTCAGGAGTTCGCCGCGTACGCCCGGGAGCAGGTGCGATCCCGAGAGCCGGCCGGAGGCGGCGAGTTCGTCGACCAGGTGGAGCGCCTGCTGGGGTCCGTTGGCCATGGCGACGGCCACGGCCCGGTTGAGTTCGACGACGGGGGAGGGGGCCACGCGGCCGAGTGCCTCGTAGAGGAGCACGATGTGTTCCCAGTCGGTCTCCTGCACCGAGGGCGCCGCCGCGTGGCAGGCGGCGATCGCGGCCTGGAGGCCGTAGGGGCCGAGGCCCCGTCCGGTGGCGGCGGCGCGGCCGAGTGCGGCCAGGCCGCGGTGGATCGCGGAGCGGTCCCACCGGCGCCGGTCCTGGTCCTCCAGGAGCACCGCCTCCCCGTCGGGTGCGGTGCGGGCGGCAAAGCGCGCGGCGGTGAGTTCGAACAGTGCGAGCAGTGCGCACGCCTCCGGTTCGGCGGGCAGCAGGGCGGCCAGCGTCCGGGCCAGCCGGAGTGCCTCGTAGGCGAGGTCGGGGCGTAGCAGGTGGTCGCCGGCGGTCGCGGTCGAGCCCTCGGTGAAGATCACGTACAGGACGCTCAGGACGGCGCCGAGCCGTTCGCGCCGTTCCTCGGCCGGCGGCAGTTCGAACGGCACGTGCGCCGCGGCGATCGTCTTCTTCGCCCGGGTGATCCGGGCCTGGACGGTGGCGGTGGGTACGAGGAACGCCCGGGCGATCTCCTCGCTGGACAGGCCGCCCACCACGCGCAGCGTGAGCGCGACCCGGGCCTCGGGGGAGAGCACGGGGTGGCAGGCGGTGAACATGAGCGCGAGGACGTCGTCGTCGACCCGGTCGGGGTCCCACGGCAGTTCGTGCGGCGGTCCGGAGGCGGTGGCCGGGCCGGAGCTGAACTGGCCCTCGGCGAGTTGGCCCGCGAGCAGGGTGTAGCGCTCGTCGAGGGCGGAGGCGCGGCGGAAGGCGTCGATGGCGCGCCGGCGCGCGGTCGCCAGCAGCCAGCCCACCGGGCTGGTGGGCACGCCGTCGCGTGCCCAGCCGACGAGTGCTTCGGCGAGCGCCTCCTGGGCGACGTCCTCGGCGAGCGCGAAGTCCCCGGTGTAGCGGGCCAGTGCGCCGACGATCCGGGCGGACTCGATCCGCCAGAGGGCCTCGGCGGCCCGCCGGGCCGATTCGGTGCTCGGCGGGCCGTCGGGGGTGGTGGGCATCAGTGCTGGCCGGTCCGCTCGCGCCAGGCCCGCTCCTTGGCGATCCACTCGTTGTCCTGCGGGAACTCCTCGATGCCCGGTACGCGGCGGATCTCGACCTTCGAGCCGGTGATGGCCGGGAGCCGCTTGGCCCACTCGACGGCCTCCTCCTTCGAGGCGACGTCGATCACGTAGAAGCCGCCGAACAGTTCCTTCGTCTCGCCGTAGGGGCCGTCGGTGACCACCGGGCTCTGTCCGCTGAAGTCGACCACCACGCCCTGGGAGGGGTCGTCCAGTCCCTCGGCGGCGACGAGCACGCCCGCCCGGATCAGTTCCTCGTTGAAGCGGCCCACCGTTTCGAGCATCTCCTCGAAGGGCGTCTCCATCATCTTCGCGACGCTCTCGTCCGTGCCCCGCATGATCAGCATGTACTTCGACATCGTCACTCCTTGCTCGGGGGCCGCTTTCCGGCCCTCTCCATCCCAGGTCGAACGGCGTGGCCGCGGATCGACACGGCGGGCGGATCCGGGACCACTTTTTTTCGACGGACGCCACCCTCTCGCAGGGCGGCCTCCTCTCACACCTGTCACACCTGGCGGTACGCGGCCGTCGCGATCTCGGCGAACGAGCGGACCAGCGGGTTGGTGTCGCCGTCGTTCCACACCGCGACCACCGGGCTGGGCGCCATGTCGGCCAGCGGGACGGTGGTGAGGTTCTCGGGCAGGTCGTGTCCGAGCGGGGCCAGGCCGACCGTGCTGTTCCAGAGCACGGCCTGCAGGCATTCCTGGACGCCGCGCACCACGGGGCCCTCGCGCGGCGTGCCGCCGTTCCAGTACGACTGCCACCGGGGGTCGGTTCCCGGGGGGAACTGGAACCAGCGGCGGCCGGCCAGGTCGGCCAGTTCCAGGCGGCCGCGCCGGGCCAGCGGGTCGTCGGCGCGCAGGACCGCGCCGACCGGGTCGGTGCGCAGCACGCGCACCGCCAGGGCGGTGTCGTCGAACGGCGCGCGGGTCAGGGCGACGTCGACCAGTGCGGCGCGCAGTCCGCAGGTCGGGTCGGTCAGGTCGGTGTCGCGCACGCGGATCTCGACGCCGGGGTGGCTGCGGCGGAAGGCGGCCGCCAGCCTGGTGATGCCGGGGTCGGTGCCGTCGCCCAGGATGCCGACGGTCAGGGTCGCGGCACCGGCCGCCGCGGCCACGCGCGCGCGCAGGCGCTCGGCCCGGTCGAGCAGGGCCCGCGCCTCGTCGAGCAGCACGGTTCCCGCCGGGGTGAGGGTGACGCCGGCGGGGGAGCGGGCGAACAGCAGGGCGCCGCTCTCCTTCTCCAGCTGCTTGATCGCCCGGCTCAGCGGCGGCTGGCTCATGTGCAGGCGGGTGGCGGCCCGGCCGAAGTGGAGTTCCTCGGCGACCGCCACGAAGTAGCGCAGGGTACGTAGCTCCACGCTGCGACGATACCCGCCGGGTATCGGCGTGGTGGAACGGGTCTTGGACACCGGCGGGGCCCCGGCGGTGGACTCGGAACATGACCGACACAGCGAAGACCAGTGAACCGCAGGCCGGCCCCACCGTATCGGTGGTCGCCCCCGGCGAGGGCGAGACGATCGTCATGGGCACCACGCGCATGCGCGTCCTGGAGGACGGCAGCCACACCGGGCACCGCCTGGCGATGACCGAGTCCCTCCTCGCCCCGCACACCCCCGGACCGCCGCAGCACCGCCACGCCCGCCACGACGAGGGCTTCTACGTCATCTCCGGCACGGTGCGCTTCACCGTCGGGGACCAGCACCACGACGCGGGCGCGGGCACGTTCGTGATGGTCCCGCCCGGCGCCCCGCACACCTTCGCCAACGTGAGCGACCACAGCGCCGTCATGCTCAGCGTGTTCACCCCCGACCTGTACCTGCAGTACTTCCGGGACCTGCGGGACATGACCGCCGACGGCGGGCCGCCGACCCCCGAGGCCGGCCTGCGCACGATGAGCCGCTACGCCACCGAGCCCGTCACCGAGCCCGTCACCGAGCCCGTCACCGAGCCCGTCACCGAGCCCGCCGCCGACCTGGCCTGAAGCCGACCGGCCACCCGCCGGCGGTGACCGTGAAAGGACGTCATGACCATCGCCTACTGGTTCCTCGCCACACCGCTCGCCGCCTTCTACCTCTACGCGGGCGCACTCAAGGCGACCCGCGACCGCGACCGGCTGCGCCCGATGATGGCCTGGGTGGACCGCGTACCGCTGCCCGCCGTCAGGGCGCTGGGAGTGGCCGAACTCCTGGGCGCGGCAGGCCTGTTGCTGCCGCCGGCGGTCGGTGTCGCGCCGGGGCTGGCCGTGGCCGCGGCCGTCGGGTTCGTGCTCCTGCAGACCGGCGCGATCGCCGTGCACCTGACCGGCGGGGACCGCCGCGTCGCGCTCAACGCCGGGCTCCTCGCCGCCGCGGCCGCGACCGTCTGGCCGGCCGCCGCCGGGATGTGACCGGACGCCACCCCGAACCCGCCCAACACCCCCCAACCGCCGCCGTCACCACACCGCGAACACCAGATGTTCCAGGGCTAAGAGCACCCACCTCCGCCAACGAACAGCCAGACAGCCAAAAACCCCATGGAACAGCCACAAAGACAAGGCCCCACCACCACCAAAGAGCTTCAATTCCAGGGTTAAAAATGGACTAGTGTAGGGCGAGGAGGTGGAGTTCCGATGCCCACACAGGACGAACTGTTCGCAGCAGTGGACGCACTACTGAACGACCCAGGCCCACAACTGCCGGAGCCAACCGAAAGAGCACGCCTCCGAGAGGCCGCCGGAGTCACCCAAGCGCGACTGGCCCAGGTACTGAAGTCAACGGTGCAATCCGTGAAGAACTGGGAAGCCGGCCGCTCCGAGCCGAGGCCACCACGCCTGGAAGCCTACGCACGCCTCCTCGAAGGCTGGGCCCAACAGCACCCCACCCCCGCCCCCGCAGCCCGCACAGTCGAAGAAGTCCCGGCCGCCTTCGCCCCAACCCCCACCCCCACAAAGGCCGAGCCGAAACCCACCACCGACGACACCGCGAACCCGGACGACGACAGCCCCCGCCCCGACCGCATCCCGCCAGAACAACCAGCCGAACAACCACAACCACAACCGCTGCGCCCCGCCGCCCGCCCCACACCACACAGCGACGCCCAATACCCCCACGGCCCACTCGCAGTACTGGACGACGACGGCACCGCCTACGCAGTCGGCGGCCTACTCCTGGACTGCCCCGCCACCACACTCGCACAACTGGTCACCTGGGCCCTGACCGAATCCGGCCTGGGCACCCCACGACTGCACCGCAACGGCAAGGACTCCGACCCCCTGATCGTCCTCACCGCTGCCGCCGCCCAGAAACTCGGCCTGCCACCCACCCTGGACGACGACCCGGCCACCCGCCGCACCCAGCGCCTGCCCGACGACCACAAGATCGTCAAAGCACTCGCCCGCTCCAAATGGCAGCTCACCCGCCGCGGCTTCGGCCCCTGGGCCCGCATCTACAAGCCCGTCAAAGACGGCCGACGCCAATGCGTACAACTCGCCGTCCTGCCCTGGCGCGCCCTGGACACCCGCGCCTGGGGCGACGCCGCCCACCTGCCCGCCCCCGACCTCGCCCGCGTCCTCGGCGTCTACGCCCAACGCGTCATCACCCCCCGCGGCTCCAGCGCCACCAGCGGCCTGGAACTGATGACCGCGCTACGCCCGCCCACGAGGGCGGTACGCGACGAGCAGAGCGGCGGGTGGGTGTCCGGACCGAACCCGGGCGCGCTGACCGAAGTCGTCCAGGCAGCGCCACCGGAGGTCCCGCCGGAGCACCCCGCCGCACAGGGCTGGACCGGCGGCTTCCTCGACGAGGAGTCCTACCAGTGGATCCGCCCGGTCGAGACCCTCTCCGAAGCGGAGATGATCGAACCGTTCGCGGTCGGCATCGACATCAACACCGCCTACCTCGCCGCCGCCGCCCGCCTCAACGTCGGCCTGTCCGGCCCGCTCCACGTCACCAACCCACACTTCGACAAAAAGACCCCGGGCAGCTGGCTCGTCGACCTGTCCCACATCCCCACCGACCCCCGCCTGCCCAGCCCGTTCACCCCGACCGGCAACCCCCCCACCGGCCCGGCCTGGTACACCACCCCCACCGTCGCCTACGCCCAGGAACTCGGCCACGACGTCACCCCGACCGAGGCCTACCTGCGCGAGCACAGCGGCGCCTACCTCGACCCCTGGCACGACCGCCTCCGCGAGGCCTACGTCACCACCATGGCCGAGGCCGGCATCCCCACCGACAAGGACACCGACGAACGCGCCTTCCTCGCCGCGATGACCGCCCACCGCCTCCTCAAGAACGCGGGCACCGACCTGGACGCGCTGCGCGCCGCGCTCGCCGCGGAGGGCCTGGGCCACCTGGCCGCGATGGGCGACGACCAGCTCGCCTCGGCCACCTGGCGCCACCACCAGATCGCCATGGTCCTCTCGGCGGTGAAGTCGACGGTGAAGTTCGGGATCGGCAAGCTGCGAGAGCGCCCCCAGGGCCTGACCTACAAGCCCGGCGAGCCGTGGCCGGCGCTTGAGCGCGAGACCTGGCGCCCGGACATCCGGGCCGCGGTCATCGCCAAGGCCCGCGTCAACATGCACCGCAAGATGGCCAACGTGGCGAAGGCCAACGGCCGTTACCCGCTCGGCGTCAACAACGACTGCGTCGTCTACGCCTCCCCGACCACGGACCCGCTCGGCTTCCTGCCGCTCACCGGCTCGGGCAAGGTGCTGCCCGGCACCTTCCGCCTCGGCGCCACCCCCGGCCTGGCCAAGGTCGAGGGCATCCAGCAGATGCTCACCGTCGTGGACTGGCTGGAGCGCGACCAGCCGATCAACCCGGCCCGCCACATCAAGGGCTACGACAGCAGCACCATCGAAGGGAAGTAGGAGGCTGTGGAGGAGATCACCGACGCGATCGACCGGGCCGCGCCCGAGCACTTCACCAAGGCGCCACCCAAGAGCGCGCAGGCCCAGATGCGGCTGCTCGCCAAGGCGGCCAAGGGCGACACCGCCGCCCTGGCGGCCCGGCTCGGCGTGAGTCGCCGCACCGTCGAGCGCTACCTCGCCGGCCAACGCAAGACCCCCAGGGCCGCACTGCGCGAAGCCCTGAAGCGCGAGGTCCAACGAGTGTGGCAGCCCGGCATCCGCCGCCGGGCCCGCAAGAAGGCCGCCACCAGCACGGGCATCACCGTCGAGGTGTGGGCCTACTTCGGCTACACCGCCCCCGTCGGCACCACCGACGAGGCCCGGCTACGGCACCTGACCGTCCACCTCCCACCCGCCTACGCCGGCCGCCTCTTCACCGCCCAGGACCAGGGCGCCGGTGACCAACAGATGCGCGCCATCATGGCCGAGGGATTCCAGGAAACCTACTTCAAGGACGGCGGACGCGCCGCCGGACTCGAAGTCGAGTTCACCGGAATCCAGGCGATCGACGTCCAGTACTGACACCAGGCAGGAACACTGAACCTACACAGTGCATCATTGCGATGCACCGAAGCGGGGGACCCGCAAAACCCGGGGGGAAGATTCCCCCTGTTGCCGGATCAAGGTGGAGGGTGGAGGGGGGTCAGGGGGGGGGGGGGGAAGAGGAGGTCACCAAGCCCGAACA
>NZ_JBHVWW010000086.1:32049-32583 GCF_042882025.1 Kitasatospora sp. NPDC058243
GGGAGGTGGGTGGAAGGTGGGGAAAAAGAAAGGAAAAAGGAACCCGACACGGGGAGTCGTGGAGAGAAAAGGAAGGTTACAACCAGAAAGTGGGGGCGCCCCGCTTCCCCATGTCGACGGCTCAGGGTGAATGGTGACGGGCGCTCAGGGTGGGCGGAGCGAAGCGGAGTCCACCAGGCTCGACAGGAGGATAGGGGGCGGGCGTTGGCGTTGACCTGTTGTGAGATGGGGGGAGGTCAAATGGTGGGATGTGGACCGGAGTTACTGGGCTTACACAGTGCACGAGTGATGCACTGCTGCCGGTCAGCTCATCGAATTCCGCTTGCGGAATTCAGTTCCCCCGCTTGCGGGGGAACACACCGGAGCGAAGCGGAGGCGTGTCCTACCGCTGGCTTGCCAGCGGGGAATTCCGCTTGCGGAATTCAATCCTCGCGCTTGCGCGAGGATTTCATCCGGAGCGAAGCGGAGGATTCGATTCCCGCGCAGCGGGAATCCCGCCGGAGCGCAGCGGAGGCGTACTGCCCTGCCCGGAGC
>NZ_JBHVWW010000087.1:0-6892 GCF_042882025.1 Kitasatospora sp. NPDC058243
CATCCGGTCCGTGTACCGCTCGGCGGCCGCGCCGACCGCCGGGGCGGCGGTCTCGCCGGCGTAGCGGGCGCGTTTGGCGGCCTTGCGGGCCTCGTGCAGGGCGCGGTCGCGCTGCTCGGCGGGCCCGGCCCCGGCGTCGAGGGCCGCCCGGACGCGCTCGCCGGTGCGGTGCTGCTCGCGCTCGGCGATCCGGGCCAGCTCGGGGACGGCGTCACGGCCGGCCCGGCGGCGCAGCGGGGGGTCGGCGAGGAGGGTGGCGAGGGCGTCGGCGAGGGCGCGGCGGCGCGGGCTGTCGAGGGCCGCGAGCACCTCGGGCCAGGCCTGCCGGTACTCGGTCCGCCCCCACCGCTCCAGCTCCGCCGCGACCCGCTCCGGCCGGCACTCAGCGGGCAGTGCCCGGGCCTGGGCGGCCAGCCGCTCGGCGAGCACCTCGCCGTCCCGGGCGCGGCCGAGGGCGGCCGCGAGCCAGCGCAGTTCGGCGACCAGGTGGTCGGTGGCCCCGGGGGCGAACAGCCGCCGGAAGGTCCGCAGGGCGCTGCGCAGCCGTCGGCAGGCGACTCGCATCCGGTGCACCGCGTCCGGTTCGTCCGCCCGGACGGCGTCGTCGAGGCCGGCCAGTACCGCCGCCTGCGCGCCGAGGCGGTCCAGCAGCACCTGCCCCACCGTGGTGGCGGGTCGCGCCATGAGCGCTCACCCCCTCATCGGGGTCGCCGGGAACGCCTTCCAGGCTACGGGTCCGGGCGCACGACGACGACCAGGACCGCGACGGGAACGAGCAGGCCCGGGACGGGGACGAGCCAGGCCCGGGACGACCGCTCGGCGCACACGACGCCGACCCGCACGAACAGCGAAGCGGTCCCGGCTGAGCGGGCGTCAGGCGGGTGAACGAACGGCCTCCGGCGGGCAACGCTTCCGCTCCCCGGGTACGCGCCCTCGTGCCGGATGTAAGCGTCGTGGCATACTCCGGGACGTGACGACCTCCACCCATGCGATCAGGGCCCTGCGGGCCGCGGTGTTCACCGCGCTCGCCGTGCCGCTGTCCGCGCTGGGCCAGGTGGTCATCACGGGTCGCCCGCTGCCGCTCTCGCTGGTGGCGGCCGCGACCGCCGTCGTCTTCCTGGTCGCGGCCGCGCTGGCCGGCGGGGAGCGGCGGCTGCTGCACATCTCCAGCGTGCTGGTGCCGGTCGAGCTGCTGCTCAACACGACGTTCAACCTGGGGCAGGCCGGCTGTGGGCCGATCCTGTCCGAGCACGTGCCCGCGCGCGGCGTGAACCTGCTGGTGTGTGGCGGCGGTTCGGTGGACGGGTCGCTGCTGGCCGGCCCGCTGGGCCATGTGGGGCCGCTGGCCCCGGCGGCGACCCAGGTGCTGCTCCTGCTGGTGCACCTGGTGATCGCGCTGGCCGCCGCGACCTGGCTGCGGCTGGGCGACGCCGCCCTGTCGGGCCTGGCCCGGTCGCTGCGCGCGCTGCGCCAGTCACTGGCCCGCCCGTTGCGCGCCCTGGTCCTGCTGCTGCTCCCGGCTCCGGTTCGGCCGGTGCTGCGGGTGCCGCTGCCGGTGTCGGACCGCGTGCGGCCGCACCGCGAGGACGTGGTGCTGAGCCCGGCTCCCCGGCGTGGTCCGCCGGTTCTCGCGCCTGCCTGCTGACCCGCCCGAGGCCGTAGGGCCGCCGCGCACGTTCGTCCGCAGGCAGCGCGCACAACTCCCGCGTTCACTCGATCCCGCCGCACCCGGTGCGGTTTCCCGCGCGCATCCGCGCGCCGCGTACAGGAGTTGCCTTCCATGGCTCAGACCCCCAGCAAGCAGCAGGCCAAGCGCATCAGTGCCCGTGAGCGGATCCAGGAGGCGCAGCGCATCGAGCAGGCGGCCTCGAAGCGCCGCCAGCGGATCGTCGTGGCGGTGTCCGCCGTCGCGGTGCTCGCCCTCGCGGGCGGAGCGGCGGTCGCGATCAACTCGGCGTCCGGCAAGAAGGACTCGACGGCGGCCGCCGATGCGGCCACGCCGACGGAGCTGGTCGTCCCGGCGAACGCCTCCGGCCCGGACGGCACGGTGATCACCTACGGCAAGGCCGACGCCCCGCACACCATGGAGGTGTACGAGGACTTCCGCTGCCCGGTCTGCAAGCACTTCGAGGCGGCGAACGGCGAGGCGGTCAAGAAGCTGACCGAGGACGGCTCGGTCAAGGTGGAGTTCCACCTGGCGGCGTTCCTGGACAACGCCCTCGGCGGCAAGGGCTCGCGCACCGCGCTGGCCGCCGCGGGCGCCGCGCTGAACGAGGGCGTGGACAAGTTCAAGCAGTTCCACGACGTGCTGTACGCCAACCAGCCCGACGAGCGGAAGGACGACTTCGGCAACGTCAACCACATCCTCGACCTGGCCGGCCAGGTGCCCGGGCTGAAGACGGACGCCTTCGTGAAGGCCGTCACCGACAAGACGTACGCGCCGTGGGCGGCGAAGGTCGCGGAGGCGTTCAACGGCAGCGGGGTGACGGGCACCCCGACGGTCAAGGTGGACGGCAAGCCGATCACGCTGTTCAGCGGCCAGTCCACGGTGACGCCGGAGCAGTTCACCGCCCAGGTCAAGCAGGCCGCCGGCCTGAAGTAAGCAGGGCACCACCGGCCCGGCCGAACCCCGGCCGGGCCGGCTCCTCCCAGCCACCGGAGTGTGCTGCCATGACCGCCGCTACCTCTGTGCACCTCTCCACTCCCGCCCCCGGCGACGCCGGCCGTGCGCCGGTCGGCGCGGGCCGGGCGTTCTCCCTGCTGCTGTTCCTCGGCGGGCTGATCGGGTTGGCCGCCTCGGCCGTCCTGACCTTCGACAAGCTCCGCATCCTGGAGAACCCGTCCTACGTCCCCAGTTGCAACCTCAATCCGGTGATCAGCTGCGGTTCGGTGATGCGCACCGAGCAGGCGGAGGTCTTCGGGTTTCCGAACCCGCTGCTCGGGCTGGCCGCCTTCGGCGCGCTGGCGGCGGTCGGGGCGGGGCTGCTGGCCGGTGCCGCGTACCGGCGCTGGTTCTGGCTGGGCCTGCACGCGGGCACCCTGCTGGGTGTGGTGTTCGTGCACTGGCTGATCGACGAGGCGCTGTACCGGATCGGCGCGCTGTGCCCGTACTGCATGGTGGTGTGGGCGACGGTGGTGGTGCTGTTCTGGTACACGACGCTGCACAACCTCCGGACGGGGGTGATCCCGGTGGGCCCGCGGCTGCGGCCGGTCGTGCGGGAGGCGGCGCGCTACCACTGGGCGGTGCCGGTGCTGTGGGCGGCGGTGATCGCGCTGCTGATCCTCAACCGGTTCTGGTACTACTGGAGCACGCTGGTCTGACGGGCCTGACCGACTGGCATATTTGACGGACCGTCAGCCGACGTACCCCGTGGAGTGCAGCAGCGCGGTGGCGCCGGCGCGCCGGGCCGCCAGGGCCCGGGTGAGCCGGCGCGCCGCGCAGGGGTGCAGCAGTGCGGCCGCCCGGGCGGGGGTGAAGTATCCGTACTCGGTGATCTCCTCGGCCTGCACCCGGATGGTCGCGCCGGCCGGGACCGTTCCGCCGTCGAACATGAACTGCACGGCGGGGTGGGCGTGTTCGCCCTGGCCCGGGATCGGGTCGCGCCACTCGACGACGAGCAGCCGCAGCTCGCCGGCCACCAGCCCGGTCTCCTCTCGCAGTTCGCGGGCGGCGCATTCGGCGGGGCCCTCGCCCGGGTCCATCCCGCCGCCGGGGAACTGCCACTGGGCGCGGTAACTGGCCTTCAGCAGCAGGACGTCGCCGCCTTCGCCGGTGAGCAGCACGCTGCAGCCGACGTAGGCGCGCAGCAGCCCGGCCAGCCAGTCCTGTTCCGAGAGCCAGGTGTCCGTCATCGCGCCTCCTCCGCCGGTGCCCCGTCGCGGTGGTTACTCTGCCGCAACCCCCGTGCCGGATCCGGCGGTTCGTACCTAATCCACCCGATCGGGTACTCGACGCACGAGAGCTCCTACCCGAAGACCGCCCGCCGGTAGGCGTTGCGCAGGTCGGTGAGCGGCTGGATGCCGCGGTCGTAGTGGACCTTGTTGGTGAGCAGCAGCGCCCAGCGGCCGAGCCGCCGGGAGATCCAGATGCCGGTGCCGGTGAAGCCGTAGTGGACGAAGGTGCCCTCGGCGGGGTCGGTGCCGGGGGCGTGCAGCCAGGACAGGCCGCGGGCGGGGGCGAGACCGCCGGTCTGTTCGCGCAGCGACTCCGCGATCCAGGCCTCGCCCCAGGGCAGTTGGGGCGGCGGGGCGAGCAGCGCGGCGAGGAAGCGGGCGAGGTCGCGGGCGGTGGAGAAGGCCCCGGCGTTGCCGGAGACGCCGCCGAGCAGCCGGGCCGAGGGGTCGTGGACGACGCCGCACAGGTGGCTCCCGACCTGCGGGTCGTACTCGGTGGGCGCGGTGCGGGCGGTGTCGGCGGGGCCGAGCGGCCCGTACCGGGTGTCGGCCATGGCGAGCGGCCGCCAGATCCAGCGACTGGCGAGCTCGGCCGGCGGCGCGCCGCCGAGGTCCTCGACGAGGTAGCCGAGCAGGACGGCGGCGCGGTCGGTGTACTCGACGGCCGTGCCGGGCGCGCGGTGCAGCGGGGCGGCGATCACCCCGGCCCGGATCGCCGCGAGGTCGCGCCCGTAGAGCTGCTCGAATCCGGTGTGCGGGAGCATTCCGGCGGTGTGCGCGAGGAGTTGACGGACCGTCACCACGCCGACGGGGTGCCCGGAGGCGGGCGGCCACCAGTGGCCGAGCGGTTCGTCGAGCGGGAGCCGCCCGGCCTGCCGGAGCACTCCGACGCAGGGCCAGAGGGCGACGATCTTGGTGAGGCTGGCGAGGTCGTACCGGGTGTCCGGCCCGGGGGCGAGCCGGGCGTACGGGCCCTGCCCGAGCACGCCGTGCGCGCCGCCGCCGAGCGCCCCTCCGGCATCGCCGACGGCCCAGACGGCGCCGGCCCCGACGGTGCGCACGCCGCCCCGGACCAGCCGGTCCAGCTCCCCGCCGGGCGCGGCCAGGGCGGGGAGCCGGTCGGCTCCTGGCGGTTGCTGGCTCATCGTCCCCCCTCAGAGGTGTCGTGAGCCTACCCGCCGGGCGGGCCGGTCAGGCCGCCGCGGGCAGTTCCTTGCCGAGGCAGATGCTCTGCGGGTGATCGCGGTAGATGCCGAACTTCCGGATCGCCGCGTACCCCTCGGACCCGTACAGCGCCACGGCCTCGGGCTGCTCGGTGCCGGTCTCCAGGATGACGCGGGTGCGGCCGGCCTCGGCGGCGGTCTGCTCCAGGCGGCGCAGCACCGCCCGGGCCAGGCCACGACCGCGGGCGGCGGGGACCACGAACATCCGCTTCAGCTCGACGTCGCCGTCGCGCAGCCCGTCCGGCCCGGCCTGCTTGGCCCGCCAGCCCCCGCAGGCGACCGGCCGGCCGTCGAGGTAGGCGATCAGGAACAGGCCGGCCGGCGAGTCGAAGTCGTCGAGGTGCAGCACGGTCTCGTCGGGGTCGCCGTAGCGGCGGACGTACTCCTGCTGCACCTCCGCCGACAGGGCCTGGGCGTCGGGGTGGGCGTAGCCGGTGACGCGGAACTCGACGGTTCCGGCCTCCATGGTGGTGCTCTTCATGAGGGAAGAGCCTACGACCTGGATCAGCGGGCCTCGAAACGGGCGACCAGCTCGTTCTTGCCGAACATCCGTGCGGTGTCGACGGCGTTCGGGGTGCCGGCGGTGGGGTCGGCGCCGCCGTCCAGCAGGACGGTCAGCACGTCCTCGGCGCCCTTGAAGACGGCGCCGGCGAGCGGGGTCTGGCCGCGGTCGTTGGCGCGGTTCGGGTCGGCGCCGCGCGCCAGCAGGGCTTCGACGGTGGCGGCGTGGCCGTGGTAGGCGGCGAGCATGAGCAGGGTGTCGCCGCGGTCGTTGGTGAGGTTGGCGGGCGCACCGGCGTCCACGTAGGCGACCAGGGTGTCGGTCTCGCCGGCGCGGGCGGCGTCGAAGAGCTTTCCGGCCAGGGCGATCACCTCGGCGTCGGGGGCGCCGGGAGCGTCGGCGGGCTGCTGGTTGGCGGCGTCGGTCATGGCGGGCGGCCTTTCCGGTCTGTGGGTCCTGCGGGTTCTGCGGGCTCTGCAGGTTCTGCGGGTGGCGGAGCCGCGGTGACGGAGTGCGGCTGGAGCAGCTGCGCGTACCGCACCGTAGCGGCCGGGTGCCGGGCCGGGCCAGCGCGCATCCGGATGGCGGATGGCGGCCCTCGAACGGCGGCCATCCGGGCGAACTTCCCCGACCCCCCGGAAACCTCCCGCCCACCCGGCGGGAATGCCTCGCCGCGCTGGAACTGCGCGGGACACGGCCCCACCCCGGCCGGTCCGCCCGCCTTCGCCCGAACTCCAGGGCGACGTTGAACGGGAAACCACCCATTTGCACCGTTCCATCATCTATTACTTTTTGTCACGATTAGCGCACTTTCCGTAACACCGTCCCCGTCCCCCCTCCCCGAGGAGCAGAACGTGATCCTCTCGATTTCCGGCATCGTCCTGTTCGGCACCATCGCCTTTCTGTTCTTCCGCAGGGACGGGCTAAAGGTCTCCCACGCCGTCGTCTGCGCCCTCTTCGGCTTCTACGTCGCCGGTTCCTCGATCGCCCCGAGCATCACCGCCGGCGGTGCCAGCCTGGCGAGCCTGCTCGGCGGCCTCAAGTTCTAGGGCGTGTCTGACAATTCCCGCCGGGCGCGCGACGCTCCCCCAGCCTGGCGGCCGGGAGGTGCCCCCAGGCATCCCGCCTGGACGCACCGGTGAAACGTCCAAGTACGGCCCAGTACGAGGACGCTTCGCCGGCACGCCCAGCCGGGCGCCCACCGCCGCGCGCTGATCCGACGCGAATTGTCAGACACGCCCTGGGGCCTGTCCTGCCAGAGAAGGAGCCAGCC
>NZ_JBHVWW010000087.1:6902-32290 GCF_042882025.1 Kitasatospora sp. NPDC058243
AGGTCGCTAGCGCCGACCCCTCCGACCGCACACCCACCGAGCATCGGGAACGAGAAGAAAGCAACCACACACTCTTGGGTCCTGGTCCGCCGAGACAGTCCCCAGGCCCCACGTTCCAGGCGCTGCCACTCCCCCGCACGGGCCCGGGCGCGGATCCCACCGCCCCGGGTCCCGTCGTACCGGCTCCGCCCCCGCCACCCGACCCGTCCCACTCGCCCGGGGAGTCAAGGAATGCCGCTCCAACGCCACCTCAGCAAGGGCCGCGAGATCGCCCGAACCGCCGGGGACCACGCCTCCGACATGTTCGCCCCCCTCTCCGTGATCGGCCGCGGACTGCGCCACCACGCGGGCTGGGCCAAGGACCGCTGGAACGCCACCCCGAAGGAGCGCCGCGGCCCGACGCTGTTCCTCTCCGCCGCGATGCTGGTCGGCGTCTACCTGCTGCCGCACGGCCTGCTGTTCGCCCTGATCGCCCTGATGGCCAGCTCCGCCTGGACCGGCCGGGCCCCCAAGCAGGCACCCACCCCGCCCGCCCCGGACGTCGCCGACATCAAGCTCGGCGCGCTCTACGCGGCGCTCACCCCGTACCTGTGCGGCCCCGAGGACGCCAACCCGCTGTACCACTACGAGGGCCACTACAAGCGCGCCTTCGGCTCCTGGGAGTTCGACGACGAGGGCCGGCTCTCCCGGCTGGAACTCGGCTACCCGGCGTACTTCACCGACACCGAGCCGAGCGCGCGGGCCCGGATCGAGCAGGTCGTCCAGGGCAAGGCCGGCCGGGCCCGGGAGTACCGCTTCGACTGGGACGAGGAGTCCAACCGGCTGCGGATCGCCGCGCTCACCCCGCTGCCCGCCGACATCGTCGCCCAGCGCTTCGTGGCCGCCCCCGGCGAGATCGTGCTCGGCTTCACCGACGAGGACGGCACCGCCCGGACCATCCCGGTCTTCCAGGGCGGCACGATCGCCCAGCAGCCGCCGGTCGTCTGGCGCACCGGCCCGCGCTCGGCCGAGCCGCACCTGCTGGCGCTCGGCGTCACCGGCTACGGCACCTCCAGCCTGATCCGCTCGATCGCGCTCCAGGCGCTCCCGTACGGGGACCTGGTGGTGGTCGACGGCGCGGGCACCGGGGAGCACGCCTGCCTGGTCAACCGGCCCGGCGTGCACACCGTGGAGACCAGCCTGCACGGCGCGCTGGCCGCGCTGGAGTGGGCCTCCCAGGAGACCGAGCGCCGGCTCGCCGCGCTGAACGCCGCCCGGCACGCCGGCACCGCGCCGCCCGAGGACGCCACCCGCCCGCTCTGGCTGCTCCTGGACCACCCGACCGAGCTGAGCGAGCTCGCCCACGCCGAGGGCCGCCCGGACCCGCAGGACCTGCTGGAGCTGCCGCTGCGGCACGGCCGCGCCGCCCGCGTCACCGTGGTGATCGCCGACGACATCGAGGCCAGGGGCCGGATCACCGCGACCGTGCGCTCCACCACCCGGGCCCGGGTGCTGCTCGGCCCCGCCGGCCCCGAGGAGGGCCACGCCGTGCTCGGCGCGCCGCTGGACATCGTGCCCGCCGCGCACGCCCCCGCCGGCCGCGGCTACGCCCGGATCGGCAACAGCACCCCCGTCCGGCTCCAGGTGCCCGCCACCGTCGACCCGCTGGACGAGGAGGCCCCGGCCCAGCTGCGGGACGCGGTGATCGCCCTGCTGCCGCACCGCGACACCCGCACCGAGGCCGCCGCCGACCTGCCGCCCCGGCCGGAGCGCCCGCCGGTGGCCCTGCCGGCCGATCCGGCCCCCCGGGCCCACCCGGTCGACCTCGCCAAGGGCGAGCCGATGATCCGTTCCCGCCCGATCTCCTGACCGCGGCGGACGGGGGCGGCGGCGCTCGTCGAATCCCGTCCCGGTAGGCTCGTCCAGGAAAGGCCGACCGATCACCAGATGTGAAATAGGTGACACCTAGGGTGATATCCACGGCCAGATGTGACAAATCGGGCGCCGATGGGTACAAACAGGGGCGGCACGACAGACGACGCATGTCCCGGGACGGGAATCTTCGTCGGAAGCCGAGCGTTGACCGAACGACGAAGAACAGCGACCACTAGTCCTGTGGGCTATAAGCCCGGGAGGCACGATTCATGAGCGAGCGAGCTCTCCGCGGCACGCGACTCGGGGCCACTAGCTACGAGACCGACCGCGGTATCGATCTGGCTCCCCGCCAGACCGTCGAGTATGCATGTCAGAACGGACACCGATTCGAGGTTCCTTTCTCGGTCGAGGCGGAGATCCCCCAGGCCTGGGAATGCCGCTTCTGTGGCCAGGAGGCGGTACTTCTCGACGGCGACGAGCCGGAAGAGAAGAAGGTCAAGCCGACGCGTACCCATTGGGACATGCTGATGGAGCGCCGGACCCGTGAGGAACTGGAGGAGGTACTGGCCGAGCGACTGGCCGTGCTCCGCTCCGGCGGAATGAACCTCGCGGTGCACCCGCGGGACACCCGCAAGAGCGCCTGACCTCGCTCCCGCCACGGCGGGAGGACGCGAAAAGGGACCCTGGTCACCAGGGTCCCTTTCGCGTTCCCGCCTCGCGTTCCCCGGGACGGGAACGCGGGACGGGAACGCGGGACGGGAGGGGCGGTCAGCCCGAGATCGGCGGGCGGTACGTGGTGTCCGGGCCCTGCGGACCGCGCGGGCCGTCGCCTGGCTCCACCACCTCGCCCTGGATCACCTTGCCGTCCGGGCGGTGGATGCGCAGCTGCTCCTGCAGCCGCATCGCGTCCGCGAACGGGTCCGCCCCGGCGGCGACGGTGCTGCGCAGCGCCTTGTCGGCCACCCGGCGGCCACCGGCCCGCCAGAGCGCCCGGGTGGGCGGGAACAGCAGGGTGAGCGCCACCAGGTCCGACAGGAAGCCCGGGACGATCAGCAGCAGGCCCGCCAGCACCGTCAGACTGGTGCCGGTCTGGGGCTGCTCGGACTTCGGGTCCTTGCTCTGCTCGATCGCCGCGGACAGCGCCTTCAGCCCGGCCCGCTTGATCAGCGAACCGCCGATCAGCGCGCCCGCGATGAGCAGCAGCACGACGACGAATCCACCCAGCCACGAGCCCACTTGGACCAGCAGCCAGATCTCCAGCACCAGCCAGGCGGTGATCAGCAGCGGCAGCACCCGGCGGAGCTTGCCGCGCGGGGCCGGACGGGCGGGGGTAGCTTGCTGGGTCACGGTACGAATCCACTCCAAGCAGTGCTCTGCGCGCCGCACGGGAGGTCCGGGCCGGCTACGGCACCACCTGGTCCAACGATTCCCCGGCGGCCGGTGTTCCGGCGCCGGACTTCCGTCGGCGGCCGACCAGCACGCCCGCGCCGCAGGCCAGCAGGCCTGCGAGGGCCAGCGTCCACTCCGGCGCGGCGCCGACCCGGTCGGCGACCGTGGTGCCGTCGCGCAGCGGGACGACCGCCGACAGCTCGGCCGCGGTCAGCTCCTCGGTGCGCTGCTGGACCGTGCCGTCCGGGGCGATCACCGCGCTGATGCCGCTGGTGGCGGCGATCAGCACGGCCCGGCCGTGCTCGACCGCACGCAGCCGGCTCATCGCGAGCTGCTGCTCGGGCTGGCCCGTCTTGGCATAGGTCGCGTTGTTGGTCTGGACCACCAGGACGCGGGCGCCGCTGTCCACGGTGTCGCGGACGATCTCGTCGTAGGCGACCTCGAAGCAGATCACGTCGCCGATCCGGGCCGGGCCGAGCTGCATGACGCCGTTGTGGTCACCGGGGTAGAAGTCCCGGGCGACCCGCTGGAGGCGGGTGATCACCTTCATCAGCTGGGCGCGGAACGGCACGTACTCGCCGAACGGGACGGGGTGCTGCTTGGTGTAGGAGGCGCCGGGGCCGGTCTTCGGGTCCCAGACGATGCCCTCGTTCTGGACGTGCTGCGCGTCCGGGCCGTCCACCAGGGTACCGACCAGGGTGGGCACGCCGACCGTCTTCACGGCCTGGTCGATGCGCTGGTAGGCGAGCGGGTCGCTGAACGGGTCCAGGTCGGAGGAGTTCTCCGGCCAGATCACGATGTCGGGGCGCTCGACCTTGCCGGCGGCGATGTCCGCGGCCAGCCGCTCGGTCGCCACCGCGTGGTTGTTGAGGACCATCATCGGGCGGCCCAGGAAGTCCATGCCCGGGTTGGGCACGTTGCCCTGGACGATGGCGACCTTGACGGTGTCGGCCGGCGCGGTCGGCACCGGCACCAGGTACCCGGCCAGCAGCGCGGCCACCGCGCCCAGCCCCGCCAGCGCGGCGGCCCGGGGCGTCTTACGCGGCCCGCGCAGGCGCAGCACGGCGCCGGCGAGCAGGGCGCCCGAGAGGGCGACCGCGAAGGTCACCAGCGGTGCGCCGCCGAGCGCGGCCAGCGGCGTGAACGGGGTCGCGGTGTTGGCGAAGGCCAGCCGCCCCCACGGGAAGCCGCCGAACGGCAGCCGGTCGCGCGCCCACTCCTGGGTGATCCACAGGCAGGCCGCCCAGAGCGGCCAGGCCGGCAGCCGGGAGGTGAGGGCCAGGCCGCCGCCGAGGACGGCCAGGAACAGCGCCTCCACGACCGACAGGCCGACCGTCGCGTCCCAGCCGACCACCCGCAGCCAGCTGAGCAGCAGCAGGAAGAACGGCAGGCCGAAGGCGAAGCCCGTCCAGGCCGCCTGGCGGACGGTGCGGCCCCGGGTGAGCAGGGACAGCGCGGCGACGCCGAGCAGCGACAGCGGCCACAGGTCGAAGGGCGGGAAGGCGAGTGCGAGCAGCAGACCCGCCAGGGCCGCGAGGCCGGTGCGGGGAAGGCCCGCCCGGACCTTGGCGACGGCGCGGGCGGCCCGGCCGGGCCTGGGCGCCGACTCCGCCGGTTCGGGTGCGGCCCCGGGCCGCTCCTGGGTGACGGGCATGGCCACCGGCGCACCATCTTCCTGGATCTTGCTGTTCGGACGCTGTCCGAAGAAGGTACCCCGGACGGTCAGGGAAGCGTGAGGTCAGGGTGGTAGCAGGGTCAGCGGCTCACGGCCCGGCGGGCCTTGCCGCACACGCCCCCGTCGGAGGCGTCGTGCTGCTCGCCCAGGGGTTCCGGGTGGAAGTCCGGGGCGGGCAGCTCGCGGGAGACAGTGAAGTCGGCGGGGCGGTCGTCCTGGGGGCCTGTGGGCCGGCCGGCCGCCGCTTCAGCTTGCGCCACGCGGGCCTGCTCGGCGCTACTCGGCGGCCAGGTGGACGGTGCGGCCTCGGACGACGGTGCGCAGGCAGGCCGGCAGCGGGTGGCCGGGGGTGAGGTCGGGCAGGCCCGGGGTGCCGGAGCGCGGGTCGGTGGACCAGCCCGCCACCCGGGAGTCGGGGGCCTGGACGACCAGTTCGTCGGCGGCCCAGATCGCGTAGCTGGCGACGGCGCCGGGCACGAGTACGCCGTCCTGGTCGCGGCCGATCGCGCGCCAGCCGCCGCGGGTGTGTGCGGTGAAGGCCGCGCGGACGGAGATCCGGTGGTCCAGGGTCTGGTGGAAGGCGGCCGCGCGGACGGTGCCCCAGGGGTCGAGCGGGGTGACCGGGGCGTCCGAGCCGAAAGCCAGCGGCACGCCGGCCCGCAGCAGGGCGGCGAAGGGGTTGAGCCTGGCGGCCCGCTCGGCGCCGAGGCGCTGGACGTACATGCCGTCCGGGCCGCCCCAGGCGGCGTCGAAGGCGGGCTGGACGGAGGCGGTGAGGCCGAGCTCGGCGAAGGCGGCGACGGACTTGTCGTCCAGCGCCTCGGCGTGCTCGACGCGGTGGCGCAGCGCCCGGACCCGCCCGGCGCCGACCCGCTCCCCGGCCGCCCGGACGCCGTCCAGGACAGCGGCCACGGCCGCGTCGCCGATGGCGTGGAAGCCGGCCTGGAGCCCGGCCTCGGTGCAGGCGGCGACGTGGTCGGCGACCTGCTCGGCGGTCAGGTAGGCGGTGCCGGTGTGCTCGGCGTCGGCGTAGGGGGTGTGCAGGCAGGCGGTGTGCGAGCCCAGCGCGCCGTCCGCGAAGAGGTCGCCGCCGGCGCCCACCGCGCCGAGCCGGCGGGCCGTCTCGGTGCCGCCCAACTCGCCCCAGTAGCCGAAGACTTCGGGCCCTTCACCCTCGGCGGCGAGGGCCAGCAGGGCGGCCAGGTCGGCCTCGGAGGAGATCTCCGGGCCGGCGCACTCGTGCAGCGCGCCGATGCCGAGTTCGGCGGCGCGGGCGAGGGTGGCGCGCTGGGCGCGGCCGCGCTGCTCGGGGGTGAGGTGGGCGAGCGCGGTCTGCCGGACGGCGTGGTGGGCGTCCTTGGTGAGCGGGCCGTCGGCGGTGTGGCCGGGGCGCTCGGCCAGGCCGGGGGCGAGGCTGCGCAGCGCGGTGGTGGCGAGCGCGGAGTGCACGTCGGTGCGGGAGAGGTAGAGCGCGGCGCCGCGGGCGGCGGCGTCGAGTTCGGCGAGCGTGGGCGGGCGGCCCTCGGGCCAGCCGGTCTCGTCCCAGCCGTGGCCGATGAGCACCCCGCCGGGCTCGGGGCGGGCGTCGACGAAGGCGGTGACGGCGGCGAGGGCTGCGGCCAGCGAGGGGCTGCCGGTGAGGTCGAGGCCGGTGAGCGCCAGGCCGGTGGCGGTGGCGTGCACGTGGGCGTCGACGAAGGCGGGGGTGACCAGGGCGCCGTCCAGCTCGACGATCTCGTCGGCTGCGGCGGCGTACGCCTCGGCGGCGCCGTCGCTGCCGACCCAGGCGATGTGCTCGCCCTCGACGAGCATCGCGGTGGCGAAGGGGTCGGCGGGGCTGTAGACGGCGCCGCCGCGCAGCAGGACGGTCCGTGGGGTGCGTTCGGTCATGCCGCTAAGTCTGCACCTGCGGGGTTCGTCCTCAGAGCTTCGGGGGTCGCGCTTCGTAGGGGGTGGAGAGGACGACGGTGGTGCGGGTGGAGACGCCGGCGGCGCTGCGGATGCGGGCGAGCAGGTCCTCCAGGTCGCCGGGGGCGCCGACGCGCACCTTGAGGATGTAGTTCTCGTCGCCGGCGACGCTGTGGCAGGCCTCGATCTCGGGCAGGCCGGCCAGCCGTTCGGGGGTGTCGTCCGGGGCGCTGGGGTCGAAGGGCTTGACCGAGATGAACGCGGTCAGCGCCAGGTCGACGGCGTCGGGGTCGATGATCGCGGTGTAGCCGCGGATCACCCCGCGCTGTTCGAGGCGGCGCACCCGCTGGTGCACCGCCGAGGTGGACAGGCCGGTGGCCTTGCCCAGGTCCGTGTAGCTCATCCGGCCGTCCTCTAGGAGCAGCTGGACGATGCGTTGGTCGAGATCCTCCACAGTGCGCAAACCTACCCGGTCGGGGGCACGGGGGGCGCACGCGGTGTCACATCGGGTGCCCGCAGGTGTCACGCGGGCAAATGCCAGGCGAATGTGGCAGTGGATGTGGCCAAGGACACACCCGGTGCATCACGGTGCACCGGACCGCAGGGTTATGAGCCCGAATCGGAGGGAAGTGCTGGTTGTGGCCCCGGGCGACCACGCCGGGCCCGATCCGAGGGGGATCCTCATGCCGACTGACCAGCGTGCCCTGGGCGCCGACGAGACCGACGATACGACCGGCCGCGACGACCTCGCGGTCGATCACGGCCACGTCCCGGGCATCGACCCGGGCGAGGCCGAGACCTGGGACATCTTCCGGGTGCACTGCCCCGAGTGCCGCCGCCCGATCGCCCTGGTGGCCGACGAGGAGCGGCTGCCGCAGCACGCGCTGCTGCCGACCGCCTGGAACCCCTTCGCCCCCGCGCTGTGCCCGGGTTCGGGCACGCCGACCGACGACCTCGCCGAGGTGGAGACCCCGGAGGACGACCAGCCGGCCGGGCTCGACGCGCTGTTCAGGCTCCCCACCGAACTCGACTGGCGCACCCAGCCGTTCTCGCACGCGGTGGCGCACCGGCCGACGCGGACCGCCGTCGTCGCCCCGGCCGTCCCCGTCATCTCGGCCATCCCCGAGCAGCGCCGCCGCCTGGTCCGGCGCTGACCCGCCAGCCCGCGCAGGCGGGTTGACGCAGAGACGAAGACGCCTCCGGCCGTCACTCCGCACCCTGGAGTGACGGCCGGAGGCCGTTTGTGGGGGGCTCAGCCCTTGGTGAGGTGGCGGCCGATCACCAGGCGCTGGATCTGGTTGGTGCCCTCGACGATCTGCAGCACCTTCGCCTCGCGCATGTAGCGCTCGGCCGGGAAGTCCTGCGTGTAGCCGTAGCCGCCGAGCACCTGGACCGCGTCGGTGGTCACCCGCATCACGGCGTCGGTGCAGAACAGCTTGGCCATCGCCGCCTCCTTGGAGAACGGCAGGCCCGCGTCCCGCAGCCGGGCGGCGGACAGGTAGAGCGCCCGCCCGGCCTCGATCTGGGTGGCCATGTCGGCGAGCATGAAGGACAGGCCCTGGAACTCGGCGATCGGGCGGCCGAACTGGCGGCGGGTGCGCGCGTAGTCGACCGCGAGGTCGAGCGCGGCCTGGGCGACGCCGACCGCGCAGGCGGCGATGCCGAGGCGGCCGGAGTCCAGTGCGGCGAGCGCGATCTGGAAGCCCTGGCCCTCCTCGCCGATCAGCCGGTCGCGGGCGACCCGGGCACCGTCGAAGTGCAGCTGCGCGGTCGGCGAGGAGCGCATGCCCATCTTGTGCTCCGGCGGGGCGGCCGACAGGCCCTGTGCGTCGCCCGGGACGAGCAGGCAGCTGATGCCCTTGGAGCCCTCGTCGCCGGTGCGCACCAGGGCGCTGTAGAAGTCCGCCCGGCCGCCGTGGGTGATCCACGCCTTGGTGCCGTTCACCACGTACGCGTCGCCATCGAGGTCGGCGCGGGTGCGCAGCGCGGCCGCGTCCGAGCCGGACTGCGGTTCGGAGAGGCAGTAGGCGCCGAGCTGCTCGCCGGAGAGCATTCCGGGCAGCCACCGGCCGCGCTGCTCCTCGGTGCCGAAGCCGGCCAGCGCGTGGCAGGAGAGGGTGTGCACGCTCACCCCGAGGCCGACGGCCAGCCAGCCGGCCGCCAGCTCCTCCAGCACCTGCAGGTACACCTCGTAGGGCTGCCCGCCGCCGCCGTACTTCTCGTCGTAGGGGAGGGAGAGCAGGCCGGCCTCGCCGAGGGTGCGGAAGACCTCTCGCGGGAAGCGGTCGGCGGCCTCGTCCTCGGCCGCGCGGGGCTGCAGCTCGCGCTGGACCAGGTCCCGGGTGAGGCTCAGCAGCTCGTGGGCCTCCTCGCTGGGCAGCTGGCGCTCCACGGCTTTCACTGGGGACGGGGTCATGGCGGCGGTCGCCTCCTCGATCGGGCACCGGAGCGTGGTGTGGCTGGTCCGGCGCGGGTGTGGCAGGTCGGCCCGACCGGCACCGGATTACGGTGAACGGCCGTTCACAGGCATGGCGATGCGAGTATGCCGGAAACCGGCGCCGCCGTCACGATCACCCAGGAGTAACTGGACGGACTGGTGGGCTACGGCACCGTAGGGTTGCCGTTGTGGCTGCTTCCCGACCCCTCGCCCCCGCCCTTTCGCCCGTTCCCGGCGACGCGGTGGCCTCGCTCGCGGCGGAGCTGCGCGCGCTGCCGCCCTCCTGCGGGCCGGTGCGGCTGGTCGCGGTGGACGGGCACGCGGGCTCGGGCAAGACGACCTTCGCCGGGCGGCTGGCGGCGGCGCTCGGCGGGGCGCCGGTGGTCCACCTCGACGACCTGGCCACCCACGCCGAGCCCTTCGGCTGGACCGGGCGGCTGCGCGAACAGGTGCTGGAGCCGCTGGCGGCCGGCCGGGACGGTGCGTACCGGGTGTACGACTGGACGCTGCGCCGCTTCGCGGGCACGGCCGCGGTGCCGGTCGCCCCGGTGGTGCTGGTGGAGGGCGTCGGCGCCGGGCGGCGGGCGGTGCGGCCGTGGCTGGCCCGGGTGATCTGGCTGGAGTTGGACGCCGCCTCGGCCCGGCGGCGCGGCGAGCAGCGGGACGGGCCGGATCTGGCCGAGTTCTGGGCCGGCTGGGCGCGGGCCGAATCGACGCATTTCGCCGCGGATCCGAGCCGTCCGTTCGCCGGGACGCGAGTCGACGGGGTGACCGGACGAATCACGCCGGGCACCGTGGGTGAACCTTCAACAAGCCCTTGACCTGCACTGTCACCAGGATTTAGGTTCTCCTCAGCCGCCGGAACGGGATGTTCCGGCCGCCTCGGACCCGGCGTCCCCGACTTGTTCCCCCGTGAGCCGGGGGCGCCGTCCGGTCCTTTCCGAATCGCGCTCCCCCGCCGCCGGCCCAGGCCCCCACCCGCTCAACGACCGCTCACACGATCGCATTTGACTCCGTGGGCGCCCTTCCGGATCAGCGCCACGCCGGTACGATTCCTCGCAGGCGCAGATGCGCCCGGGGGCTTTCGACCACCGGCCCGGCTGCACGCAGGCGACCTGCCACCGAGCCCCGGGCCAAGCCGCGGGGGGCGTGAGTGACGACGGTGGACAGTTCGGACAGCAACGCGGGCGGCCCGGACCGGCTCGCCGAACGCGCGTGGCTGCGTGCCATGGACGCGTACACGGCGGGCGCGTACGCCCGTGCCGAGGAGGAGTTCCGCGCGGCCGTCCGGCTGGACCCGGGCATGGCCGACGCCTGGCTCGGCCTGCACGCGCTGCGCAGCGACACCTCGGCGGCGCTGCTGGCCATGTACCGCAACCAGAAGCGGTTCGGCGAGCAGCGGCGGCGCCACCGCCGCCCGCTCAGTTCCTGGTACTGGCTGGGCTGGTGGGTGCAGCCCGTCCTGGAGGACGCCCGCGACCTGGCGCTGGCGCACGCCTCGCACTGGCTGGACGGCCGCCACCTGGCCGAGCTGGACCGGGCGCTGGAGCAGTGCCCGGCGCCCAGCGAGGACCCGTCCGCCCAGTTCCTGTACGCCTGCCGGTCCTATCTGCTCAAGGACTGGGAGCAGCTGATCCGGGACACCGACCGGCTGCTGGACGACCCGCTGCTCGGCATCGAGGCCGGGCTGTTCGCCGGCATGGCACGGGTCCGGCTGGACATGTGCGCCCAGGCGCAGGCACCGCTGGCCGCCTCGCTGGCCCGCTGCCGCTCCGAGCAGCCCCAGCGCAAGGAGCTGCGGTACTGGCTGGCCCGGGCGTACGAGGGGGCCGGGCGCAGTGCGGCCGCGCTGCCGCTCTACCGGGCGGTGCACCGGGCCGATCCGGTGTTCATGGACACCGCCGCGCGGCTGGCCGCGATCGCGGCGGAGGACGGGTTGGCGGACGACCTGCCGGACGCCCTGCTGGACGGCGGCCTGCCGTCGGGCGGGCGGGCGGCCGGGTACGAGGACACCGAGCCGGACGAGATGGACGAGGCGGACGAGACGGACTTCCAGGACGGGAACGGGTACGCCACGGCGGGGGGCTTCGGCGACGCGGCCCCCGGGTTCACCGAGAGCGCCGGGTTCACCGAGGGCGCCGGGTACACCGGCGGGGTCGGATTCGTCGAGGGGGTCGGGTTCCTCACGGGGCCCGGCCCGGGCGACGGCTCCACGGCCGGCCCGGCGCCGCAGGCGGCCGGCGAGCGGTCGGGTTCGCCGGGCGGCTCCGCCGCCCCGCTGCCGGCGCCGGTCCGCGCCGAGGCCCAGCCCCGCACCGCTCCGCTTCCCGCCGCCCAACCGGTCGACGACGAGCGCGAGTTGGACGCGGCGCTGGCGGAACTCTCGCTGATGGTGGGCCTGGAGCCGGTCAAGCGCCAGGTGCGGGCGCTGTCGGCGCAGCTGCGGATGTCCAGACTCCGGGCCGCGCAGGGCCTGCCGGTCCAGCCGCCCAAGCGCCACTTCGTCTTCTCCGGCCCCTCCGGCACCGGCAAGACCACCGTGGCCCGGATCCTCGGCCGGGTCTTCCACGCCCTCGGACTGCTCTCCGGCGACCACCTCGTGGAGGCCCAACGGGCCGACCTGGTCGGCGAGTTCCTTGGCCAGACCGCGGTCAAGGCGAACGAGCTGATCGACTCGGCACTGGACGGCGTGCTGTTCATCGACGAGGCGTACAGCCTCTCCAACTCCGGCTACACCAAGGGCGACGCCTACGGCGACGAGGCCCTCCAGGTGCTGCTGAAACGCGCCGAGGACAACCGCGACCGCCTGGTGGTGATCCTGGCCGGCTATCCCGAGGGCATGAACCGGCTGCTCGCCACCAACCCCGGCCTCAACTCCCGCTTCACCACCCGGGTCGACTTCCCCAGCTACCGCCCGAACGAGCTGACCGCGATCGGCGCCGCGCTGGCCGGCCGGGACGGCGACGGCTGGGACGAGGACGCGGCCGAGGAACTGGCCAGCATCTGCACCCACGTGGTCCGCGAGGGCTGGATCGACGAACTCGGGAACGGCCGGTTCATCCGCACCCTGTACGAGAAGTCCTGCGCCTACCGGGACCTGCGGCTCTCGCTGCTGCGCGAGCCGCCGGGCCGGGAGGACCTGGCGACCCTGCGCCTGCCCGACCTCGTCCAGGCCTACGGGGAGCTGATCGACGGCCGCGGCTGAGACCAGCTCCCCGGGATCACGCCGGGATCGCGCCGGGCTCAGCCCCGGAGCAGCTCGGCCTCGCGCTCGGGGTCGAGGCCGACCTTCGGCCGGTCGGCGCGCTGCGGGGCGACGCCGCCGATCGACCGCAGCCAGGTCCAGGTGTCCTCGACCGTCTCGCCCACCGGCCGGCAGCGCAGCCCGGCGGCGACCGCCCGGTCCACGGACGCGCCGTGCAGGAAGTCGTTCAGCTCGCCGGGCGCCAGCCAGATCGGCAGCTCCGTCCAGGGCTCGACGCCGGCCGCCAGGATGCGCTCGGGGTCGGTCCAGCGCAGGTCCGCGTCCGAGCCGGTGACCCGCACGCAGGCCTCCAGCAGCTCGCCCATCGTGGTGTGGCCCGCCGGGCTGACCACGTTGCACGCGCCGCCGAGCCGGGCCGCCGCCGCGTCCAGCAGCCAGCTCGCGAGGTCGCGGACGTCGATGTACTGCAGCGGCAGGTCGTACGGGCCGGGGGCGAGCACCGGGCCGCCCCGGGCGATCCGGTTCAGCCACCAGGGCAGCCGGCCGATGTTCTCGTGCGGGCCGAGGATCAGCCCGGCCCGGGCGAGCAGGGCGCGCCCACCGAACTCCGCCTCCAGGGCCAGTTCGGCGCCGCGCTTGGCCTCGGCGTAGGGCACCTCGCCCTCGGCGTCCGGGGACGACCCGACCACCTTCGCCGACTCGTCCGCCCCGCGCGCCAGCGGGTAGTCGTACACCGACCGGCTGGAGACGTACCCGTAGTGGCCGACCCGGCCGGCCAGCAGGCGGGCGCTGTCGCGCACCGCCGTCGGGGCTCCGGACCAGGTGTCCACCACCGCGTCCCACTCCCCCGTGGCCAGCGTCGCCAGCCCGCCCTCGGCGGTGCGGTCGCCCAGCAGCGCGGTCACGCCCGCGGGCGCGGGCTGCGTACCGCGGTTGAGGGCCGTCACCTCCCATCCCCTGGACAGCGCCTCCTCGGCGACGACCCGTCCGACGAAATTCGTTCCACCCAGCAGGAGAAGCCTCATGCCGACCACCCTGCGCCCAGGGTGGCCGGCATGGGAACGGCTGCACGCTGAGAGCAGAATCGCCCGCAGCGGACACGCCGTCAGCGAAAGGGGCAACCTCAGGCGGCGGAGCGGTGGTCCGGGTCGTGCATCTCGCCGACCAGCTCCTCCAGCACGTCCTCCAGCATGACCACACCGAGCGTGCGGCCGTCCTGGTCCAGCACGGCGGCCAGGTGGCAGGTCGCCCGGCGCATCGCACCGAGCGCGTCGTCCAGCGGGAGGCTGCCGCGCAGCACCGTGATCGGACGCCACAGCCGGGCCGGGACGGGCGCGGACGGGTCCTCCACGTCGAGGATGTCCTTGAGGTGCAGGTAGCCCAGGTAGCCGTGGCCGGCCGGGTCGCCGTCGGTGACCGGGAAGCGCGAGAAGCCGGTGCGCAGGGCGAGCTCCTCGACCTCCGCGGCGGTCACCTTGGTGTCCACGGTGACGAGCTGCTCGGGCTTGAGCAGCACCTCGGTGACCGGGCGGTGGCCCAGCTCCAGGGCGTCCTCCAGACGCTCCTGGCGGCCCTCGTCGAGCAGGCCGGCGTCCCGGGAGTCGACCAGCAGGTACATCAGCTGCTCGGTGGTGAACACCGACTCGACCTCGTCCTTGGACTCGACCCGGAACAGCCGCAGCACACCGTTGGCGATGGCGTTCAGCAGGCTGATCACCGGGGCCAGCCAGCGGGCCAGCCGGTCCAGCGGCGGGCCGAGCCAGAGCGCGGCCTTCTCCGGGCCCGCCATGGCCATGTTCTTGGGCACCATCTCGCCGATCACCATGTGCAGGAAGACCACGACGGCCAGCGAGATGCCGTACGAGAGCGGGTGCATCAGACCGGACGGGACGCCGATCGCGTGGAACGGGCCCTCCAGCAGACTGGCGATGGTCGGCTCGGCCAGGGCGCCGAGGCCCAGCGAGCAGACGGTGATGCCGAGCTGGGCGGCGGCCAGCATCGCGGACACGTTGGACAGCGCGTGCAGCACGGTGCGGGCACGCTTGTGGCCGGCCTCGGCGAGCGGCTCGATCTGGCTGCGGCGCACCGAGACGACGGCGAACTCGGCGCCGACGAAGAAGGCGTTCCCGAGCAGGAGCAGGACGGCGACGGCCAGTTGGAGCGCGGTCATCGGGCGTTCTCCTGGTCGTCTCCGAACGAGGCCGGCGCGCTGGTGCGCTCGACCCGGACCTGGCTGGTGCGGTGCCGGTCGACACCCGTCACGGTGAAGCGCCAGCCCGGCAGCTCCGCCTGCTCGCCGACCTCGGGCAGCTTGCCGAGCAGGTCGGAGACCAGGCCGGCCAGCGTCTCGTACGGGCCGTCCGGGGCGATCAGGCCGATCGCCTCCAGCTGGTCGATCCGGGCGCGGCCCTCGGCCTCCCAGGCCGGCAGGCCGTTCACCGGGGGCAGCGGGAGCAGCTCGGGGCGGTCGGCGGGGTCGTGCTCGTCCTGCACCTCACCGACGATCTCCTCGACGATGTCCTCGACGGTGACGACGCCGGCGGTGCCGCCGTACTCGTCGACCACGATGGCCATCGGCTGGAGGCGGCGCAGCTGGTCGAGCAGCCGCTCGGCGGGCAGGGTCTCGGGCACCAGCAGCGGCGGCGAGGTGAGCTCGCCCACCCGGACCAGGCCGCGCCGGGCGGCCGGGACGGCGAGGGCGTCCTTGAGGGTCACGATGCCGGTGACCTCGTCCAAGCTGTGGGTGTAGACCGGGAAGCGGGACAGGCCGGTGGCCCGGGTCAGGTTGATCACGTCGGAGGCGGTGGCGTCGCTCTGGAGGGAGGCGACGTCGATCCGCGGGGTCATCACGGACTCGGCGGTCAGCTCGCCCAGGCCCAGGGTGCGGACGAACAGGGTCGCCGACTCCTCGTCTATCGCGCCGGCCTTGGCCGAGTGGCGGGCCAGCGAGACCAGTTCGGCCGGGGTCCGGGCGTGGTCCAGCTCCTCCTGCGGCTCGACGCCGAAGGCGCGGACCGTCCGGTCGGCCGCCCCGTTGAGGAAGCTGATCAGCGGGCGGCAGGCGAAGGAGAAGGCCATGTGCGGGGCGGCGACCGCGCGGGCCACCTGGAGCGGGCGGGAGATCGCCCAGTTCTTCGGGACCAGCTCGCCGATCACCATCTGCACCACGGTGGCGAGCACCATGCCGACGACCACGGCGACGCCGCGGGCGGCCGACTCGGGCACGCCGATCCCGGTCATGACGGGGCTGAGCAGGGTGGACAGCGCCGGCTCGGCGAGCATGCCGACCACCAGCGAGGTGACGGTGATGCCGAGCTGGGCGCCGGAGAGTTCGAACGAGAGGTGCCGCAGGGCCCGGGAGACGCGGGCGGACTTGGCGTCGCCGGCCCCGGCGGAGCGTTCGACCGCCCCGCGCTCGACGGTCACGAAGGCGAACTCGGCGGCCACGAACAGGCCGTTGGCGAGGATCAGCAGGAGGGCTGCGAGCAACAGCAGCCAGGCGGTGATCACAGTGCCGCCTGCCTTCCGCTGACAGGAAGGTGGGCGGCGCAGGTACTACCGGACGGATCGTCCATCGAGGGGGGAAGTCACTCCTCAAGTCGTCTTTCGGGCAGGACGGAAGTTTTGCCCTGCTTTTACCAGCGTAGACCATAGCCGGACGATGGTAGGAAGAGTGTTCGGACCCGCCGGGCCGAGGATTCGCAGGCCCGGCGGGGCCCGGCGGGGTGTCGGGAGCGGGCGTCGGCGGGCGGGCGGTGCCGGTGTGAACGGGCGGGCGCCGACCGGCGGCGGCGGTGGCGCGGGGCTCAGGCCCTGGCGTGGTGCTCGACCAGGTCGCGCAGGGCACGGGCCTGCGCGATCGCCTGGTCCTTGCCGACACCGGACTGGATGCCGACCGCGGCGAGCGAGGTGCCGTCGGCCAGGTCGAGGGTGGCCCACGGGTCGCCCTGGCGGAAGTTGACCCGGACGATCTCGGCCCAGGTGAGCCGGCGGCTGCGGACGAAGTTGACCACCGTCACGCCCTGCGCGTCGGCGCTCACCCGGGGGCGGGCCAGCATCAGGCCCACGCACGCGAACAGCACGCCGCTGCCCGCCATCATGATCCGGTCGTTGAGCTGCCAGTTCTCCGGGAGCGCCACGGCCATCACGGCGAACAGCACCACCAGCAGCGCGCAGACCGGCAGCAGCACGGCGCGGGTGCGGCGCGGCGCCCAGGTGACGGGGAACTCGACGGGCGGCGTGGACACGTGGGGTCTCCGGTGGGGTGGTTCGGGGGAACGGTCGTTCCCGGGAACGACGGTTCCGGGCAACGGACGGATCCAGACGAAGGGCGGGGACGCCGGTCAGCGTCCCCGCCCCATTCAACCGTTCCTTACCCGCACCACGGCGGGCGAGGTCGCCGCCGCGCCGGTCAGAGGCGGCAGGCGTGGATGTTGGTGACCAGGATGGCCCGGGCGCCGATGGCCCACAGGTCGTCCATGATCTGCTGGGCCTCCTTGCGGAGCACCATCGAGCGCACCGCCACCCAGCCCTCGGTGTGCAGCGGGGAGACGGTCGGCGACTCCAGGCCGGGGGTGAGCGCCACGGCGGCGCCGACCTTCTCGGCGCGGATGTCGTAGTCCATCAGCACGTAGCGGCGGGCCACCAGCACACCCTGGAGGCGGCGCAGGAACTGGTCCACCCGGGTGTCCTCGCCCGCGCCCTTGGGGCGGATCACCACGGCGTCCGAGATCAGGATCGGCTCGCCGAACACCTCCAGGCCGGCGTTGCGCAGGCTGGTGCCGGTCTCCACCACGTCGGCGATCACGTCGGCGACGCCCAGCTGCACCGCGGTCTCCACCGCGCCGTCCAGCTTGGTGACGGTCGCCTTCACGCCGTGGTCGGCGAGGTGCTGCTCGACCAGGCCGGTGTAGGAGGTCGCGATCCGCAGGCCCTCCAGGCCCTTGACGTCCTCGACGGCGACGCCTTCGGGGCGGGCGAAGCGGAAGGTCGACGCGGCGAAGCCGAGCGCGAGCACCTCCTCGGCGTTGGAGTGCGAGTCCAGCAGCAGGTCACGGCCGGTGATGCCGACGTCCAGGCGGCCGGAGCCGACGTAGACGGCGATGTCGCGCGGGCGCAGGAAGAAGAACTCGACCTCGTTGTTCGGGTCGACGAGGACGAGCTCCTTGGGGTCCTTCCGCTGGCGGTAGCCGGCCTCATGGAGCATCTCCGCCGCGGGACCCGAGAGCGAACCCTTGTTGGGGACGGCGATGCGCAGCATGGGAGGTTGGTTCCTTACCTGTGGGGAGGGGCGTGCGGTTCGGGTTTAGAGGTACTTGTAGACGTCGTCGAGCGTCAGCCCGCGGGCGATCATCATCACCTGAACGTGGTACAGGAGCTGTGAGATCTCCTCGGCGGTCTGCTCGTCCGTCTGGAACTCGGCGGCCATCCAGACTTCGGCGGCCTCCTCGACGACCTTCTTGCCGATCGCATGGACGCCCTGCTGGGCGAGCTGCGCGGTACGGGAGGACGAGGGGTCGCCGGTGGCGGCCTTCTGCTGGAGCTCGGCGAAGAGCTCCTCGAATGTCTTCGAAGCCATGATGGGACTCACCTTACGGCGTGCGGGCTGACCGGCGGTAAACGGTCCCGGACCGTGGACAGTCCGTTGGACGTCCACGGTCCGGGTCGGGGCGGTGCGCTCAGAGCGCGGCGCGCAGCACCGCGGCGGTCGCGACGGCGGCGGTGACCGCCTCGTGGCCCTTGTCCTCCGCGGAGCCGGGCAGGCCGGCGCGGTCGAGCGCCTGCTCCTCGTTGTCGCAGGTCAGCACGCCGAAGCCGACCGGGACGCCGGTGTCGACGCTCACCTGGGTGAGGCCGGCGGTGGCCGCCTGGCAGACGTAGTCGAAGTGCGGGGTGCCGCCGCGGATCACCACGCCGAGGGCGACGACCGCGTCGTAGCCGTGGTCGGCGAGGCGCTTGGCGGCGACCGGCAGCTCGAAGGTGCCGGGGACGCGCAGCACGGTCGGCTCGGTGACGCCCAGTTCCTTGAGCGCCCGGTGGGCGCCGTCCAGCAGGCCGTTCATCACAACGTCGTGCCACTGGGCGGCGACGACGGCGACCTTGAGGTCGGCGGCGCCGTCGATGGTCAGCTCGGGGGCTCCGTGGCCGCTCATGCTCGTTCTTCCTGTCCGTCGTCATGGGGTGCGTGGGGTGTGGGGTGTGGTGCGTGGGGCGCGGGGTGGGTTCAGGAGTCGAGGCCGGGCAGGTCGTGGCCCATCCGGTCACGCTTGGTGCGCAGGTAGCGCAGGTTGTGCTCACCCGGCGCGATCTCGACCGCTTCGCGCCCCTTGACCTTGAGGCCGTGCTCGGTGAGCGCGGTGAGCTTCTCCGGGTTGTTGGTGAGCAGGGTGAGCGAGCGGACGCCGAGGTCCACCAGCATCTGCGCCGCGATGCTGTAGTCGCGGGCGTCGGCCGGCAGGCCGAGGTCGAGGTTGGCGTCGACGGTGTCGCGCCCCTGCTCCTGGAGTTCGTAGGCGCGCAGCTTGTGGGCCAGGCCGATCCCCCGGCCCTCGTGGCCGCGCAGGTAGAGCACCACTCCGCGGCCGGACTCGGCGACCTTGTGCAGCGAGGCCTCCAGCTGGGGGCCGCAGTCGCAGCGCAGCGAGCCGAAGACGTCGCCGGTCAGGCACTCGGAGTGGACCCGGACCACGACGTCCTCGCCCTCGGGCAGCCGGCCGTCGGCGCCGAGGCCGCCGGCCACCAGCGCGATGTGCTCGACGCCGTCGATGGTGCCCTGGTAGCCGACCGCGGTGAACTCGCCGTGGACGGTGGGCAGGGCGGTCACGGCGGCCCGGTCGACGTGCAGTTCGGTGCGGCGGCGGTAGGCGATCAGGTCCTCGATGGAGATGATCGCGAGGCCGTGCTCGCGGGCGAAGGCGACCAGCTCGGGCAGCCGGGCCATGGTGCCGTCGTCGTTGACCACCTCGGCGATCGCACCGGCCGGCGGCAGTCCGGCGAGCCGGGCCAGGTCGACGGCGGCCTCGGTGTGGCCGGGGCGCACCAGCACGCCGCCCTCCACCGCGCGCAGCGGGAACACGTGCCCGGGGCGGGTGAGGTCGCCGGGCTCGGTGCCGGGCGAGGACAGCAGCCGGACGGTGCGGGCGCGGTCGGCGGCGGAGATGCCGGTGTCGACCCCCTCCCGGGCGTCCACCGAGACGGTGTACGCGGTGCCCTTGCGGTCCTCGTTGACCTGGGTCATCGGCGGCAGCTTGAGCCGGTCCAGCTCCTCGCCGGTCAGCGGGGCGCAGATCACGCCGGAGCTGTAGCGGATGGTGAAGGCCATCAGCTCCGGGGTGGCGGCGGAGGCGGCGAAGACGATGTCGCCCTCGTTCTCACGGTCCTCGTCGTCGACCACGATCACGGCGCGGCCGAGGGCGATGTCGGCGATCGCGCGCTCGACCGGGTCGAGGACGAGCTCGGGTGCCACCTCGCGGTCGCGGTCGGCGGTGTGGTTCTCGGTCATACCGTGGCTCCCTGCGGGACGTTGGCGGAGTTGACGCGCGGCTCACGGCTGCTCAGCCACCACGAGCGCAGGCCGAGCAGCACCAGGACGAAGTAGATCGAGTAGGTGAGGCCGGAGAAGGGGTAGCCGTTGTTGAAGGCGAGCGGGACGCCGACCACGTCGACGGCGATCCAGGCGAACCAGAACTCCAGCCAGCCACGGGCCTGGGCGACCATCGCGGCCAGCGTGCCGACGAAGATGTAGGCGTCCGACCAGGGGCTCCAGGACAGGCTGGGGTGGGCCGTGAACAGCCAGGCCAGCGCGACGGTGCCGGCCGCGGTGCCGACCACCAGGGCGGCCCGCTCCGGCCAGGTGGCGAAGCGGACGGCGATCGTGCCGGTGTCCCGGCGGCCCCGCCGCCACTGGGCCCAGCCCCAGGCGGCGGTGACGAGCACGATCAGCTGTTTGCCGATCAGGCCGGGGACGTGGCCCCCGAGGTAGGCGGCGATCAGCACGGCGCCGGACAGGAGTTGGAGCGGCCAACTCCAGACCGAGCGGCGCCAGCCGAAGGCCAGCCCGGCCAGGCCGAGCAGGTTGCCGAACATGTCGGCCCACTTCACGTGCTCGCCGAAGACGGTGAACGCTTCTCCGCTGAGCCAGTTCACTTGGACTCTCCGGCGATCGTCGGGGGAAGGGTGCGGGAGTCGAGCAGTCGCTCGACGTACTTGGCGAGCACGTCCACTTCGAGGTTGACGCTCTCGCCGACGGCCTTGGCGCCGAGCGAGGTCAGCGCGAGGGTCGTGGGGATGAGGCTGACGGTGAAGCTGTCCCGGGCGGCCTCCACCACGGTGAGGCTGACGCCGTCGACCGTGATCGAGCCCTTCTCCACCAGGTAGCGGGAGATGGTGTCGGGCAGCGAGAAGCGCAGCACCTCCCAGCGCAGGTCGCCGGCCGCGTCGCGCTCGCCGGGCTCGCGGCCCAACAGCGTGCCGGTGGCGTCGACATGGCCCTGGACGAGGTGGCCGCCGAGCCGGTCGCCGAGCGCCATGGCGCGCTCCAGGTTGACCCGGGAGCCGGGCTTCAACTCGCCGAGGCTGGATCGGTGCAGCGTCTCGGCCATCACGTCGGCGCTGAACTCGCCCGTATCGGCCGCCAGTTGGTCCGGGCTGTCGACGACGGTCAGGCAGACGCCGTTGACCGCGATGGAGTCGCCGTGCCGCGCACCCGTACAGACCACCGGGCCGCGCAGGCGGATTCGCGAGGAGTCGCCGATCTCCTCGATCGACACGACCTCGCCGAGCTCTTCGATGATGCCGGTGAACACCCGGGTTCTCCTCGCGCTTGGGGGCGCGGACTCCGGGGCGGCATGGGAGATGACACGGACGGGCAACGGCGCGCGAGCCGACGGCACGACCCGTCGCCGGGATGCCGAGGCCGCCGGGAGATCGCTCGCCCGGCCCGGGAGACACCTCTCCCGCCGTTCACCTGGCCGTGGTCCACCGGGGGACCACGGATACTGCTCTTCGTCCGCCCGCGCACGCCTCCCATCCGGACTTTAACCGTCGGTCCAGGAATTTCACCTGGTCAACCGGCCGCTGGCTGCGGACGGGTCGCGGACTGTAACCGCCGGTTCGGATTTTCACCGACCCCGGAGTGCGCTGAACGTCACTGCTGTTGGGGTCATTCTGCCACGACGCGCGCAAGGCCAGGGAGAGCCTTCCGCTGTGGCCTGTTTCACGCGGATGCGGGGAATGTGCGGCCGGGTGGTAGGTGACGCCCACAACGTGGCGGTCGCCTACGGAGGGTGGCAGGCACGTACGGAGGGTAGTGGGTACGGCCGGAGCGCGGCGGGTGCGGTCAGAGCGTGGCGGGTGCGGCGATCGACGTGAAGTGGGTGACCACCGGCGGGTGCGCGAGGTAGCACAGCTCGCCCTCCGACCAGACCGGCCGGATCCGCCACATCGGCCCCGCGTACCCGCGCAGGGCCGCCTCGTCGCGCCAGCGGCTCACCACGAGCACCCGGTGTCCGTCCTCGGTCACCGAGCGCAGCAGTTCGCCGCCCAGGCAACCGTCGGTCCGCCCGAGCTGCGGGATCACCTGGGTTGTCAGCAGCACACAGAATTCCTCGATGCGACCGGCCAGGACCTGCCCGGCCCAGATCCTCACGATCACGACCACCACCTCCGAGCGGAGCGCCTGGCCCCATTATCAGCGTAAAACCGCTGGTGGGGAGGGGTGGCGGGGAAGCTTTACCGAGGGGTGCACCGCCCGGCGGCCAGGCGCTCCGGAAAGGGGTTCGGCTAGATTTCCGGTATGACCAGCACACCGGAATCTGTCATTGCGTCAACCACCGCTCCGGACATGCCGGGCAGCCTGTTCGCCGCCCTCAGCGCAGGGGCGCTGACCGACCCGGCGCAGCTGCGCGAGATCTACGAGCAGCCCGGCGAGCACGCGCGCCGCAAGCAGGTCGACCACCTGCACGAGGTCGCGCGGCGGCTGATCGCCTGCTCCTCGCTGGTGTTCGTGGCGAGCTCGGACGCCGCCGGGCGCTGCGACGTCTCCCCGCGCGGCGGGCCGGCCGGGGTGGTCTCCGTCCTCGACGAGCACACCCTGGCCATCCCGGACGCCACCGGCAACAAGCGGTTGGACACCCTGCACAACATCCTGGAGAACGGCCGGATCGGGCTGCTCTTCGTCGTCCCGGGCCGGGACACCACGCTGCGGGTCAACGGGCGGGCCTGCATCTCCACCGACCCGGAGCTGCTGCGGCAGCTGACCGCCGTCGGCAAGCCCCCGCGCAGCGCGATCGTGGTGGCCGTCGAGGAGGTGTACGCGCACTGCCCGAAGGCCTTCCTGCGCGGCTCGGCGTGGAAGCCGGAGAACTGGCCGGCCAAGGACGCGCAGCCGACCTCGGCCGAGATCACCCTCTCGCACCTGCGGGACGAGTCGCTGACCGTCGAGATGATCGAGCAGACCGAGCGGGAGGCGCTGCTCTACCGCTACGAGTGACGAACGGTGCGGGCGGGCGTGGCGCGCTCGGTGCTCGGTGCTCGGCGCTCGGCGTGCTCAGGCGGCCTTGGGCACGTCCACCACCGGAGCGTCGCTGGCCGCCCGCTGGACGGCCTCGACGCCCTTGTGGGCGGCCTCCTTGCTGGAGTAGCCCTGGCCGGTGGCGACGATCTCGCCGTTGCCCGCCTTGAGCCGGAACCGGTACTTGCCGCCGGCGTCCTCGTAGACCTCGAACTTGCCCGCCATCGGGCCACCTCCTCGTACGGCGCGCGGCGCGCCTCTGGTCGACCCCCTCCAGCACCGTGCGCCCCCCGACCGGGCGGCCGCACCTGCTCGGCGGCCGGACGGGTGACGCCCCGCAACCGCGCGATCGCGGAAGTGCCGGGGCGGCCGCCGGTGGATTGAATGGACGGATGGACTGCGTCTTCTGTGCGGTGGTGGCGGGCGAGGAGCCCGCGCACCGAGTGCTGGACGACGAGGCGGCGGTGGCCTTCCTGGACCGGCGGCCGCTGTTCCCCGGCCACGTGCTGGTCGTCCCGCGCACCCACCGCCGCACCCTGGCGGACCTGCCGGCCGCCGAGGTGGGGCCGTTCTTCCTCCAGGTGCAGCGGGTGGCCGCCGCGGTGGAGCGCGGATTGGGCGCGGCGGGCAGCTTCGTGGCGGCGAACAACCGGATCAGCCAGTCGGTGCCGCATCTGCACGTCCACGTGGTGCCGCGCAATCCGAAGGACGGGCTGCGCGGCTTCTTCTGGCCGCGGGGGAAGTACCCGGACGAAGCGGGGGCGGCGGAGGTCGCGGCCCGGCTGCGGGCGGCGCTCGGGGGCTGAAGGGGGCGGGTCGGGGGCCGATGGGGCTCGCAGGGGCGCCGGGGGCGTGCGCACCGCATTTGTGAGCCGGTTTCACCCACTCTCTTGACAGGTATAGAACACTCCGCTTGAGTCGCCTTCACGGCCCCGCACCGGCCCACACCCCGGTCGGCCGCCCCCCTGGCGCACCCCCGCACGGGACCCGGCTCCCCTGCCCCGCTCAAGTCCCTGTCACGACGACGTGCGGCCCCCACCGCACAAGGGGTGATGACGTGTCAATGAAACGCCTGCTCGCGCTGCTCTCCGCCGTGGTCACGGCGCTGGCGGTCGCGGTGCTCCTCCCCGCCTCCGCCAGCGCCGCCGCCTGCGGCACGCCGTGGAGCGCGGCCACCGCCTACACCGGCGGCGCGGCCGTCTCGTACAACGGGCACAACTGGAACGCCAAGTGGTGGACCCAGAACGAGCCCCCGAGCACCGGCGGCACCGGGGTCTGGGCCGACCAGGGCTCCTGCGGCGGGTCCACCGACCCGACGCCGACCCCGACGTCCGGCACCTGCAACTACCCCGCCTGGGTCGCCGGCCGCGCCTACGTCGCCGGCGACATCGTCCGGTACACCAACGGCGGCTACTACCGCGCCACCCACGACAACCCGGGCTACGACCCGGTCATCAGCACCTGGTACTGGGAGCCGTACGGCTGCGGCTCGACCCAGCCGCCCAACCCGGGCGGATTCCCGGTCAGCCGGGCCCAGTTCGACCAGATGTTCCCGGGCCGGAACTCCTTCTACACCTACCAGGGCCTGCTCGACGCGCTCGGCGCCTACCCCGGCTTCGCGGCCACCGGCAGCGACACCGTGCGCCGGCAGGAGGCCGCCGCGTTCCTCGCCAACGTCAGCCACGAGACCGGCGGACTGGTGTACGTGGTCGAGCAGAACACCTCCAACTACCCGCACTACTGCGACACCTCGCAGCCGTACGGGTGCCCGGCCGGGCAGGCCGCGTACTACGGGCGCGGGCCGATCCAGCTGAGCTGGAACTTCAACTACAAGGCCGCCGGCGACGCGCTCGGCATCGACCTGCTGAACAATCCGAACCTGGTGCAGACCGACCCGGCGGTGGCCTGGAAGACCGGCCTCTGGTACTGGAACACCCAGAACGGGCCGGGCACCATGACCGCGCACAACGCCATGGTCAACGGATACGGCTTCGGTGAGACGATCCGCAGCATCAACGGCTCGCTGGAGTGCAACGGCAACAACACCGCCCAGATGCAGCACCGGATCAGCCTGTACCAGAGCTTCGTCCAGATCCTCGGCACCGTCCCCGGGGGCAACCTGAGCTGCTGACGGCTCGCCCCCGCCCCACCACGCGCCCCGCTACGCCCGGACCGGTCATCACACCGTGGTGCCCGTACGCTGCCGAGCGTAGCGGGGCGTACTCATGTGGGGGGCGTCCTCCTGCGGGAGCAGCGGAGGGCGGTTGAAATCGTCGTTCCGGCGGACGACTTCGCAGGTCGCGGACCCCTACGCTCAAGGCATGAACGAACTCGCCGGCCTCGTGCAACAGACCGCCGACCGGCTCGCAGGCCAGCACGTCGGTGCGGTGGTCGCCGGGCTGGCCGGCGG
>NZ_JBHVWW010000088.1:0-31794 GCF_042882025.1 Kitasatospora sp. NPDC058243
CTTCGGACCGCCTTCCAGCGGGCCCTCCGGGCGCTTCGTTCTTTCGTGTTTCAAGCTTATCAGATGTTTTCCGCTCCGTTTTCCGGAGTTTCATTTACCTGAGTGGCTTTCGCCTTTCGGCGCTCCCGAACTCTATCAGAGTTTCTCGGGCCGTTTTCCGCGGTCATTCTCGAATTCGCATTCGAGAAACTTCCTGCGGGGCCGTCCCGTGGGGCAACCCGGAGAACATTACGCACCGGGCTGCCCCACGTCAAACCAGCCGCCGGAGGCTCAGACCTCGACGACGACCGGCAGGATCATCGGCCGGCGGCGGTAGTTGTCCGCCACCCACTTGCCGACGGTCCGGCGGACCAGCTGCTGGACCTGGCGGGGATCCAGCACGCCGTCGCTCGCCGAGCGGTCCAGGGCCTCCTGGAGCTTGGCGGCGACCGGCACGAACGCGTTGTCGTCGATGCCGGAGCCGCGGGCCTGGAAGGTCGGGCCGCCCACGATCTTGCCGTTGGTCGAGTCGACCGCGACGAAGACCGAGATGAAGCCCTCCTCGCCGAGGATCCTGCGGTCCTTGAGCGAGGCCTCGGTGATGTCGCCGACCGAGGCGCCGTCCACGTAGACGTACCCGGCCTGCACCTTGCCGACGATCCGGGCGACGCCCTTCTCCAGGTCGACGCAGACGCCGTCCTCGGCGATGACCACGCGGTTGCGCGGAATGCCGGTGGCGATGCCCAGGTCGGCGGCGGCCCGCAGGTGGCGCCACTCGCCGTGGACCGGCATCAGGTTGCGCGGCTTGCAGATGTTGAAGAAGTACAGCAGCTCGCCGGCCGAGGCGTGGCCGGAGACGTGCACCTTGGCGTTGCCCTTGTGCACGACCTTGGCGCCCCAGCGGGTGAGGCCGTTGATCACCCGGTAGACGGCGTTCTCGTTGCCCGGGATGAGCGACGAGGCCAGGACGACGGTGTCGCCCTCGACGATGCGGATCTGGTGGTCGCGGTTGGCCATCCGGGACAGCGCCGCCATCGGCTCGCCCTGGGAGCCGGTGCAGATCAGCACGACGTCCTTGTCCGGCAGGTCGTCGAGCTGCTTGACGTCGACGACCATGTTGCCGGGGACCTTCAGGTAGCCGAGGTCGCGGGCGATGCCCATGTTGCGGACCATCGAGCGGCCGACGAAGGCGACCTTGCGCTTGTACTCGTGCGCGGCGTCCAGCACCTGCTGGATGCGGTGCACGTGGCTGGCGAAGGAGGCGACGATGATGCGCTTGTCGGCGTTCGCGAAGACGTTCCGCAGCGCGGCCGAGATGTCCCGCTCGGGCGGGATGAAGCCGGGGACCTCGGCGTTGGTGGAGTCCACCAGCAGCAGGTCCATGCCCTCTTCGGCCAGCTTGGCGAAGGTCGGCAGGTCGGTCAGGCGGCCGTCGAGCGGCAGCTGGTCCATCTTGAAGTCGCCGGTGGCCACGACCATGCCCGCGGGGGTGCGGACGGCGACCGCCAGGGCGTCCGGGATGGAGTGGTTGACCGCGATGAACTCGCAGTCGAAGGGGCCGATGCGCTCGCGCTCGCCCTCCTTGACCTCCAGCACGTACGGCCGGATGCGGTGCTCGGCGAGCTTGGCCTCGATCAGGGCGAGGGTCAGCTTGGAGCCGATCAGCGGGATGTCCGGGTTCTCCCGCAGGAGGAACGGGACGGCGCCGATGTGGTCCTCGTGCCCGTGGGTGAGGACGATGCCGTCGATCTTGTCGAGGCGGTCCCGGATGTAGGTGAAGTCCGGGAGGATCAGGTCCACGCCGGGCTGCTCGTCCTCGGGGAAGAGGACGCCGCAGTCGACGATCAGGATGCGGCCCCCGTATTCGAAGACCGTCATGTTGCGGCCGATCTCGCCGAGACCGCCGAGCGGGGTGATGCGGAGGGCGCCCTCCTTCAGGGCCGGGGGTGCGCCGAGTTCGGGGTGCGGGTGGCTCAAAAGACTCTCCTCACGACGCACGCCATATGCCCGGGGTCCTCCCCCTGAAGACATATGGCGTGCGTACTCAGTGTCGTTTTTCCTACTGGGTCGGTGCTCTCGCGCCGTCGGTCCGGTCCAGCGGCGGGCCCGTGAGGGTCCGGCGAGCCGGGGCGCGCACGTCTTCGTCTGTTACAGGTGTACCCCGCCGGCGGCGAGATCCTTCGTCAATCGTGCGATCTCCTCGGGAGTCGCGCCGACCAGCGGCAGCCGCAGCGGGCCGGCCGGCAGTCCCTGGAGCTCCAGCGCGGCCTTGGCGAGGATGACGCCCTGCGTGCGGAACATACCGCTGAACACCGGGAGCAGGCCCTGGTGGATCGCCGTGGCCTTGGCCACATCGCCGGCCAGGTACGCCTCGATCATCGCACGCAGTTCGCCGGCCACGACGTGTCCGACGACGCTGACCACTCCGGCGGCTCCGACCGACAGCAGCGGCAGGTTGAGGATGTCGTCGCCGGAGTACCAGGCGAGGTCGGAGCGGGCGATGGCCCAGGCGGCGGCGCCGAGGTCGCCCTTGGCGTCCTTGTTGGCGACGATCCGCGGGTGCTCGCCGAGGCGGACCAGCGTCTCGTGGCTCAGCGCGACGCCGCTGCGGCCCGGGATGTCGTAGAGCATGACCGGCAGCCCGGTGGTGTCCGCGATGTGCACGGTGTGCCGGTACAGGCCCTCCTGCGGGGGCTTGCTGTAGTACGGCGTGACGACCAGCAGGCCGTGGGCTCCGGCGGCCTCCGCCTGTCGCGCCAGCTCGGCACTGTGGTGGGTGTCGTTGGTGCCGACGCCGGCCACCACGTGGGCGCGATCCCCGACCGCCTCCACCACGGCGCGGACGAGCTGGGCCTTCTCGGCGTCGCTGGTGGTCGGGGACTCACCGGTGGTGCCGTTGACGACGAGGCCGTCGTTGCCGGAGTCCACGAGGTGTGTGGCGAGGCGCTGGGCGCCGTCGAGGTCGAGTCCGCCGTCGGCGGTGAACGGGGTGACCATCGCGGTCAGGACCCGGCCGAACGGCGTCTGGGGGGTGGAGGTCGGAGCCATGCGTCCAAAGCTACTCGTAGGCGGTGGGGCGGTAACCACACCGGTCCAGTGTTCGGACAGGGGCATACCGTGCGAAGCGGCGGAAACAGGCGGTGACATGGGATTCCGGTGCTGCCCGCTCGGGGGTTCGGGCAGCACCGGAATCCGTGTTCATGAATGTAGGGAGCGGCTAGAAAAGCCGCAATCCAGACATGCGAGACACTCCGCCCATATGCCTATCGTCCCAGGTCAGGGAGCGACCCGGCCGTGCTTCTCGAAGGCCGCATGGGTGAGCGGCATGAGCCGCGCCCACTCCTGCTCCATCTGCTCGGCGACCATCTCGATCTCGCGCTGCGGGAAGGACGGCACCGCCGAGTGCTCCCGCTTGGTCCGCAGCGACAGGAAGTGCATCAGCGAACGGGAGTTGCAGGTCGCGTACATCGAGGAGAACAGGCCGACCGGCAGCACCGCGCGGGCCACCTCGCGGGCCACGCCGGCCGCCAGCATCTCCTGGTAGCGCGCGTAGGACTCGCGGTACGCGGCCTCCATCGCCTCGGTGGTGGTCCTGTGCTGCTCGGGGGTGCCGTCGACGAACTCGTAGCGGCCCGGGCGGCCCTGCTGGACGAGCTTGCGCTCCTCCGCCGGGACGTAGAAGACCGGCTGCAGCTCGCGGTAGCGGCCGGACTCCTCGTTGTAGGACCAGCCGCTGCGGTGCCGGTGGAACTCCCGGAACACGAAGATCGGCGCGCTGATGAAGAAGGTCATCGAGTTGTGCTCGAAGGGGGTGCCGTGCCGGTCCCGCATCAGGAAGTTGATCAGGCCCTTGGACTTCTCCGGGTCCTGCTGGACCGCCTCCAGGGACTGCTCCCCCGCGGTCGAGACGCGGGCCGCCCAGATGACGTCCGAGTCGGCGGCCGCGCTGCGGACCAGCTCGACCGTGACGTCGCTACGGAAGCTGGGGGCCGTCGGTTCGTCGCTCACGCGTTGCTCCTTGCGGGTTCGGTGCTGTGCAGCTTGATGGCGTGCTGCATGGTCTTGCGGGCGCGCGGGGTGTCGCCGGCGTCGGCGTACGCCACCGCGAGGCGGAACCAGACCCGCCAGTCGGCCGGCGCGGCCTCCGCCTCGGCCTGGCGGCGGGCGAACACCGCATCGGCCGAGGCCCGGTCGATCCGCCCGCCGGTGGTGCGCTGGAGCTCGTCCACCGGCAGGCCGCCCTCGGCCTCCAGCTCCCGGGCGAGCTGCTCGCTGGCCCGGCCGAACCGGACGGTCTGGCGCAGGAACCAGACGCCGATCACCGGGATGACGAAGGCGCACAGGCCGATGCCGATGCCGAGCGGCTTGCCGGTGGCGACCAGCTGGACACCCTCCCCGACACAGAGGAGGGCGACCAGCAGCAGCACGCCGGACAGGACGAAGAATCCGGTACGGGACGTCATGCCGGGCTCACAGGTCCAGGAAGTGTTCGAGGCCCAGGGTGAGCCCCGGCGTCTCCACGACCTTGCGCACGCCGAGCAGGATGCCCGGCATGAAGCTGCTGTGGTGCAGCGAGTCGTGCCGGATGGTGAGCGTCTCACCGGTGTCGCCGAACATCACCTGCTGGTGGGCGAGCAGCCCGCGCAGCCGGACGGCGTGCACCGGCACCCCGTCCACGTCGGCGCCGCGCGCGCCGGGCAGGCTGTGGGTGGTCGGGTCCTGCTGCGGCGGGCGGCCGGCCTCGGCGCGGGCGGCCGCGATCAGCTGCGCGGTGCGGGTGGCGGTGCCGCTGGGGGCGTCGGCCTTGCGGTCGTGGTGCAGCTCGACCACCTCGACCGACTCGAAGTACTTCGCCGCGGTCTGGGCGAACTTCATGCCGAGCACCGCGCCGATGGAGAAGTTCGGCGCGATCAGCAGGCCCAGCTCGGGGGCCTGGTCGAGCCAGCCGCGGACGGTGGCCAGCCGCTCGTCCGTCCAGCCGGTGGTCCCGGTGACCACGTGGATGCCGTGGTGCAGGCAGTAGTCGAGGTTGCCCATCGCCGAGTCCGGGTGGGTGAGTTCGACGGCGACCTGGACGCCGGCCTCGGTCAGCTCCGCCGGCTCGGACCCGCGGCCCAGGGTGGCCACCAGTTCGAGGTCCGGCGCGGCCTCGACGGCCTTGACCGCCTCGGAGCCGATCCGGCCGTTGGCACCGATCACGGCGACACGCAGCGTCATAGCGAAATGTCCTCTCACACCAGCAGATCGGCGAGCTTGGCGGCCCGCTTGTCGTTGACCGGTCCGATCAGCGCCAGCGACGGCCGGTACGCGCCCAGCACATCACGGGCCACCGCGTGGACGTCGTCCAGGGTCACGGCCGCGATCCGCGCCAGCATCTCGTCCACCGACAGGTGGTGCCCGTAGCTCAGCTCGGCCTTGCCGATCCGGTTCATCAGCGAGCCGGTGTCCTCCATGCCCAGCACGGTGGAGCCGGAGATCTGGCCGATCGCGCGCCGCAGCTCCTCCTCGGTGATGCCCTCGGCGACCACCTTGGCCAGCTCCGCGCGGCAGATCCGCAGCACCTCCTCGACCCGCTTGGGCTGGCAGCCGGCGTAGATGCCGAACAGGCCGCTGTCCGCGTAGGACGAGGAGTACGAGTACACCGAGTACGCCAGGCCGCGCTTCTCCCGGACCTCCTGGAACAGCCGGGAGCTCATCCCGCCGCCGAGGGCCGCGTTGAGCACGCCCATCGCCCAGCGGCGCTCGTCGTGCCGCGGCACCCCGGGCACGCCCAGCACCAGGTGGGCCTGCTCGGTGGAGCGGTTGAGCACCTCGACCCGGCCGGCCGTGCGCAGCGCCTTGACACCGCGGCGGGCCTCGGCGGGGGCCGCGTCGGAGCGGGCCAGCACCGCCGCGAAGGCCTGCTCGACCTGCCTGACCACCGTGTGGTGGTCGAGGTTGCCGGCGGCCGAGACGACCAGGTTCTCGGGCCGGTAGCGGCGGCGGTAGAAGCCGGCGATCTGCTCCCGGGTGAGCACCTTGATGGTCTCCTGGGTGCCCAGGATGGGGCGGCCGAGCGGGCCGCTGCCGAAGATCACCTTGGCGAACAGGTCGTGCACCACGTCGCCCGGGTCGTCCTCGGCCATCGCCATCTCCTCGAGGATGACGCCGCGCTCGGCGTCGACGTCCTCGGAGCGGATCAGCGAGCCGGTGACCATGTCGCAGACCACGTCGATGGCCAGCGGCAGGTCGGTGTCCAGGACCCGGGCGTAGTAGCAGGTGTTCTCCTTCGCGGTGAAGGCGTTCATCTCACCGCCGACCGCGTCCAGGGCAGCCGAGATGTCCAGCGCGCTGCGCCGCGCGGTGCCCTTGAAGAGCAGGTGCTCCAGGTAGTGGGTGGCGCCGTTGAGCTGCGGGGTCTCGTCCCGCGAGCCGACGCCGACCCAGATGCCGAAGGTGGCGGAGCGCACCGTCGGCAGGGTCTCGGTGACGACCCGAAGGCCGCCGGGGAGGACGGTGCGGCGCACCGTGCCGGCGCCGTCGGCGCCCTTGAGCAGGGTCCGGGTGGAGCCGGGGCGCTGCTTCGCCGCCGGGGCCTGAGCCACGGGGGGTACCTCCAGAGGAAACACGCGTGGGAACGCTTGGACGAACGCGGGGGCAACAGGGTGCGGCCCGCACGCCGGGAGGCGTACGGGCCGCAAGGATCAGCTAGCGGCGCTTCACTCGGAAGCGGTCTCGCCGGCTTCCTCGCCCTCGACGACGGGGATGAGGGAGAGCTTGCCGCGCGGGTCGATCTCGGCGATCTCGACCTGCACCTTGGCGCCGACACCGAGGACGTCCTCGACGTTCTCGACGCGCTTGCCGCCGGCCAGCTTGCGGATCTGCGAGATGTGCAGCAGGCCGTCCTTGCCCGGCATGAGCGAGACGAACGCGCCGAACGTCGTGGTCTTCACCACGGTGCCCAGGTAGCGCTCGCCGACCTCCGGCATGGTCGGGTTGGCGATCTGGTTGATCGTGGTGCGGGCGGCCTCGGCGGCCGGTCCGTCGGCGGCACCGATGTAGATGGTGCCGTCGTCCTCGATCGTGATCTCGGCGCCGGTGTCCTCCTGGATCTGGTTGATCATCTTGCCCTTGGGGCCGATGACCTCACCGATCTTGTCCACCGGGATCTTGATGGTGATGATCCGCGGGGCGTTCGGGGACATCTCGTCCGGCGTGTCGATGGCCTCGTTCATCACGTCGAGGATGTGCAGACGCGCGTCCTTGGCCTGCTTCAGCGCGGCGGCCAGCACCGACGCCGGGATGCCGTTGAGCTTGGTGTCCAGCTGCAGGGCGGTGATGAAGTTGCGGGTACCGGCGACCTTGAAGTCCATGTCGCCGTACGCGTCCTCGGCACCGAGGATGTCGGTCAGCGCGACGTAGTGGGTCTCACCGTCGATCTCCTGGGAGATCAGGCCCATGGCGATACCGGCGACGGCGGCCTTCAGCGGCACACCGGCGTTCAGCAGCGACATGGTGGAGGCGCAGACCGAGCCCATCGAGGTGGAGCCGTTGGAGCTCAGCGCCTCGGAGACCTGGCGGATGGCGTACGGGAAGTCCTCACGCGAGGGCAGCACGGGGATGATCGCCCGCTCCGCCAGCGCGCCGTGGCCGATCTCGCGGCGCTTGGGCGCACCCACGCGGCCGGTCTCGCCGACCGAGTACGGCGGGAAGTTGTAGTTGTGCATGTAGCGGCGACGCGTCTCCGGGGAGAGCGTGTCCAGCTGCTGCTCCATGCGCAGCATGTTGAGGGTGGTGACGCCCAGGATCTGGGTCTCGCCACGCTCGAACAGGGCCGAGCCGTGCACGCGCGGGATGGCCTCGACCTCGGCGGCCAGCGTGCGGATGTCGGTGACACCGCGGCCGTCGATGCGGACCTTGTCCTTGATGACGCGCTCGCGGACGACCTTCTTGGTCAGCGCGTTGTAGGCGGCGCTGATCTCCTTCTCGCGACCCTCGAACTCGGGGAGCAGCTTCTCGGCGGCCAGCGCCTTGACGCGGTCCAGCTCGTTGTTGCGCTCCTGCTTGCCCGGGATGGTGAGGGCCTGGGCGAGCTCGTCCTTGACGGCGGCGGTCAGCGCGGCGAGGACGTCGTCCTGGTAGTCCAGGAAGACCGGGAACACGCCGGTCGGCTTGGCGGCCTGGGCGGCGAGCTGCGACTGGGCGGCGCACAGCACCTTGATGAACGGCTTGGCGGCGTCCAGACCGGCGGCGACGACGTCCTCGGTCGGCGCCTCGGCGCCGCCCTCGACCAGCTTGATGGTCTTGTCGGTGGCCTCGGCCTCGACCATCATGATCGCGACGTCGCCGTCCGGCAGGACGCGACCGGCGACGACCATGTCGAAGACGGCCGACTCCAGCTCGCTGTGGGTCGGGAAGGCCACCCACTGGCCGTTGATCAGCGCGACGCGGACGCCGCCGATCGGGCCGGAGAACGGCAGGCCCGCCAGCTGGGTGGACGCGGAGGCGGCGTTGATGGCCACCACGTCGTACAGGTGGTCGGGGTTGAGCGCCATGACGGTGCAGACGACCTGGACCTCGTTGCGCAGGCCCTTGACGAAGGACGGGCGCAGCGGGCGGTCGATCAGGCGGCAGGTGAGGATCGCGTCCTCGGAGGGCCGGCCCTCACGACGGAAGAACGAGCCGGGGATGCGGCCCGCGGCGTACATGCGCTCCTCGACGTCCACGGTCAGCGGGAAGAAGTCGAAGTGCTCCTTCGGCTGCTTGGACGCGCTGGTGGCCGACAGCACCATGGTGTCGTCGTCCAGGTAGGCCACGGCGGAGCCGGCGGCCTGACGGGCCAGACGGCCGGTCTCGAAGCGGATGGTACGGGTGCCGAAGGAACCGTTGTCGATCACGGCCTCGGCGTAGAACACGTTCTCTTCCACCTGGAAGATCTCCTCTTTCGTACGTCTCCGGGAGAGCGTCCCCGCGCTGCCTGCCGGCTGGCCCTGGCCCTCCTGGCAAGGAGGACGGCAGTCGGGCCGGTCTTCGATCGAAGCCTCCGGGGTGCTCCGCTCGGTCTGCGGGGCTTCCGGGGGCCACTACCGAGGACCGGCGCCTCACGGCTGCCGGGCCGGGACGGGCGGTCCGCGTCTGGACGCTCTCTCGGATGCGGGCGGCTTCCGTTTGAAGCCTTCGGCCCGCGGGGGGTTCGGGTTCGTCTGCCCGGGTGGCGCGCTGGTGCGCCATCACCGGGCATGCCCACAACCCTACGGTGCAATCCTCGGCCACCTGGGGAGGTACGCGCGAGTTGTTATGTCCGGGCGCCGCGGCTCGGGGTGTCCGCGGCATACGCGCGAGGGGCGGCTCCCCGGTGTGGGGAGCCGCCCCGAGCGGCGGTCTTAGCGGGCGCCACCGGCGGCACCGCGGCGGATGCCCAGGCGGTCGACGAGCGTACGGAAGCGCTCGATGTCCTTCTTGGCCAGGTACTGCAGCAGGCGGCGGCGCTGGCCGACCAGGATCAGCAGGCCACGACGCGAGTGGTGGTCGTGCTTGTGGGTCTTGAGGTGCTCGGTCAGGTCCGCGATGCGACGGGAGAGCATGGCCACCTGGACCTCGGGGGAACCGGTGTCGCCCTCCTTCTGGCCGAACTCGGCGAAGATCTGCTTCTTGACGTCAGAGGCGAGAGCCACTGCAACTCCTTCAGGGTGTACCGAGCGGTCCTGGTCGACAACACAGGACTGATGAGGACTCGGTGTCGTGACGGAGCGCGGCCGGCGGTCTGCGACCCACCGGAGGCGGACACACGGCTGCGCTCGAAGGCCAAGGGTACCAGTGCCGCCCACCCGGCCGGTCGGCGGGCCGGACGGGCTGAACGGGGCGGGCGGCGCGGGCCGGGCCGGTCAGCTGGTGGCGCCGCGGACCAGCCGGTAGACGTCCAGGACGGCGAGCGCCAGCGGGACGAGGGAGATCAGGGTCAGGCTGTCGACCAGGTCCAGGATGCGCCCCCAGAACGGGGAGACGCCGAGCCGGGGCACCACCAGCGCGATCGCGGCGAGCAGCGCCGCGCCGAACGCGATGGAGGCCGCCAGCCAGACGGTGCGCAGGTCGACCTCGGTGGAGCTGGCGGCGCGCAGGATGAACTGCGGGGTGTGCAGGGACAGGCCGATGATCAGCAGGGCCAGGCCGAGCAGCCCGGCGATGGTGAGGCTGAAGACCTGCGCGGTGTAGCGGAACAGCCGGGCGCGCAGCATCGTGGCCAGGCCCAGGGCGAGCGCGAGCAGCTCGGGGAACGTCCGGTCGGTGAAGCCGAGGACGGCGCAGGAGCCGACCACGACCGCGGCGCAGCCGCCGACCAGGCCGACCAGGACCTCGTGGCCGCGGCGGGCCTGGTGGGCGATCCGCTCGTACTGGACGGCCTCGGCGCGCTCGGCCTCCTCGTCGTGGTCGCGGCTGCGGGTGCGGGTCTGGCCCGGGGCGCTGAAGCCGACGGGCAGCCGGGCGAAGCGGGCGGAGAGGCCGGGCAGGAAGCCGACGGCCGCGACGGCGGTGATGCCGGTGACGGCGGCGATGTGCCCGGCGGGGGTGTCCGGCAGCAGGACGGCGGCGAAGGTGGCGAGCGCCCCGGCGGCCGCGACCAGGGCGGCGGCGACGAACACCGCGTCCTTCTCGGGGAGCAGTCCGACCAGCAGCACGGCGACCACCAGGGCGGCGACGCAGCCGGCCAGGAACTGGAGCCGGCCGGGGCCGTCCCACGGGTGGGCGACGGCGAGGACGCCGCTGCCGCCGATCATGGCGTGCGGCAGGGCGCCGAGGCCGAGCGCGAGCGCGGCGTGGGCGTCCTGGTAGACCCGGGCGCGGACGCCGGCCAGCGCGGTGAGGACGACGGCGGTGACGCCGGCCAGGACGCCGGGCAGGCCGTGCATGTCGTGGCGCAGGTCGGCGAACCAGAGCGCGAAGCCGAGCAGGACGAGCAGCAGTGCGGCGCCGATCAGGCCGAAGGCCCGCATGAGTTCGGCGCTCCAGAGCCGGCGGTCGGTCTCGACGGCGCTGGCGATCGCGTCGGCGACGTCGTCGTAGACGGCCGGCGGGAGGGACTCGGCGAAGGGGCGCAGCGCGAGCAGGTCGCCGTCGCGGACCTGCTGGGCGGCGAGCGGCAGGCCGCTGTCGAGGACGGTGCCGTCGCGGCGCACCAGGTGGAAGCCGGTGGGAGCGCCGTCGGGCCGGCTCTGGTTGGCCAGGCGCAGCACCTCGGGGTAGACGTCCGCGAGCGGGACGTCCTCGGGCAGGGCGACGTCGATCCGGCGGTCCGGGGCGACGACGGTGACCCGGCAGTAGCCGGTCGCGGCGGCGTTGCTCATCGCCGCACCTCGGTCCTTCGACGCACTGGGCGCTCCCCCTTGTTGACGGTGCCGCGGCACGGCGGCGCTCGGTGTGGCAGTGGAACCGGCCCGACCGGGCCGCGAGTTGGCGCGGCGTTACCCTACCCGCTCGGTTCGTGCCCGGCCCCGGTGCGGGCCGGGCCCCCGGCGGGGGGTGCGGACGCGGGCCTGGCGGGCGGTGCGGGGGCGACCGTTAGGATCGGCCCCTGCGCGCGGTACGGGGGGCGGCGCCGTGTGGTGCGTCCTCGCCCTGGTGAATCCCGTACGAGCCGTACGAGCCGTACGAGTCCAGTTGCGTGAGGGCTGATGCCGAAGTGATCGATCGACGCCGCGGGGTGGATGACACATGGGTGTGATCACGGTCAAGCGCCCGGGCAGGGCCTATCCGCCGGCGGTGCCGGACGAGCCGGTGGAGCTGGTGACCCCGCCCGAACTGCCCCGGCAGGGCGGCGAGGACTGGCTGATGAGCATCCTTCCGATGCTCGGCATGGGCGGCTCGGCGGTGTTCTTCTTCGCGCCGGGCGCGGCGGCCCCGATGAAGATCATGGGCGGTCTGATGGTCGCCTCGACGGTCGGCATGGTGCTGGCGCAGATCATGCGGGCCCGCAGGGGCGGTTCGACCGCGATGGCGGACGAGCGGCGCGACTACCTCAAGTACCTGCAGCAGATGCGCCGCCAGGTGCGCCGCACGGCGGAGCGCCAGCGCGGCGCACTGCTGTTCCTGAACCCGGCGCCGGACCAGCTGTGGTCGATCGTGGCGGACGGCCGGCGGCTGTGGGAGCGCCGCACCGGGGACGGCGACTTCGCGCAGATCCGGGTGGGCCTGGGCCCGGTGCAGCTGTCGACGCCGCTGGTGGCGCCGCAGACCGCGCCGATGGACGAGCTGGAGCCGCTGTCGGCGGCCGCGATGCACTCCTTCCTTAAGGCCCACGGCACCTTGCAGGACCTGCCGCTGGCGGTGTCGCTGCGCGCCTTCTACCACGTCACGGTGTGCGGGGACGCGGACTCGGTGTACGGCAACGTGCGCGCGATGATCGCCCAGTTGACCACCCTGCACTCGCCGGACGACCTGCTGGTCGCGGTGGCCGCGGCGCCGGGCGCGGCGGAGGAGTGGGAGTGGACCAAGTGGCTCCCGCACAACCAGCACCGCAAGGAGGCCGACGGCGCGGGCTCGCGCCGGCTGATCGCCACCGACCTGGGCGAGCTGGAGTTCCTGTTGCAGGACGAGCTGGCCGGCCGCCAGCGGTTCGTGCGGGACGCGGCGCCCGCGCCGGACCAACCGCACCTGGTGGTGGTGATGGACGGCGCCGGGGTGCCGCCGAACTCGCTGCTGGCGAGCCCCGAGGGCGTGCAGGGGGTGACCGTCATCGAGGTGGTGCCGGGCGACCTGGACGAGCCGAGCGGGCACCTGATGGTGACGGTGAGCCCGCAGGAGCTGGTGCTGCGCTCGGCCTCCGGGGCGACGTACACCGGCACGCCGGACCTGCTCTCGGTCTGGCAGTGCGAGGCGCTGGCACGGCAGTTGGCGCCGTACCGGCTCTCGGCCGGCGGGGACGACGAGCCGCTGCTGTCGAACCTGGACTTCACCGACCTGATGAACTCGGGCGACCCGGGCTCCTTCGACGTGACGCGCAGCTGGCGTCCGCGCGCCCAGCACGAGCGGATGCGGGTGCCGATCGGGGTCGGCGCGAACGGCGAGCACGTCTACCTGGACATCAAGGAGGCCGCCCTGGAGGGCATGGGCCCGCACGGCCTGTGCGTGGGCGCGACCGGCTCCGGCAAGTCGGAGCTGCTGCGCACCCTGGTGCTGGCGCTGGCGATGACGCACTCCTCGGAGATCCTGAACTTCGTCCTCGCCGACTTCAAGGGCGGCGCGACCTTCTCCGGCATGGCGGACATGCCGCACACCTCCGCGGTGATCACCAACCTGGAGGGCGAACTCACCCTGGTCGACCGCATGCGCGACGCGATCGAGGGTGAACTGCACCGCCGCCAGGAGCTGCTGCGCTCGGCGGGCAACTACGCCAACATCCACGAGTACGAGCGGGCCCGGGCGGCCGGCGCGGCGCTGGACCCGCTGCCCTCGCTGGTGCTGATCATCGACGAGTTCTCCGAACTGCTCACCGCCAAGCCGGACTTCATCGAGATGTTCATCCAGATCGGCCGGATCGGCCGGTCGCTGGGGGTGCACCTGCTGCTGGCCTCGCAGCGTCTGGAGGAGGGCAAGCTGCGCGGCCTGGACACCTACCTCTCCTACCGGATCGGTCTGCGCACCTTCTCGGCGGCCGAGTCGCGGGCGGCGATCGGGGTGCCGGACGCCTACCACCTGCCGCCGGTGCCGGGCGTCGGGTACCTCAAGTTCGGCGAGGACGTGATGGACCGGTTCAAGGCCGCGTACGTCTCGGGGCCCTACCGGGCGCCGGGGCAGCAGCGGTCGACCGGCGGGCGGCGGGTGAACGCCCGCCCGGTGCTGTTCACCGCGGCCCGGGTGGAGCCGCCGGAGCCGGCGCTGGAGGAGGAGGCGCCGCTCGCCCCGGAGCAGGACGACGCGCTGGTCGACACCGTGCTGGACGTGTTCGTGCAGCGGATGACGGGCCAGGGCCCGGCCGCGCACCAGGTGTGGCTGCCGCCGCTGGAGGAGGCGCCGAGCATGGACCACCTACTGCCGCCGCTCCAGGTGGTGCCGGAGCGCGGGCTGACCGCGCCCGGCTTCCCGGCGGGCCGGCTGCGGGTGCCGATCGGCATCGTGGACAAGCCGCGCGAGCAGAAGACCGACGTCCTGGAGGTCGACTACGCGGGGGCGGCCGGCCACGGCCTGGTCGTGGGCGGCCCGCGCTCGGGCAAGTCGACGGTGGTGCGCACCACGGTGGCCTCGTTCGCGCTCACCCACACCCCGCGGGAGGTGCAGTTCTACCTGCTGGACTTCGGCGCGGGCAGCTTCCAGTCGCTGGCCGGGCTGCCGCACGTCGGCGGGGTGGCCGGGCGCCTGGACGTCGACAAGGTGCGCCGGATGGTCTCCGAGGTGCACGGGGTGCTGAACCGGCGCGAGGAGCTGTTCCGGGCCGCCGGGATCGACACCATCGGCACCTACCGGGCCCGCCGGGCGGCCGGGCAGCTGCCGGACGAGGCGTTCGGCGACGTGTTCCTGGTGATCGACGGCTGGAACACCTTCAAGCAGGAGTTCGAGGTGCTGGAGGCGGTGATCGGCGACATCGCCCAGCGCGGCCTCGGCTACGGCGTCCACCTGGTCATCACCGCGGCCCGGTACGCCGAGGTGCGCCCGGCGCTGAAGGACCTGCTGCAGAACCGGACCGAGCTGAAGCTCGGCGACCCGATGGAGTCCGAGGTGGACCGCCGGGTGGCGCAGAACGTCCCGTCGCTGGCCGGGCGCGGCATCACCCCGGAGCGGCTGCACTTCCTGTCCGGCCTGCCGCGGCTGGACGGCTCCTGCGCGGTGGACGACCTCCAGCACGGGGTGGCCGGCCTGGTCGCCGCCGTCGACGGGGCCTGGAGCGGCCCGCGCGCGCCGCAGGTGCGGATGCTGCCGGCCGTCCTGGACGGGAACTCGCTGCCGAAGGGATCCGAGCGCCCGGAGCGCGGGATCGCCTTCGGCGTGGACGAGGCCGAGCTGGCACCGGCCTTCGTGAACTTCGAGACCGACCCGCTGTTCATCGTCTTCGGCGACACCGAGTCGGGGAAGTCGGCGCTGCTGCGGATGCTGATCAAGCAGATCACCGAGCGGTACACCCCGGACCAGGCGGGCATCGTGGTCGGCGACTACCGGCGCGCGCTGCTGGGCACCGTGCCGCCGGAGTACCTGGTGGAGTACGCGGCCGCGCAGCCGGCCATGGCGGCCATCGTGGACATGCTGCGCGGGGCCTGCGCGCGCCGCCTGCCCGGCCCGGACGTCACCGCCGAGCAGCTGCGCAACCGCAGCTGGTACAGCGGCAAGGACATGTTCGTGGTCGTGGACGACTACGAGCTGGTCGCGACGAGCTCGGGCAACCCGCTGGCGCCGCTGGCGGAGTTCCTGCCGTTCGCCCGGGACATCGGCCTGCGGGTGATCGTGGCCCGCAGCGCGGGCGGCGCCGGCCGCTCGCTGTACGAGCCGGTGCTGCAGCGGATGCGCGAGCTGGGCGGGCAGGGCGTGATCCTCTCCGGCAACCGGGACGAGGGCGCGCTGCTGGGGACGGTCAAGCCGATGCCGCTGCCGCCGGGGCGCGGGGTGTACGTGTCGCGCCGGGCGACCGGTGGGCAGATGGTCCAGACGGGCTGGCTGCCGCTGGTGTGAAGGCGCCGGCGCACCGCGCCGGCGGCTACGGACAGTGATCGAGGGGTCGGGCTCGCGGGAGCCCGGCCCCTTCCGCGTCCCAGGTGTCGAAACGTTACCTAGATCTTTCCGGGGCGGGGCTGCGGTTCCCGCACCCCGTCCGGGGGTTGCGGCCGCGCAAAGGGGCGCCTGGGCGTATCGCCGTCCGACTCCACGGACACCTTTGAAAGGCGGCTTGCAACACTCTGTTCACCTTGGATTCAGTTGCAATGTGGCAGAGGTAACAAGTCGGGCAAAGCTCGCAATGACCGTACGTGATCATCGGATCGCATGTCCATACCCTTCCGCGCAACGGATTCCGAAGCATTTCGGCCATTGACGCAATCAATACGCCCAGGTTCCATTGCGACCCAGGAGCGACCCCACCAGAACCCGAGCAGACAGCCAGCGGAGGCGATACCGCTCCCACCCACAGGACCGAACAGAGCCGATCGGAAGCCACATGACCGACACGCTTCGCCCGCCACGCGCCGCGACCCCCGCGACGGCCGACACCGCCGCCGCGCCCCAGCAACTCAAGCGCTCGATCGGCGTGGTGGGCGGCACCCTGCTCACACTGTCCTGCGTCACCCCGGCCTCCACGCTCTTCGTGATCGTCCCGGAGCTGTTCTCCAGCATCGGCAGCGCCACCGCCCTGGCCATCGCCATCGGCACCGTGCTGTGCGTCGCCGTCGCGTTCTGTTACTCCGAGCTCGGCACCCTGATCCCCAGCGCCGGCGGCGAGTACGCGATGGTCGGCACCCTCGCCGGGCGGCTGGCCGGCTGGCTGGTCTTCGTGCTCTCGCTGATCGTGGTGATGATCGTCCCCTCGGTCATCGCCCTCGGCACCGCCGACTACCTCGCCCCCGTGCTGCACCTCGACAAGGCCATGACCGGCGCCGCCGTGATGCTCGCCGCCACCCTGGCCGGCCTGCTCGACCTGCGCGCCAACGCCTGGATCACCGGCGTCTTCCTGGTCCTGGAGGTCATCGCGGCCGGCGTCGTCTCGGTGCTCGGGTTCTCCCACGCCAACGGCGACGCCCCCAGCCTGCTGCACGGCGTGGTCACCGGGGACGGCGGCGCCACCACCACGGTGAGCATCGGCGCCATCGTCGGCGCGCTCGGCATCGCCCTGTTCATCACCCAGGGCTTCTCCACCGCCGTCTACCTGTCCGAGGAGCTGGAGAACCCCCGCCGCAACGTCTCGCGCACCGTGCTGTGGACGCTCGGCATCTCCTCCGCCGTCATCCTGGTCCCGGTCGTCGCCATCACCATGGGCGCCCCCGACCTGCAGACCCTGAGCTCCGGCGACATCTCCGGCATGGTCACCGCCTGGAGCAACTCCGCGGTCGGCACCTTCATCAGCCTCTGCGTCGCGCTGGCGATCATCAACGCCGGCATCGTCATGGTCATCCAGAACTCCCGGGTCCTGTTCGCCTCCGCCCGCGACAAGGCCTGGCCCGAGCCGGTCAACAAGGCCTTCGGCACCCTCGGCCGGTTCGGCTCCCCTTGGGTCGCCACCCTGGCCGTCGGCCTGCCCGGCGCCGCGCTCTGCTTCGTCAAGGGCGCGCTGCTCAGCAACATCACCGGCGTCGCCGTCACCGGGATGTACCTGCTGGTCGCGATCGCCGCGCTGCTCTCCCGCCGCGCCCACCACAAGCACGCCGCCGCCTGGCGGATGCCGCTGTGGCCGGCCGTCCCGGTGGTGCTGATCGCCGTCCTCGTCTACGTGATGACCCAGCTGGACACCGAACCCCTGCTGTGGACCGGCGGCATCACCGCCGCCGCCACCCTCTACTGGCTGTTCTACCTGCGCCCCCGCCAGGACACCCGCTGGGTGATCAGCCTCCCCGAGGACCAGCAGCCCTGACCCCCACCCCTCCCCCACACGGCAGTGGGGCGGGGGGCCCCCCTCCCCAGGGGATGTCCCCCTCCCGCCCTCCCCCCCCCCCCTGGGCCGGCCCGGCGGCCTCCGGCACGGCGCCCGGCGGCCTGGCCGTAGCGCCTGCCCCGGCGTCGTCCGCGCCGCTCCAGGGGCTCCCGCAGCCGGCCGCCCCGAGCAGGGACATCCCGGCCGCGACCAGCAGCAGTCGCCGCGAGGGCGTTCGCTTGGGCGTTTGTGAGTAAATCTGATGATCTGACAGCATTCTGAATGCTTCCCCCGTGTGCCGCCGCCGCTCCCCGATGGCGCCTCAGACGGGCCCGATCACCACTCCGACGGCGCAAGCGCACCCCGCCCGCCCCCGGCTTCCCCGCGACTTCCCCGACCGGACGCCCGGCCTCCCCTCCCGACCGCTACGCTGTGCCTTCCCCAGTGTGATGATCTGCCATCAGAGGACGTGGCCATGACGACAAGTCAGGACATCCCGGACCAGGGCCGGCCCGACGACGACCCCGCCGAGCTGAGCCAGTGGGAACGGTTCGGCGTCGACACCACCGCCCCCCACTCGGCGCGCGTGTACGACTACTGGCTGGGCGGCAAGACCAACTTCCCGCCGGACCGCGCCATGGGGCAGGCCATCGAGGAGGCCGTGCCGAGCGTCAAGCAGATGGCCAAGGCGAACCGCGCCTTCCAGGGCCGGGCCGTCCGCCACCTCGCCCGGGAACACGGCATCCGCCAGTTCCTCGACCTCGGCACCGGCATCCCCACGTCGCCCAACACCCATGAGATCGCCGAGGCGGTCAGCCCCGGCACCCGGGTGGTCTACGTCGACAACGACCCGATCGTGCTCGCCCACGCCCGCGCCCTGATGGTGTCCAGCCCGGCCAGCCGGACCACCTACATCCACGCCGACCTGCGCAAGCCCGAGGAACTGTTCACCGACCCGGCGCTCACCGCCACGCTGGACCTCACCCAGCCGGTCGGCCTGCTGATGATCGCCGTGCTGATGCTCATCGCCGACGAGGACGACCCGTGGGGCCGGGTCGCCGCCCTGCGCGACGCCCTGCCCGCCGGCAGCTGCATCGCCCTCACCACCCCCACCCAGGACTTCGACCCGGAGGCGGTCGGCAAGGTCACCGAGGCCGCCCGGGCCGGCGGCATGACCCTCGTCCCGCGCACCCACGACGACGTCCTGCGCTTCTTCGACGGCTGGGACCTGGTCGAGCCGGGCCTCTCCCCCGTCCTCGCCTGGCGCCCGGACGGCGAGCCGCCGGCCGACCCGAAGGCCGCGTACTACTGGGGCGGCGTCGCCGTCAAGCGCTGAACCCGCGCCGGGCCCGCTCCCACCGGAGCCCCACAGGAACCCACCCCGGGCGGGGCGGGCCGCACCAGGCCCGCCCCACCCGCGCCCTCACCCCAGCAGCCCCGCCCCACCCGCGCCCTCACTTCAGCAGCCGCGACAGCCGCCGGTCCGCCAGCGGCTTCCCCCCGGTCTGGCAGGTCGGGCAGTACTGCAGCGAGGAGTCCGCGAAGGACACCTCGCGCACGGTGTCCCCGCAGACCGGGCAGGGCAGGCCGGTCCGGCCGTGCACCCGCAGCCCCAACTTCTTCTCCGCCTTGAGCTCCCCCGCCGCCAGCCCCCGCGAGCGCTCCACCGCGCCGCGCAGCGTGGCGCCGAGCGCCTCGTAGAGCCGCGCCGTCTCCTCCTCGGTCAGGCTGGACGCCGGCTTGTACGGGGACATCCGGGCCGCGTGCAGCACCTCGTCCGAGTAGGCGTTGCCCACCCCGGCCAGCACGCCCTGGTCCCGCAGCACGCCCTTGAGCCGGCGCCGGTCGCCGCTCAACAGGGCGGCGAAGTCCGCCAGGGTGAACGCCGGGTCCAGCGGGTCGGGGCCGAGCCGGGCCACCCCGGGCACCTCGGCCGGGTCCTTCACCACGTAGACCGCGAGGCCCTTCTTCGTCCCCGCCTCGGTCAGGTCGAAGCCGTCGCCGGCCTCCCCGGCCAGGCGCAGCCGCAGCGCCAGCGGGTTCCTCGGGCTCGGGCGCGGCGGTTCGGCGGGCAGGCCGTCCTTCCAACGCAGCCAGCCGGCCCGGGCCAGGTGGACCACCAGGTGCAGCCCGCCGGCCTCGATGTCGAGGAACTTGCCGTGCCGGGTCACCGGGCCGACGGTCCGCCCCTCCAGCGCGGTGACCGGCGGGTCGTACGTCTTCAGCGCGCTGATCGCGACCGGCTGCACCCGGGCGATGACGCGCCCGGTCAGCCGCTCGGACAGGAAGTCGCTCAGCGCCTCGACCTCGGGCAGCTCCGGCATGCGCCCAGTCTCCCGCAGCCCCGCGGCGGCCGCCCGCCCGGGGGCGCGCCTTTGCCCGGCTCCCGCGCGGGGCGCAGGCTGGAACTGCGCGCCGTACCCAGCGCCCCCCTGCGCCCCCGCCACGGAGCACCGTGATGAGCATCCTTGAGGAACAGATCGACCTCGCCGTCCCCGTCCTCGTCGCCTGGGAGCAGCTGCACCGGGTGCACGAGTACCCGCAGTTCGTCGACGGCGTCCGCAGCGCCCACCCGCACGGACGGAACCTGGCGCACCTCGGGGTGGAGGTCGACGGCGCCGAGCGGGCGGTGGACACCGAGATCACCGACCGCGGCCGGGGCCGGGTGATGTCCTGGCGGACGCTCGACGAACCGCGGCTGCACGGCGCGTTCGCGCTGCTGCCGCTGGACGCCCGGCACACCCGGCTGCAGATCCGGGTGGAGTACGACCCGGAGGCGATGCACGAGGCGTTCGGCGGGCCGCGCGGCTTCGCCCTGGCCGGGGCGATCGAGCGGACCGTACGGGACGACCTGGAGCACTTCCGGGAACTGGTCGAGGAACGGGTCGGCGCGGCGGTCAGACGCGGGTGAGCGCAGCCGGCAGGCCCGGATGAGCACGGCTGGCAGGTCCCGGTGAGCCCGGCGGCCCGACCCGCGTAAGAGCCGCATAAGCCCAGCTCAGCGCCGGTGGTGAGGCTCTTCACAGCGGACCTCCGGCCCGACCGTTTCGCTTTCAACCTATGGCAGACTCGGATGCCATGGACATCGGCCCGGTCACCAGGACGCTCCGCGCGGCGGTCTTCGCCGCGCTGGTCGTGCTGCTCGCCGGGCTCGGCCAGGTGCTGGTCACCGGCCGCGCGCTGCCGGCCGGCCCGATGGCCCTGGCCTGCGTCGCCGTGTTCGCGGTGGCGTACGCGCTGGCCGGCCGCGAGCGCGGCTACCCGGCGGTCGCGGCGGTGTTCCTGCCGCTGGAGCTGGGCGTCAGCGCACTGTTCGACTTCGCGCAGACCGCCTGCCCGTCCCTGCCGCCCGGCTCCGCGCGCGGCTTCCAGCCGCTGCTGTGCGGCGGCGGTTCGCTGGGCGGGTTCCTGCTCGGCCACGGCGTCTCCCAGCAGATCGGCGTCCTGCTGCTCCTGCTGCTGCACGCCGCGATCGCGCTGGCCGGCGCGTTCTGGCTGCGCCGCGCGGACGCCGCGCTGGCCGGCCTCGCCCGCACCGTCCGGATGCTGGGCGACTTCCTGCACCGGCACCTGCCGGCCGCCGCCCGCTGGCTGCGGCTGCTCGCCGCGCCCGTCCCGGCCCGTCCGGTGGCGCGGGTGCCGTTCCCCCGGGCCAGCCGGGCCCTGGTCCCGGCCGAGGACGTCGTCGTCCGCCCGACCGTCCGGCGCGGTCCGCCGGCGCTCGCCCTGGCCTGCTGACAGGCGCGCGCCGCTCGGCGCCGCTCCCGGCCGGTCCTCTCGCCGCGCGCCCCGCGCGCCCGCACCCCCGCACGCCCGAGAGCACAGGACGACACCTCATGAGCAACACCCGCAAGGCCGCCGCCAAGACCAACGCCACCGATCGCATGCGCGCCGCCCGCGCCCAGGCCGAGCGCTCCGACCGGATCCGCCGCCGGGTCGTGGTCGGCGGCGCCTCCGCCGCCGTGCTCGCCCTCGTGGCGGGTGTGGCCTTCGCCGTCGGCGGCTCCTCCGGCTCCGGTTCCGCCGACGCGGCCGCGAGCGGCCCGCTGGTCGTCCCCGCCAACACGGGCGGCCAGGACGGCACCGTGATCACCTACGGCAAGGCCGACGCCCCGCACACCCTGGAGATCTACGAGGACTTCCGCTGCCCGTTCTGCGAGCAGTTGGAGACCACCACCGGCAAGGCCATCCAGCAGCTCGCCGACGACGGCACGTACAAGATCGAGTACCACCTGGCGACGTTCCTGGACAAGAACCTCGGCGGCAAGGGCTCGCGCACCGCGCTGGCCGCCGTCGGCGCCGCGCTCAACGAGGGCGTGGACAAGTTCAAGCAGTTCCACGACGTGCTCTACGCCAACCAGCCCGACGAGCGCACCGACGGCTTCGGCGACGTCAACCACCTCCTCGACCTGGCCGGCCAGGTCCCCGGGCTGAAGACCGACGGCTTCGTCAAGGCCGTCCAGGACGGCACCTACGCGCCGTGGGCGGCCAAGGTCAACGAGGAGTTCAACAAGAGCGACGTCACCGGCACCCCGACCGTCAAGCTGGACGGCAAGAAGCTGGACGTCCTCACCGGCGGCAAGGCCGCCACGCCCGAGCAGTTCACCGCGATGGTCAAGCAGGTGACCGGATGACGGCCGCCGCCCCCGCCGTGCGGACGTACGGCGCGAGCCGCCCGTTCGCCTGGCTGCTGCTGATCGGCGGCGCGGTCGGCCTGTTCGCCTCCTCGGTCCTCACCCTGGACAAGATCCGGCTGCTGAAGGACCCGTCGTACGTCCCCTCCTGCAACATCAACCCGATCATCAGCTGCGGCTCGATCATGCGCAGCGACCAGGCCGAGGCCTTCGGCTTCCCCAACTCGCTGCTCGGCCTGGTCGGCTTCGGGGTCGTCATCGCGATCGGCGCCGGGCTGCTCGCCGGGGCGGCGTACCGGCGCTGGTTCTGGCTCGGCCTCCAGGCCGGGACGGTCTTCGGCATCGGCTTCGTGACCTGGCTGATGTACCAGGCGCTCTACCGGATCGGCGCGCTCTGCCCGTACTGCATGGTGGTCTGGGCCGCGATGATCCCGCTGTTCTGGTACACCACCCTGCACAACCTGCGCTCCGGGATCATCCCCACCGGCCGCGCCCTGCGCCCGGTCGTCCGCGAGGCGGCGCGCTACCACTGGGTCGTCCCGGCGCTCTGGTACGCGGTGATCGCCCTGCTGGTCCTCAACCGGTTCTGGTACTACTGGAGCACCCTGCTCTGACCCCGTTCGGCCGACCGTTCGGCCGACCGTTCGGCAGACCCGGCCGCCCGGCCCCGGGCCCTACGCTCCGGGGCCGGGCGGCTGGCCGTCAGGCGCCGCCCAGGACAGTACCTAGAAGCGGAACTCCTCGACCTCGGCCAGCAGTTCGGCCCGGCGCTCGTCATCGATGAAGGAGGCCCGGAAGGAGTTCGCGGCGAGCCGGCGCAGGGTCTCCTCGTCGAGCGCGAGGGCCTGCTGCACGGCACGGAAGTTGTCGTCGACGTAGCCGCCGAAGTACGCCGGGTCGTCCGAGTTGACGGTGACCAGCAGGCCGGCCTCCAGCATCTCGCGCAGCGGGTGGTCGGCGAGGGTGTCGATGCACCGCAGGCGGACGTTGGAGAGCGGGCAGAGCGTCAGCGGGACCTGCTCGCGGACCAGCCGCGCGACCAGCTCGCCGTCCTCCAGGCAGCGCAGACCGTGGTCGATCCGCTCGACGCCGAGCACGTCCAGCGCCTCGGTGATGTAGGACGCCGGGCCCTCCTCGCCCGCGTGCGCGACACGGCGCAGCCCGGCCTCGGCGGCCCGCCGGTAGACCTCGCGGAACTTGGCCGGCGGGTGGCCGACCTCGGCCGAGTCGAGGCCGATGCCCGCGATCCGGTCGAAGTACGGGCGGGCGGCCTCGAAGGTCTCCAGCGCGGATTCGGCGGACTCGTCCCGCAGGAAGCACATGATCAGCTGGGTGCTGATCCCGTGCCGCTCCTCGCTGCGCGCCAGCGCCCGGGTCAGGCCGTCGACCACCACGCCGAGCGGCACGCCGCGCGCGGTGTGCGCCTGCGGGTCGAAGAAGATCTCCGCGTGCCGCACCCCCGCCTCGGCCGCCCGGGTGAGGTAGGCGTCGGCGAGGTCGGCGAAGTCCTCCTCGGTGCGCAGCACGGCCATCAGCGCGTAGTACAGGTCCAGGAAGGACTGCAGGTCGCTGAAGGAGTACGCCGTCCGCAGCGCCTCGGTGTCGGCGTAGGGCAGCGTGACCGCGTTGCGGGCGGCGAGGGCGAAGGCGAGTTCGGGCTCCAGGGTGCCTTCGATGTGGAGGTGGAGTTCGGCCTTGGGGAGCGGCATGGGGGATCTGTCCGAGCTGTAGGGGGCGGGAGCGAAGAGTCCAGAAGCATTCATCCTACGATCCGTTCGATCACGACCGGCCTGACGGGCACGCCCCCCGCCACCCGAACTGGTGCACCGGCCGGGGGCAGCGGGCACCCTGGAGGAGGGGGCTTCCGCCGAGGAGGTACCAGATGCGGCACGTCGAGGATCCGCACATCCGGCCTGCGGGCGTCTCCCCGCACGCCCTGGGCAACGACACGCTCCTGCACGAGCTGGAACAGCTGCACCGCACGCGCCACGAGACCTTCCTGTACGGCTCGGAGGAAGCCCTCAAGCGGCACACCCTGCGCACCGGGCAACTGGAGGCCGAGTACCTGCACCGCTTTCCCGGCCGGCTGGTGACGGCCGGGCGGACCAGGGCCGGCGCCCGGGCCCGCGAGGCGGCGGCCCGGGTGGAGTCGCTGCCCGAGTAGACGTGCCCGCGCCACCACCGCCCGGCGGGACACGCCGGGCGGTGGTGGCGTGCCCCGGGCGGGCCTTCGGGGAGGGTGAGAGGCGCAGACGCACCGGACCCCGACCCCCCTGGGAGCCCCGCATGCCCATCGCCAGCGTCAACCCCGCGACCGGCGAGATCCTGGAGACCTTCGAACCGCTCGACGCGGCCGGCATCGAGCAGCGGCTGGCCCGCGCCGAGGCCGCGTTCCACGGCTACCGCACCACCCCCTTCGCCGCCCGCGCCGACCTGCTGCGCCGGGCCGCCGACCTGCTGGACCAGGACCGGGAGGCGATCGCCCGCACGATGACCGAGGAGATGGGCAAGCCGCTCACCGCCTCCCGGGCCGAGGCCGCCAAGTGCGCCACGGCGATGCGCTGGTACGCCGACCGCGCCGAGGAACTGCTCGCCGACGAGCACCCGGCCCCGGCCGACGTCGCCGACTCCGGCGCCGCCCGCGCCTACGTCCGCTACCGCCCGCTCGGGGCGGTGCTGGCCGTGATGCCGTGGAACTTCCCGTTCTGGCAGGTGGTCCGGTTCGCCGCGCCGGCCCTGATGGCGGGCAACGTCGGCCTGCTCAAGCACGCCTCCAACGTGCCCCGGACGGCGCTGGCGCTGGAGGAGCTGTTCCGCCGGGCCGGCTTCCCGGAGGGCTGCTTCCAGACCCTGCTGATCGGTTCGGGCGCGGTCGAGGGCGTGATCCGGGACCGCCGGGTGGCCGCGGTCACACTCACCGGCAGCGAGCCCGCCGGGCGGGCGGTCGCCGCCACCGCCGCCGACGAGGTGAAGAAGGCCGTCCTGGAACTGGGCGGCAGCGACCCCTTCGTGGTGCTGCCCAGCGCCGACCTGGACGCGGCGGTGCGCACCGCCGTCCGGGCCCGGGCGCAGAACAACGGGCAGTCCTGCATCGCCGCCAAGCGCTTCATCGTGCACACCGACGTGTACGACCGCTTCACCGCCGCCTTCACCGAGGCGATGCGGGCGCTGCGCGTCGGCGACCCGATGGAGGAGGCGACCGACGTCGGCCCGCTGGCCAGCCGCCAGGGCCGGGACGACCTGGAGGAGCTGGTCGAGGACGCCCGCACCCACGGCGCCCGGGTCGAGTGCGGCGGCGGACGCCCGGAGGGCTGGGACACCGGCTACTTCTACGAGCCGACGGTGCTGACCGGCATCACCCCGGCCATGCGGATCCACCAGGAGGAGACCTTCGGCCCGGTCGCCACGGTCTACCGGGTCGCCGACCTGGACGAGGCGGTGGCGCTCGCCAACAACACGCCGTTCGGGCTCAGTTCCAACGTCTGGACCCGGGACGAGGGCGAGCAGGAGCGCTTCGTCCGCGACATCCAGGCCGGCGGGGTGTTCTTCAACGGGATGACCGCCTCCCACCCGGCGCTGCCGTTCGGCGGCGTCAAGCGCTCCGGGTTCGGCCGGGAGCTGTCCGGGCACGGGATCCGGGAGTTCTGCAACATCACCACGGTGTGGATCGGCTGAGCACCCCCGGATCCGCAGGCACGAACCGAGCCCGGCTCGGACCCGGCCGGGTCAGGACGCCACCCGGTGCCTGCCCCGGCCGGGCGTCATCCAGCGGGCGACCACGCCGACCAGGGCGAGGACGGTCGCTCCCCAGACGATGGCCATCAGCACCAGCATCGGCAGCCAGCTCACCTGGGCAGCGACCATGCCCAGGCCGAGCGAGAGCGCGACCATGACCACCACGGCGGTCGGGTTGAGGCTCAGCAGCCAGTGCCAGGCCCGCTGCGCCGGGCTCCGGCGCTGCGGCGGGGCCTCGGGGTCGGTGTCGGTGTCGGTGTCGAGTTCCTTGTAGGTCAGCAGGTCCATCGGGATCGCCTCCGGTTCTCGGGGGGCTGCCGGATCCGCGGGGCTCAGGAGGCCTTGCGCGGAGCCGTGGACTTTCCGGTCGCGGTCCTTCCCGCCACGGCCTTTCCGGTCGCGGACTTTGCGGTCGTGGTCTTCTTCGCCGGGGCAGTCCTCTTCGCCGAGGCCGCCTTCCCGGCGGCGGGCTTCTTCGCCGGGGCGCGCTTGCGGGTCGCGGGCTGCTCGTCCTCCGGTTCGTCCGTGTCGGGCCCCGCGTCGGGCCCGGCGGCGTGCCCCCGCCCGCCCTTGGCCCGCTTGAGGCTGCTGCGCAGCGCCTCCATCAGGTCGATCACGTTGTCGGGCGCCTCGCCCGGATCCTCCTCGTGCGGGAGCTCGACGCCCTCCAACCGGGCCGTGATCACCTGCTGGAGCGCCTGCTGGTAGTCGTCGTGCAACTGGGCGAGGTCGAAGTCCTCGGAGAGGGTGTCCATCAGCGACCGCGCCATCTTCAGCTCCTGCGGCCGGACGGTGACGTCCCCCTCGGGCGCGATGCCGGCCGCGGGGCGGACCTCGTCGGGCCAGATGCAGGTCTGGAGCACCAGCGTGCCGTCGTGCACCCGCAGCACCGCCGGGGATTCCCGGGTGCGCAGCGCGATCTTGGTGACGGCGATCTGCCCGGACGCGGTGAGCGCGTCGCGCAGCAGGGCGTACGGCTTGGCGGCGGCCTGGTCGGCGACGCCCACGTAGTAGGCCTTGGAGAACATCAGCGGGTCGATCTCGCCGGCGTCCACGAAGGCCAGCACGTCGATGATCTTCTTGCTGGGCAGCGGCAGGTCGGCGAGGTCCTCGTCGGTGAGCGTGACGGTCCGGCCGTCGGGGGACTCGTAGCCCTTGGCGATCTCCGCGTACGGGACTTCCTTCTCCTCCCGCTCGCAGTACCGCTTCATCCGCACCCGTCCGCCGTCCTTGGCGTGCACCTGGTGCAGCGGGACGTCGTGCTCCTGGGTGGCCGAGTAGAGGTGGACGGGGATGCTGACCAGCCCGAAGCTGATCGTCCCCTTCCAGGTGGTCTGCATGGGGGTCGCTCCTTCCCGGAGCGTGCCGAGAATCCCACTGTGCCTGGGTTTGCCCCGATCGGCCACACCGGGCCGACAATGAGCCGAGGAGGTCGATGCCGATGACCGTCCGGAGCCGTGGGCAGGGCGCAGCGCCGCCGCCGGAGCGGACCGTGTACCGGGTGGTGTACGCGGTGCGGGGCGAGGCCGGCGTGCGGCGGGCGGAGGTCGAGGTGGTTCCCGGGTACTCGCAGGAGGGCGACATCCCCCGGATCCTGGCGGCGCGGCTGACCGGCCGGCCCGCGGACGCGGCGCGGATCACCGTGCTGGACCTGCGCGGGCCGTGAGCCGCGACAGGGCTCCGACCGGGCCCCGAGCGCCGCCGACGCATTGGCGGTGCGTCAGATTTGAGCTTTTCGCACCCCTTTTCCACCCGCTCTGACCTGGCTTTTTATGTCCGGTTACCGAACATTTACGGATGCTCTGTTCCGATACTCGGCCGTAGAAGTTAGGTTGCACCGCAATGCGCGGGTCCGTCCCCCACCCTCCGGCGCAACGAGCCGAGGGTCGCGCCGCGCGCTGGAAAGGCACAGGGCTCATCTGATGAGTGCGGACACCACCAGGCCTGCGGCAGCCGCCCAGGTCCCCCAGCAGGCCGGGCCGCCCGGGCACGGCGGCGAGGGCCATCTGAAGGCGGGGCTCAAGAACCGCCACCTGTCGATGATCGCCATCGGCGGGGTGATCGGCGCCGGCCTGTTCGTCGGCTCCGGCGCGGGCATCGCCTCCACCGGGCCGGGCATCCTGCTCTCCTACACGCTGGCCGGTGTGCTGGTCGTGCTGGTGATGCGGATGCTCGGCGAGATGGCGGCGGCCGACCCGCAGAGCGGCTCGTTCTCGGCGTACGCGGACCGCGCGCTCGGCCGCTGGGCCGGGTTCACCATCGGCTGGCTCTACTGGTTCTTCTGGGTCGTGGTGCTCGCGGTGGAGGCCACCGCCGGCGCGAAGATCCTCAACGCCTGGATGCCCGGCGTGCCGCAGTGGGCGTTCGCGCTGCTCGTGATGGCGGTGCTGACCGCCACCAACCTGTTCTCGGTCGCCTCCTACGGCGAGTTCGAGTTCTGGTTCGCCGGGATCAAGGTGGTGGCGATCGCCGCGTTCCTGGTGATCGCCACGCTCGCCGTCTTCGGCGTGCTGCCCGGCACCCACGCGGTCGGCACCAGCAATCTGACCGGCCACGGCGGCTTCCTGCCGCACGGCGTGGGCGCGGTGTTCACCGGCATGCTCACGGTGGTCTTCGCCTTCATGGGCAGCGAGATCGTCACCCTGGCCGCGGGCGAGTCGGAGGACCCGGAGCGCGCGGTCAGCAAGGCCACCAACAGCGTGATCTGGCGCATCGGGATCTTCTACCTGGGCTCGATCCTGCTCGTGGTCACCCTGCTGCCGTGGGACTCGGACGCCGTCAAGGGCAGCCCGTACGTGGCGGTGCTGGAGCACGTGGGCATCCCGGGCGCCGGCCAGGTGATGAACGTGATCGTGCTGACGGCCGTGCTGTCCTGCCTCAACTCCGGGATGTACACGGCCTCCCGGATGGCCTTCTCGCTCGGCCAGCGCGGGGACGCGCCCAAGGCCTTCGCGACCGTGACCAAGCGGGGCGTGCCGCGGGTGGCCATCCTGTCCTCGGTGGTCTTCGGCTTCGTCGCGGTGTTCTTCAACTACACCTCGCCGGACACGGTGTTCGCGTTCCTGCTCAACTCCTCCGGCGCGGTTGCGCTGTTCGTCTGGCTGGTGATCTGCTTCTCCCAGCTGCGGATGCGCCGGATCATCGAGCGGGAGGCTCCCGAGCGGCTGACCGTCCGCATGTGGCTGTACCCCTACCTGACCTGGACGGCCATCGGCATGATCGGGTTCGTGGTGGCGTACATGTTCACCGACGCCGACGGGCGCAAGCAGATGTACCTGTCGCTGGTCGCCGCGGCGATCGTGCTCGCGGCCTCGGCCGTGGTGGGCCGACGGCGGCGGGCCGCGGTGGCGGCGGGGTCCTGACCCGTCCGCGCCGCGCGACAGTGCCGGGTCCGGGAGCCGTTGCGGAGGCTCCCGGGCCCGGTGCCGTTCGCCGGACACGAACCACAGTTTGACAATGGCACGTCAAGGGGGATACCTGGGCATGGCGCTCCCCCACGAGCGCTCCCCCACCCCCCGGGAGACCCCTTGCCACCCCTCCCCGCCCCCGCGTCCGCGCGCCTGCGCTTCGGCCACCGGCTGCGCCACTGGCGCGAGGCCCGCGGACTCAGCCAGGCCGAACTCGGCCGCCTGCTCGGCTACCACAACTCACTGATCAGCCGAGTGGAGAACGCCCGCCGCTGGCCACCGCCGGGGCTCCCCGCCCGGGCCGACGAACTCCTGCTCACCGGAGGCGAGTTGGCCGCCCTGTGGCAGCCCGTCCGGCAGGAGCGGGAACACCTCGGCGAACTCGCCGCCCCCGCCCTGCCGCCCCTCGGCGAGAGCGGCACAGGGCCCCCGACGGGCCGACCGGACGCCGCCACCTTCGCCGTGCTCGGCCACCTGCTCGACGTCTACCGCGCGGCCGCCGCCCACACCGGCGGCGAACAGCTGGCCACCGTCCTCGAACACCACGCCCGCACCCTGGCCGCCTGGCAGCACGCCGCCCCGCGCGAAACCGCCCCCGCCGTCCGCTCGCTCGCCGCCCGCTACGCCGAACTCGCGGGCTGGGCCCACTTCGAGGGGGACCGCCGCACCCGCGCGCTCGGCTGGTACGCGGCCGGACTGGAATGGGCCCGCGCCGCCGACGACCAGCCGACCGCGGCCGCCCTGCTCGCCCGGCAGAGCACCCTGCACTGGTGGAGCGGCGACCCGGCCACCGCGCTCGCCCTGGCCGAGGCCGCCCACGCCACCGCCCGCACCCTGCCCGGCCTGCGGGCCTGGGCCGCCCTCGCCCAGGCGCACGCCCACGCGCTGGCCGGCGCGGCGCCCGAGACGTGGCGGGCGATGGCGGACGCCGAACGGCTGACCGAGGCCGCCCTGCGGGCCGGCGAGCCGGTGCCCGGGGCCGCCCGAGCGGCCCTGGTGCTGGGCGTCGCCCACGGCACCTGCCACCGGGACCTCGCCGTCCGCACCGGCCGCACCGCCCACGCGCACGCGGCGGTGGCCCACCTGGGCGCCGCCCTGGGGCGCCTGGACCAGGCCGCCCACCCGCACGACCACGCCCTGGTCGCCGGCCGCCTCGCCGGGGCGTACGCCCGGGCCGGGCGCCACGAGGCCGCGGCCGCCGTCCTCTCCCGGCTGCCGCCGGACGCCACCGGCCGGATCGCCTACGAGCGGCGCCGGGCCCGGGCCTGGCTGGGCGGCTCGACGGCGCACCGGCCCCCGGCGGACGGCTGACGGCTGACGGCTGACGGCTGACCGCTGACCGCTGACCGCTGACCGCTGACCGCTGACGGCGGACGCGCCGGAGCGCCCGGTGGGGATTCTCCGGGCGCTCCGGCTCTTCGGTTCTTCGTTCTTCGGTTCTTCGGCGGTCGGCGTCAGAGCCCGGCCGCCGCCGAGGCGATGTCGGCCGCGTAGGTGCTGACCTTGGTGTAGACGCCCGGGTAGCCGGGCCGGGCGCAGCCGTTGCCCCAGCTGACGATGCCGACCTGGACCCAGCGGCCGGCCGCGTCCCGGTGGACCATCGGCCCGCCGGAGTCGCCCTGGCAGGTGTCGACGCCGCCCTGGTCGACGTAGCCCGCGCAGAGCGAGGCCGCGCTGTTCAGGCCCGGGTAGGCGTTGGCGCAGGCGGCGTCGTCGACGAACGGCACGGTGGCCTTGAGCAGGTAGCGCTGCTGCGCGCCGCCCTCGGTCGCGGCGCCCCAGCCCATGATGGTGAAGGTGCCGCTGTCGTAGGCGGTGGAGTCGGTGGTCGGCAGCGTGCTCACCTGGCTGCCGCCGACCGGCGAGGCCAGCTTGATCAGCGCCCAGTCGTCGCCGCTCTCCGCGCCGGAGAAGCCGGGCGCCTGGTACACGTACGTCGAGCGGACCTTGACCGCGCTGCCGCTGCGCAGGTCGACCGCGCCGGCGGTCGCGGTGATGCTGGTGTCGGCACCGGTGCCGTTGACGCAGTGGGCGGCGGTGAGCACGATCTGCGGGGTGTAGAGCGCGCCGCCGCAGCCCATCGAGAGCCGCACCACGAACGGGAACTCGCCCTGCGCCGCCCGCGTGCCGCCGACCACGCCCGGCGACGGCGCCGAGGGTGCGGGCGAGGCGGCGGCGGGCAGCACCAGCGCGCCGGTGCCGAGCACCAGTGCGGCCAACAACACGATGAATCTGCCGAATTGACGCTTCATCAGACTCCTCCACTGACAGGTCGGGGAGCACCGAGGGTGGCCCCGAAGGCGTCGCGACAGGAGGGGCCCGACCCTGCCGGTCGAAACTGGCAGGAACACGGCAATGCGGGGTTCCGGACGGGGAAGCCAGGGCATGTCTGACAATTCGCGTCGGATCGGCGTGTGGCGTCTGGGTGCGTGCATCGCAAGGCGGAGGAGGGAGTCCATGCGGTGGGGGCACCTCCCGGCCGGAGGCTGGGGGCCATCGGCGACCGACGACAACGCGG